>DBMA01000019.1 GCA_002298905.1 Mycoplasma sp. UBA710 | reverse complement strand
TCTTCATCAGAAAGTTTATAAATTCAATCAAAATATCCATTTTATATTGACTTCATAGAGAGCAATAATCATTTAATAGTTAATAAATTTATGTTTATATTTTTAATCTTTTTTAATGAAAATAAAAGCAACTTCGTCACCATCTCAACCATAATCAATACCATTATATTGATTTTTGAAATTCAATTTTTTGTTCCTGAATGAGAATAAATATTTAATGCATATTGCTCATAATTGCCTTTATTTTTTCTTAATTCAACTAATTGTATAGATCTTGTTTTCTTAGAAGCTCTATCTTCAAAGTCAAATAATGTATCAACACCATTGAAAATATTAACTTTAGTTTTTAAATGAAAACATAAGATAATTAATTATTTAACTAATAAACAAAATCAAATAAATTTATTAGCATATTAATAGAAATGTATGAAATTTATTTTAGAAATTCTAAATAAGAAATTTCAAAAATATAATTGGTAGAAAATCAAGAAGACATTGTTATATTCCATATTTATAAGATTTGATTGGTTTAGGTAAAAATAAGGTATGCATAATTACTGTTATTGATAGAGATAAAAATATTTTAGTTAATTTTATTTTTACTATAATAAAATATTAAATATGAAAAAGAAAATATTACTAACATCAATTTTTGTTCCTACAGTAGCAGCTTTAGCTATCTCTTGTTCATCATCACCTTCCCAAGATCCTATTAAAAAAAATGAAACTAAAATTAAATCAACAATAGAAGCTTCAGAATTGGGTTTCTCAAATCAAGAAGCAAATAATGCTCTTAATTTGATAAATGAGCAATTTATTTTTGATAAAAAAGATATTTTTTTAACTGGCGATAATAATTTATCTTCTTCTTCTGCAATAACTATAAATCAAAAAGAAATACAAAATAATCAAATTGTTTTAAAAATTTCATTAGTTGCAAAAACATGATATGACCAAAATGGGAATTTGGGAACCGAGAATAAACAATTTAATACAACAATCACAGGATTTAAATCTATTAATCCAGATCCTATCAAAAAAAATGAAACTAAAATTAAATCAACAATAGAAGCTTCAGAATTGGGTTTCTCAAATCAAGAAGCAAATAATGCTCTTAGTTCAATAAATGAACAGTTCATTTTTAATAATAAAGCTATTTTTTTAATTGGTGATAATAATTTATCTTCTTCTTCTGACATAATTCAAATTCATAAAGAAGTCCAAAATAATCAAATTACTTTAACATTTTCATTAGTTGCAAAAACATGATATGACCAAAATGGGAATTTGGGAACCGAGAATAAACAATTTAATACAACAATCACAGGATTTAAACCTGTATCAGCTGGTAATCTTTATTTTAAAAATGAAGATATTTTTAATTGAGGAGACTCAAATATTAATACATTAGATCATTCAATAAATCAAGATTATTTAAAAAATAAAATAATTGAACATAGAAATGAATTATTAAATATTTCTGATCCAAACAAATATAATGAACAATTTTTTCAACAAAATCTAAATATTACTAATTATGGAAAAAATAATTTAGAAGGTTTTATTACTATTGCATTACAAATTAATGACGGTAATACATCTATTCAAGATAATATTTGTATAAAAGGATTCAAAAAATTTGATGAATCAACTATCACTTTTCCTACTATAGAAAATCCAACAAATCCAACTGATAAAGACTTAGAAGATGTAACTAATTATATAAATAATATGCCATTAGGTATTAATCAATATTATTTTACTCAAGAACAATTAAATAGTTTAAATAGTGATTCAATATATGAAAAATTGATTGATTTAAGAACAAATAAAACTCCAATTTTTTTAACAGATGCTATTGAAAACCCATCATTTGAATACACTTTTACAGATATAACAATTGATTCAAAAAATAATTTAATTAAAACTAAATTATATGTTTGAAATTTATATGATGAAAGTAAATACAAAAGTATAGATAAAGAATTTCATTATCAATTATTTACATCAACAGAAGCTACAAGAAAAGATATTGTTAAAAAAATTGAAGAAAAAGTAAAAATAATTGCTAAAGATGATTCATACAAAAATATAAAAGCAAAATTATTTTCAAGATATAATCAAAGTCAAATTCAACAATATTTTGAATTAAATAATAAAGAAATTGATGAATTATTTTGAATTGAACCAGAATACTTAAACGTTGCTACATTATTTACTTTATATCAAAATTCTTATAATTTTAAAATGCCAACAAATCTAAATTTTGAAATTCAAGTAAATTACAATGGTCACCCTGAAAATAGCGTAAAGAAAATGCAGTTAATTTCTGGTTTCAAAGAAGTACAAACAATAGGCACATTAGATCAAGAACCAATTAATATTTTAAAAACACCTCAAGGTGCAGTTTCTTATAAAGGAGAATTAGAAAAATTCTATTTTGATGAGTTTGTTACCACTACTGAAACAAATTATCGAGATGTTTTAAAAAACATGACTTATGAAGATGTCAAAAGAGATCTTGTATATCATATTCGTTTTTATTTATATCAAATGTTTAGTGATAATTATTCTGAAATAAATTATTATATTAAAGATGAAGATCCTAATAAAAAGACATTTGTTGCTGTGGGTGAAGGTATTATTAAGGAAGATAAAGCAAATGTATTTTATGGATTCCAACCTCATATTTCTACAGGAGGAGTTCATAATACAAGTAGTGTCAAAAAAGGAGATAGAATAAAAATAGAATTAAGATTTAGTCATGAAGCTCCAACTGATTTTAATCCCACATTAATTAGTAGAGGAGGAGAATGAGGCAGTTTCGATTATTCATGATATTGAGATTATGGAAATAAATGCTTAGAAAATATATTAACCACAAATCCTCCTTATTTAAAAAAGGAAGTACCACGAAATCATTATCTTGTAAATTGATGATCAGTATATATTAATAATGAAGCTACTATAAATGGAAAAATAAATCAATATGGTGCTCCACTTTTCATTAAACAATTTATTGTTCAGCAATAAATTGCATTTTCACAATAATCTCTATATTAATGTTTTTTAAGTTAGAATATTTAATATAAAGATTATTTTGGGAGAAAATTAATTATGAAATCAAGATCTTCAAAAATATTGTTGTTTCTTTCATGTTCTAGCATATTTTCAATACCTTTTCTAATTAATGCAAATATAAAAAATAATATTAATCAAAATTATAATTTTGCTAATTCAAAGACTAATGAAAATAATATTGTTGAATCAAATAATAATGCTGGCCCAGTTGATTTTAATGTAACACCGATTAATGTTAAAGGTAAAGATAAATTAGTTTGATTAATCTTTGGTGAAGGTTATAGAGAACAAGATCAAGAAAATCTTAATAGTAAAATTAAAGGTGCATTTGATCTTATTTTTAATTCAGAACCAATGAAAAGTTTTTCTCATTTAGTTAACGTTTATGCTGTAAACGTTATTTCAAAAACTATATTTGGCGACGAAGCTAAACCAGGACAAGTAAATAATACATATTTTGATATTGAAGTTAATAATAATACTAATCCTGATTTACGTACAGCAAAAATGCCTAATGATGGTGCTGCAAGACTTGATTATTTGGTAGAACAATTAAAACAAAATTATTTTTCTGATTCTAATCCAATAATTTTTGAAAAAAGTATTATTGTTAATTCAGATTTTTTATTTAGAACTACAAATAATCCAGGAAAACATAGCATAATTTGTTCAAATAGTACTGTAGCTTTTGTTCAAGCACTTCTTCATGAAGCAACCCATAATTTTCCTCATTTATCAGATGAATATAGATATCATATATGGAATACACCAGGTGGAGGTCAAAACACTGCAAATTCAAAGGAATCTGCTAAAGAAAAATGAGGAGAATTTGAAGGTTATAAATGAGAAACACCTTTTGAAAGTAAAGGAAAAAAAGTTTATAGAGATATTATGTATTTTGATTGTAAATCATTTACTGGAAATAAAACAATGTATATACCATATAGTCCTTTTGATCCTGGAAACAATGACAATGCAGAAGTTTCATGTTTAATGTATGGGCTTTCGAATTTAGATTTTTGTCCTGTGTGTCATTATTATTTTTTTGATAAGCTAAATACAACATTTGATACATATTATCCTTGATTTTGATTAAAACCTTATGTTAAATTATTGAGTAATAGTCATTTGGGTAATAATTCAGGAACAATTGATTTTATAACTGTTTGTAGAAACTATACAAATGAAGAACAAAAAATTAGAATAGAAATTGATTTAGGAAACAATAATCAATATACAAAAGAATTCACTATACCTGCTTCAAATAAACCATTTAAAATTTCAATAAATGAAACAAAACAAACTATAAAAGGTTTAGATCATTCATGAAAAATTGTCGATACTAAAACTAACAAAATTTTATTAAGCTCTAATGAAAAAATGTATAAAGTAAATGTTAATTTTAAAGATGAAAATAATTTAGATATTCCATCTAATTTAGTATCAAATTACTCATTGAATGTTAAAGAAAATGATAATTTAAGATTATATTATCCTAAAATTCA
>DBMA01000026.1 GCA_002298905.1 Mycoplasma sp. UBA710 | reverse complement strand
TTAAATTTTTATTTTAAAAATTTTATTTCCTATTTTTATATATTCATCAATTTTGTTAGCAAAATTTTTGAAAGCATCTTCATAAAAAGATTGATCATCTAAATTTACACCACATTTCTTTAAAAGATCAATAGGATCTGCGGAACATCCTTTTGATAAAAAATTATCGATATAATCTTTAATAGCTACTGGTCCATATTTTTTGTATTGATTAAAAAAGAAATTAGCAACTAAATATCCAATAGAATATTTATAAACATAAAAATCATAATAATAATGAGGAACCATTATAGATCCATATAATTGATGGTCTTTATATTTTCTTTTTTTATTTGTATATTGAGAAATAACTGACTGATAAATTTTTTTTAAATCATCAAAAGTAGAAATAGATTCTCCTTTATCTATTTTGTGATAAATTTCAAACTCATATTCTGATCACATAGTTTGCTGTTTTACTGTAGAAATAAAATCATTTATCTGCTCAGATAAAATATAAAATCTAAATTTTTCATTTTCTGATGTTTCTAATAAATAATCATTTAACATTAATTCATTAAATATAGAAGCTATTTCTGCAAGAAAAATAGGATATTGAGATAGATTATAAGGTTGAAATTTATCAGAAAAATATGAATGTAAAGAATGTCCTATTTCATGAGCTAAAGTAGAAACAGATGAAATCTTGCCATCAAAATTCATTAAAATATATTTTTTATTTATTCCATATGTTTGGCCAATAGAATAAGCACCTGATCTTTTATTGTCTACAATACAATAATCAATTCAATTCTCTTTAAACATTTTCTTAATAATAGAAATATATTCATCTCCCATAGGTTGAAGTGAAGATAAAACAATTTTTTGCATTTGTTCAATTGTATAAGACATTTTTACTTTTACAAGAGGTAATAAATAATCTCATGATTGATATTTTTTCTTATATTTAATTTCAAAGAATTTTTTATGATATTGTGAAAATTTATCAAATAGGTGTGAATGTTTTTTTACGTTTAAGTATAATTTTTGCAATAAATCTTCAGTCATTTGATCATCAATTATTAATGATTCAATTGAAGATGTATATTTTCTTTCTAATGCTCATACTGAAATATTTTTAATATGTTGGTATAACAAAGATGATAAAGAATTTTTATGATTCAAATATGCTTTTATTCAATTTGTGTGTGTTGATTTTCTAATAGATTCATCTTTGTTTAGTAATAGATCATTTTTATTTGATGGATTAATTTTAATCTTCTTATTAGTCTTAGAGATGGCGAATCCATAATCTAATTCACTATTTGTTAATATTGAGAAAATATTATATGCACTTACATCTGCTTGAGAAATTTTTAAAATAAATTGCTCTACTTCATTAGAAAATTTGTATTTTTTTTGTTTTAAAGCATATTCTATATCTTTTTTAAATGATTGAAACTTCTTCAATTTTAATCATTCTTTTAATTTCTTTTCGTTCTTAAAAATTCTTGTGGATTCTGGACCTAATTCTTTATTTAATAAAGAAAATTGATAATGAAATTCATTATTCATTTTATTAAATTTAGGATCAACAATATTTGTAGAAATCTTATTAGAAATATAATTTGAAATTTTGTTAAATAAAATTGTTATTTTTTCATGATCTTTTAAATATTTTAAATAAACAGTTTTATTTTCATACTTATCATCTTTAATTTTGATTTCATATTTGTATAAATCAAAAAATTCTTTGATTAATTGCTCTATTGTTTTATTTTCTAAAATATCTTCTAAATTAAAACGATATTTTTGAGGAACATCTAAATATCTTTTATAATGTTTTATTTTCATTTATATCTCTTTTTCGCTAGGAATAATATGAATATGAGTATGGAATATTACTTGTTTAGCTGATGCTTCGTTATTAACAATTAATCTAAAACCATCTACATTTAATTTTTTTATTTCTTTAAGCGCTAATTTTCTAGCAATTTTGATTAGATATAACATATCTTTTTCTTTAATTGTTTTAAAGTTTCTTGAATATACTTTAGGAATCACTAAAAAATGACCAGGAGTTTTTGGATTTATGTCATAAATAGCTATAACTCTTTTGTTTTCAAAAAGAATTTTTGCTTCTACTTTTTTATCAATAATTTGTTGAAAAATTGTTTCCATGATTTAATATATTATTCCTTCTTTTCTACGATCATCATCAGTTTTTTTATTTAAACCTAATGAAGAAATTAGAGAAGATATTTCATATGAATTTGCTTCTACATTATAATTATTAAATAAATAAAAATTTTGAATATTAGTAAATAAATTTGAATCTGATAAAACAAAGAAATATACTAATTTTTGTTGTTTATCAAGAGTATTTCAAGGAGTATTTTCGAAAGTTCAGTATCCTTTGCTATATCACTTATTATTCCCAATTAATATTGAACCATTACTTTGTCACAATGGTAAAAATCTTAAATAATAACTAATTCCCAAAGATGTAGAATTATCAAATATTTTAATTCCTACTTGAGATTCTGATCCTGAAAATTGATATTGTTTTGAAAATATGTTTTCTTGACTTGAATCTTTATTTCCTCAATTAGATATTGTGAAATTATAATCAAATGAATGTTTTGTGCTTGATGTTCCATTTTGAAATGAATATGTAAAAACAATATTAATTTCTTTTTCTTCTCCCTTGTCAGGTAAATACGAAATTGAGTTAATTTTTAATTCTTGAGTAAGATTGTTATTTGTTGTTAATGTAAAAACATTATTATTTGGTGTTAAATTTTGATTATCTCACACAACTTCTAGATCACTTATTGTAATTGAATGAGATTTTTTACTATTAGAAGCTGTTTTGATATTAATACTTGGAATAGATAATTTACTTGTATTTGATGAATTAGAATTATACTTTAAAATTTCTTTAATAGCATTTAATTCTGTAAAAGAAAATAACATATTAGTTTTTGAATCAAATAATCCACCTTTATTGTCTCCAAACATTTTTAAATTATCAATATTAGATGATAAATCACCTTTACTATCTGTATTAGCATTAAATTGACAACTATTAAATGCTTGTAATTTTGATATTTCATTATTAGTATTTTCAGTTGATTCGGGAGCTAATGTAGTAGATAATTGTGTATCTTTAGTAACTGATAAATTATTAAATTCTGCAATTGTAGAAACAATTGAAGATGGAGAAACAGCTGTTGTGTAATCTTCTGCAGAATATGATCATAATAATTGCGGACTATTTTCAATCATATATTTTTTGAACATGTAAGTTGAAAAATCATTATTTAATCCTACATATGCTTGTGTATTAATGTAGTCCACATAAGTCATTTTACTTATCATTTTATTATAATTAGTTCCATTTTCAATCAATTGTTTTGTTGAATGTAAAAAATACATTTCGCCAATTAATAGTTTTAAAACATTTTGATAAATTAATGTTCCTCTTGTAGACATTAAAATTTTAAAATCATTTTCTATTAATTGATTTGACGCATCTAAACCAGTGTATTTCAATCCAGGATTAAAATCTTGAATAGTTAATAATGTATTTGCATCCGCTGTGGAATAAATTGGAATAATTGTGTTGTATTCTTGAGATTTTCATGAATTGGCTTTTTCAATAAAATATACTAATGGATTTGTTTTTGTTTCTTCATTAGTTTCTGCTATTGTAGATTTAAATGAA
Source organism: Mycoplasma sp. UBA710 (assembly GCA_002298905.1). Taxonomy (GTDB): domain Bacteria; phylum Bacillota_I; class Bacilli_A; order Mycoplasmatales; family Metamycoplasmataceae; genus UBA710. Next base: position 5,658 of record DBMA01000026.1, on the reverse strand, counting down.
ATATAAAATTTATATGCTCCTTTAACTAAATTTTCAAATGCTGTTTTTTGTTCTTGTGTTAAAGTTCCATAAATAACATTACTATCTATTTTTTCTTGTTTATTTGCAAATGATGATGGAGCATTTGATGCTGCAGGTCAACTTAAGTTTAATAAATAATAATTTAAAGTATTACGAATATTAGAAATTGTTTCTAAATTATCATTAGATTGTGCAATATGATTAGCATATAAACTAGTAAAAGTGGAAGTTAATCAATTATCCATTAAAGTTATTTTGGCAGATTCTGAAGATAATAATTCTATTTGAGATGGACGATTAATATCACCTGTGGGTAATGTGGCACAAGAAGTTGTTAAAAATGGAGAAGATATAAATGGGACTGAAATTAATAATGGTATAAAAGTTTTTTTAATTATTTTTTTTATCATTATTTACCTCCTTTCAGATCATTTTTAATAATTTTATTTGGATTTGATCTTATTAAATTTGTTAATTTTAAAATAAATGTCCCTGATATAGAATCAATTGTTTTAATTACAGCACTTGTATTGTATTTAGTTAATGTTTGAAAAATTGCAATGTTTTCATTATTTGATGAATCATTAAGTGTTGCAAAATCATAGATTCTTTTTGATTCTATAATAGTTGAAATAGAAGTAGGAATGCTAACTTGAATTTTAGTAATAGTTTCATTTGAAGATAAATTTCATTTTAAATCAACATATTTATAAAATTCATTATAAATTTTTTCTGATTCAGTTTCAATATTAGTTCCATCTTGGTTATTATTTTTGGTTAATTCTTGCTTAATTGCTTCTTTAAATTTAGTTACATTTTGATTATTACTTAATAAATCTAAAATAATTAAATTACTTTCATTTAATTTATTAAATACTGAAGCAACATCATAATATATAGATGCTTCTGAATCTCCAGTTTTATTAATTGTATTATTTAAATCACTAATTGCCATATTTTTAAAATCATTTGATGAGAAATTATTAACTTTTTTAGTAAAAATTTTTAATCCATCAGCAGATACATATAAATATGTTCCTGGCTGATTGTTTTGAGTATCAGGGGCTGATAATTCATATAATGTTCAATAGCCTACTTGATTTTGAAATAAACTATTATTCAAGTAATTACTTTTAATATTTGTAGTATCACCTATTAAAATGCAATTTAACAACTGACCTAAAAATGTAAAATCATTTGTTCCTAGTGCTGCAATTGCATTTGTTAATTGTGTATTAAAATCATTAGGATTAATTGTATTTTTAAATTCATAAGTATTTTCATCAAAATGTAATTTAATTAAATTTACTAGTGTTTTTAATTGACCAGATGCTACTTTAGTTCCATAATTTAAATTATTTCAATTAGTTTCTGCATAAGTATATCCATTGAAGACAATTTCATTTGTTGTACTTGAAGCTATTGTTAATAATAATTTCATAAATACTGATATAGGATCAGATTTAGAATTTGTTCTTGAGGTTGTTGATTTATAAATAGAAAATAATGAATTATCATTTGTTGAATTAATATCTGTTATTCCTGTATCTGAAGATGTTATAGCAGCTACTCCAAACATATCCAAATTAGAATCTTTATAAATTAAAGAAGATAAGTCTAATATTTTAGAAGATCCTAAAATATTGTTTTCTGTTTCAAAAGTTTTAACTAATAAATTATCTTTTTGATTATCTAATGCATTTGTATTATTAGGGTCATTAGAAGTATTGATAATGTTTGAACCTTTAAAAGTGGTTAATCTACTAATAGGGGCAAAATTTGCAAATGTTTGGTTTGAATTTACTATTTGCACTTTAAATAATGAAGTCAAAGCTTCAGATGTTATTTTAAAAGCTGAAGCATTAGATTCACCTGGTGTAATTCCTGATATTGAAAAACTTGATATTAAACCTAAATTAAAATATTTATTTAATAGAGTAATTAAGTGATTATCTGTTGTAGCAAAAGTGGCAATATTACTTGTAGTTTGAGTAAATGGATTCCTAAAATTTGTTGAATAAGATTTTGTTTCAAAAACTGCAATTTGATTATTGTTTGTACTATTCATTTCTTTTGGTTGTACAACATTTTCGTTTGGTGTTAAATATGATTTTCATATTGTTGTAGCATCCGCTATAGTAATTTCTTTTTGTGTTCCATCATTTGATGTATATTTTATTGGACCATTATTTTCTAATTGTAAATTTCCTAAAGCAAATTGCAAGTCAGTAAAATTTCAAGAACTTGAAGAAATGGATGCTCCTAAATATCTTGCTAATGCAGAATTTTTGATTTTTTGAGTAACCATATATGCGATTGCTTTTTCCTCTAAAGATGGTATAGAAGAAACAGTAGAATTTTCAGTTGATTGAGGACCATAAATAGAATTAGATTGCAATTCTTTCAATCAATTATTTAATCAATTTTGGCCACTAGGTCCAGAAGCTTGTAGAAATGTGTTTTTATTATTTTCTAAAATCTTTCTTTGTTCACTTTTGATATCTGAAAAAGTTTTATCCAAGTTTTCTCCAAACTTAGATATATCTGGATTAGCATTATGAATTCTATAATAAATTGCTTTAAATTTTAAATAAGCTTCTCTTTCTTCATTATATAAGTCTTCTAAAACAGTTTCATAAAAGATATCATCTCATTTCTCAAAAATAGTAACATTAGTTTTTATAGAATTTATTCTTTCTTCAAATTCTTTATAAGTTACATTAACCTCTTTTTTTGTTATTGGGTCTTCATATCTATACATAATCTCACTAGAAGCATATGGTCTATTTAATGATGCAGTACAAGAAGAAAGAGATCATGGAACAGCTATTCCTACAGTTGTTGCAGCTAAAATTGCTCCACCAATAATCCATTTAGCTCACTTTGATTTTGGATTTTTTTCAGCATAACCGTATTCAATAGAACTATCTGTATTTAAATTAGAAAAAAAAGAAGAAGCTGATCTCTTATTTTTATTATTTTTAGTTTCTTTTTGATTGCTTGACATAATGCTCCTTTACTTTTTTATTTATATATGATTTTATTTAAAAAATAATAAATAGATAAATTTGTAAATTTATTAATAAATTTTACCATATCAACTATTTATTTTAGCTTGTAAATATAATATAATGTTTTTATGGATAATACTAATAAAAATAATGAAAAAATTTTGACAATTTTTCACAAAAAATGCGAAGAATTAGGCCTTTGATATTCTTTATCAAATTTATCTTTATTAAAAATGCATACTAATGTCAAATTAGATGATGACAATATTGTTGAAGTAATGATGAAAGTTGAAGATTATAATCAATTTTTGAAAGTAAATTATGATAATTTAATAGATAATTTAACAAGAAATGATTATTATTATACTTCTCCATTTTTTTTTGTAAAAGAGTTATCTTCTATTATTAAAATTAATCTTATTATTAGTGCTAATATAAAAAAGACAGAAAAAATTTATACTTGAAATAATTTATTGAGACAAAAAATAGGTTATTATAAATCTTTAAAAGGAACTAAAAATTTTATTGTATTTTTGAAGAAATTATGATTCAACTTTTGTAATTTATTTTATAGTTATTTAACATGATGTGAAATAAGTTCACATATCTATAACAATGAAAATTTTCAAGGATATTTTTTAATAGATTCATTTCGACCAAATATTAATTTAAATTGAATTCCTTCTTTAACCATGAACAGAATTTCTATTCAATATGGAAATATCACAACATTTTATCTAGAAGAATGAGAAATATTGTTAATTAAAAGATATGGAATAGATTGAAAAGAAAACCCTATTTTAGAAAAAAAAATTAATTTTAATTTTATTTTAGATGATTTTATTAAGCATTAATTTCTTTAGAAACAGTAATAAATTTTAAATCTTCTAAATATTGAATAGAAATGCAAACATAGGGACTTCTTCTTTTAGTTTTGTAAAAATAACTTTTTACTCTTTCTTGAATATGTTTTTTTAATTTAGATGATGTTCAATCATCTGAATTTTTGATAGTGAATAAAACTAATCCATGTACTATTCTTCTAATATCACTTATGATATCTGTAGAAGATTTAACATATAATGTTCCTCTTGTAATAATTTTAGTTCTACCTACAATATCTGCTTTTTCTTTATCAATTAATAAAGATATATAAACAAATCCATTTTCTCCTAATTGCTCTCTTTCATTAATTAATTTAGTATTTTTAGCAGAAGCGATTTCTCCATCAATATAGATTGGATTTGAAACTATTTTTTCATCAGTTTTAAAAATTTTTCTATCAAGCATTTCATATACTTCTCCATGAGATGCTATGATAACATTATTTGGATCTACACCGGCTTTTTCAGCAGTTAATCCATGTACTACTGACATCCTAAATTCTCCATGATATGGAAAAAAATATGTTGGTTTAGTTAATTCAAATATTTTTTTATGTTCTTCTTGATAAGCATGGCCAGAAGTATGTAAATAGCCATCAATTCTATTTTCTTTAATATTGGCTCCTAATTTGTATAAATCATTAATTAGTAATTCAATTTTAATCCTATTCCCCGGAATAGGAGAAGAAGAAAAAATAATTAAATCATTGTGCTTAATAGTAATTTGTGGATGTTTTCCTTCTGCCATTTTAGCAAGACCTGCCAATGCCTCTCCTTGAGAACCTGTAGTCAAAATTAATAATTCATTATCATCATATTTTGATACGTGTTTTTTATCTATAAAAATGGAATCATCTACATCAATATATCCCAATTGTCTTGCAATATTAATTCCATTAACCATTGAACGACCAAAAGCAACTACTTTTTTATTCATTTCTTGAGCTATTTTAATAATTGCACTAATCCTTGACATATTAGATGCAAAAGCTGTGATAATAATTTTTTTAGGTGCTTGTTCCATGTATTCACGAATTGCTTTTAAAATGTCTTTTTCACTAGGAGAATGATAAGGTCTCATTGCATTTGTTGAATCTGAAAATAAAACAGTTAAGTCTTCTTGACCAATTTTTTCTAACTTTGTAAAATCTGGATATGAACCTATAGGAGTATAATCAATTCTAAAATCTCCTGTAAAAAACATAGAACCATTCCTATTAGAAAATCTTATTCCAAAAGCATCTGGAATAGAATGTTGAGCTGACCAAAAATCCACTTTCATATCACCAAAAGTTAATTCTAAATTTTTATCAATTTCAATTCATTCAATATTGGTTTTAATTTTTCTTTCATCTAATTTAAATTTAATGTAAGAAATCCCTACAGATGGAGCAATAATTTTTTTAATATTACAATTTTGTATTAAATATGCTATTCCTCCCATATGATCTTCGTGGCCGTGTGTTAAAAATAATCCTTGAATTTTGTCTTCATTATCTATTAAATATTGATAATCTGGAATGATTCCTTTAACACCTGTTAGAGATCCATTAGCAAATTGAATTCCCGCATCCACAATAAAAATTTGATCATCATGTTCAATAACGGCTGTAGATTTACCTATTTCTTGAAATCCGCCTAAACCAAAAAATCTAGTTCCTTTTGTATTCATAAAATTCCTTATATTAAATTTAAAATTATTATTAATTCATTACAACAGCAATAATTTTAACATCTTTGCC
>DBMA01000036.1 GCA_002298905.1 Mycoplasma sp. UBA710 | reverse complement strand
AGATGATCAATCTTTTTATGAAGATGCTTTCAAAAATTTTGCTAACAAAATTGATGAATATATAAAAATAGGAAATAAAATTTTTAAAATAAAAATTTAATTATTAATATATAATATTCAACATATAAAAACAATAAAATCATTTTAAATAAAATTTTTTAAACTCAATAATTTCAAATTTAAAAAATTAATAAAGGAGTAATTATGGCAAGACAAGATCAAATAACTTTAAAAAAAGCAATGTCAGGTAATTATCGTTCACATGCTTTAAATTCAACAAGAAGAAAATTTAATTTAAATTTACAAAAAGTTACTGTTTTAGAAAACAATAAAAAAGTAACATATTTAGTTTCTGCTAAAACAATGAGAACATTAAGAAAAAAAGGTAAAATTTAATTTATTAAATTTATTTTTGAATCAATCATAAATACATTAATTAAAATAGATTACACATTTACTTAAATTAGTGATATAATTTTCTTTTGGACATTGATATCTAATTAATATTTAAAATAAATTTTAAAAACAATATTTAATTAAGTATTTTATTATATGAGAAGAATTTATAATGTCTTATTATCATCAAAATGAAGAGGTGCTAATTATGGTTAAAAAAGTTATGATTCCTTTAATTGTGGGTTCAACAGCAACAGTTGGTGTTGTAGGAACTGCACTTATAGTAACTTCAACTAAATCATCAACAACTAATAATGCAAGTGAAGCCAATTTTAACTCATCTGTAATACTATTAAGAAAATGAAATTCTGAATTAAATGATCAGCAAGCAATTGCTACACAATCATTGAATATTAATGATATAACAAATGCAATTATTGAATTTTTGTATGTAAAGCAAAATCAATTTATTAAAAAAATTAATGAACTATATTCAGTTATAAAACCAGTTAAAAAAGATGGAGAAAATAACAATATTTCACACATTTCTTTTAATATTCCAACTCAATATATTAAAGATAATTCTGAATTAAATGCTTTGGCTAAAACATTTTTTGGAGATAATATCAATTGGAATAATGTCATTTCTTATTGTAAAAACAAGGATGCAAATATAGTTGATATTAATATACAACAAATTCAAAATATAGAAATTTTTTATTCTATATCAAAAAGTACAACAGATGAAAATATAGCAAATATAACACCTGAAAAAATTATAGTTGTAGCTAATGATAAAGAATATTCTATTTTATTTGAAGCAGAAAGATCATTTGGTACCTATGAATTATTTATGGGATTAAATAATGTTGTTGAAAATGGAACAATTATAAATAGAGATCAAAATATCATGAGACCCATGACTTTGATAAAAAACACAAGTTTTGTTTGTGGAGATTTTAATACTTTGAATGAAGAAGAAGAATCTATAATAGATATGGTTAATAAAATAGATCCTAATTTTATTTACTCAAATAAACAATCAATTTTTAGCAACCCTACATATTTAAAAAATTCAAATTATATTAATGAGATACTTGCAACACCAATATTTGAAAAATCTCAAATTGCAGTAGAAATTTCTTATAAAAATGTAAATGAAAAATCATCTTTTATAATTCAATTAAGTGATGATAATTTACTAAAATATTCTCATTTATCAGATATTCATAATTGAGAAAATGGGCAAAAAGGAATAATTCAAATAAATCCTGCTTATACTTCAACTGATAAATTGTTTGATATGGTTATTGAATATATTAATAAAAAAGCAAAAGAAACATATCTTGATTATCCACATACTGAAAATTTCATTAAAAAAATTACTGATGAAAATGGAAATAACAATATATTCACAATGGAATTAAATCCAAATAATAATTTTAGTAATTTTGAATTAATTAAACAATTCCCTAAAATTTTTTCATGATTAGGAGAAGCTTGATTAACAAATGTTAATGCTCTAAAAACACTTCCTAATGTTAATAAGATAAAAAATATTATTGTTCAATTCAATTTTCAAGTAATTGGGGATCTTAAAACCTCAACTAATATTGATGTTAAAATCATACCATCAAAAGTTACTGTAACTTTTGATGAATCTCAAAATTTACAAGATATTGTTTGATATTTTTCAACAAAATTACAAGAACAAAAATCATATCTAATAAGTTTTGAAAGTGTATCTGATAATCAAAAAATTCAAGAAACATTTTTAGATGACATAGCTACTTGAGAAATTCCTCAAAAAAGTGCAATTGCTATAGACCAGGATACTACATCTATTGGAGATGTAACTGCACATATTACTAATTATATTTATTTAAGACAATATGATAAGTTTGGATATATGCCAATTGAAACAATACCGCAATTACCTTCATTAACAGATAAAACAAATAATAAATTTACTATAAATTTAATTAGTCGTTTAATTTCGCAAAATATGGCTAAATCACAATTTAAAAGAATGTGAAATCTAGAATGAGATGCATGAAGACAAAAAATTAGAAACAGCTCTAAAGCTCAAAAATGAATACCAAATTTAGATAATATTTCTAATATGTCTATTGATTATAGAGTAGAAGAATTAGAAAAAAATGTATCTACAGGTATGATGAGATATAAAATTAAACCAATATCAATATCAATTCAATATGGTTACGGAACTAACACTACTTGATATTTATCGGGAGATCTTCAAGAAAAGAACTCATATAGTGTATTATTCAAAACAATGTATAAACCTATTATTCAACACATTTTGCCAGGTCAAATGATTATAATTTAATATATGTATAAATTTATTAATCAATAAATTACAAGAAATATTTTATGTTAATTTTTTTAATAAAAATAATTTAATTTACTACAAAATTAATAATTTTGTTTTTTACATGAATGACTTTAATAATATTTTTACCAGAAATATATTTGTCAACATTAGCTATTTTTTTAGCCATAGATATTGCTTCATTATCATCATAATTTAATTCTAATTCCATTGTAGCTCTTAATTTTCCGTTTACTTGAATAGACATAGTAACATTTGTAACAATAATTTCTTTTTTATTTCATATTGGTCATTTATAATTTTCTAAAGTTTTTTGTTGCATTTTTTCCATTAATTCTTCAGCTATATGAGGTGCAAAAGGAGATAATATAATTAAAAAATTTGTAAAATATTTAATATCATTTACTTCACTTAATTTATATAGAAAATTTATATAAACCATCATTTTTGAAATCGCTATATTAAATTTTAAATCTTCAATGCATTGAGTTACATCTTTAATTGTTATATGATATATCGAATCTAATTCTTTATTTTGCACTTCTTTATTTAATTTAATTTCAGAATTAATAAATTTTTCAAATAATCTTCAAACACGTTCCAATCATTTTCTAGTAGCTAAAAGATTTTTATCATTCCATGGTTTAGTTTCAACTAAAGGTCCCATAAACATTTCATATAATCTTAAAGTGTCAGCTCCAAATTGATCAATAATATCATTAGGATTAACAATATTTCCTTTTGATTTAGACATTTTTTGATTATCTTTACCAAGAATCATTCCTTGGTTTACTAATTTTAAAAATGGTTCACTTGTAGGAACAATTTTTAAATCATATAGAACTTTATGTCAAAATCTAGCATATAAAAGATGTAATACAGCATGCTCTTGACCACCTATATATAAATCTACAGGTAATCATTTTTTAAATTTTTCATAAGCTTTAGAAGAATCTAAATCAATATAAGTACCATCGTCATTTTTTAATATGTAAGCTAAATAATATCAAGATGATCCTGCTCATTGCGGCATAGTATTAGTATCTCTTCTAAATTTTTTGCCATTAATTTCAAGATTAACTCAATCTTTATTATTAGCTAATGGAGATTGACCATCACCTGATGGTTTTATATCATTCATAATAGGTAACTCGACCAAATTTTCAATTAGATAAATATTATTATCTTCATCAAACATTATAGGAAAAGGTTCACCTCAATATCTTTGTCTTGCAAAAACTCAATCTTTTAAATGATAAGTAACTTTACCATTATTTACTTTTTTGCCAATTCAATTTTTTTGTAAAGAAATTAATGATTCAGGTCAATTTACTTCTTTTAAACCATCTAATAATTTATCAGCATAATTAGTTATTTTTAAAACTCATTGTTTCATCGGTTTTTTAATGACAGGAAAATTACCTCTTTCACTTACTTTATTACCTTTTTCATCTGTTAGTACTTCTTCATTTGCTAAAACTGTTCCTAATTGCTCACATCAATTAACCTCAATTTCTTTTATTTCAGCTAGATTATTTTTATACATTTGAGCAAAAATTCATTGTGTTCAACGATAATATTTAGGATCTGTAGTATTTATTTCTTTATCATAATCATAAGAAAAACCCAATGATTGTAATTGTTTTCTAAATATATCAATATTCTTATTAGTAAAATTAACAGGATTATTACCTGTTTGAATTGCATATTGTTCAGCAGGCAAACCAAAAGCGTCTCATCCAATTGGATGGAGAACATCAAATCCCTTAAATCTTTTATATCTAGCTATAATATCTGTAGCTGTATAACCTTCAGGATGACCCACATGAAGACCTGAACCAGATGGATATGGAAACATATCTAAAACATAAAATTTTTTGTTTTTATTCTCAGTTGTTTTAAATATCTTATTTTTAAATCAATACTCTTGTCATTTTTTTTCAATATTTTTATGATTATACATATTAACCAAATTATATTTTAAATATTGATAACATTTATTTTATTTTAAAAATTTGTTAAAATATTTTTATTTCAAGTTAAATATTATAAATTTTATTAATGTTATTAAAAAATAAACATAATATTATTTATTATCAAATTACAAAGTTCATACAAAAAGGAAATTTATGAATATTAAAATTAAAAAGATTTCAATTATAGTTTATTGTAATAGTAATTTCGAAGAAACAAAAAAAACTTTGAACTCAATTATAAATCAAGATTTAGATAATTTTTTTTATGAGGTAATAATTTTAAATGATAATGCTAATAAAATTTTTACAAATCATCTAAATGATTTTATTAAAGCAAAAGAATTAGATTGTAGAGTTTTCTCTTTAGAAGGATATTTTGGACTGCCAATGTCTATTAATTTTTTATTAAAAAATCAAATAATAAATTGTGAATATATGACCATTGTTAAATCTGGAGATGTTATTCTTTCTGCTTGATTAAACAATTTTTATAACAATTTATATGAATTAAAAATGGATTTATATTTATTTGACTTAAAAGATGAATTTATAATTCCAAAAAACAAAATTGAAAAAACAGGACAAAAATATATAATATCTAAATCTAAATTAATCATGCCCTTTAATTCAGGATGAGTAGAAAATAATATTGCTTTAGTAACTTATCCATTATTTTTAGGTAAGATTTGAAAAACTGCTAATGTCAAAAATATTATTTTAGATAACGATAAAATATTATTTCAAGATATTTTTATGTTTTTTCAAATGATCTTATTATCAAATAGTATTTGATACACAAAAGAATTTGCTGGTGTTATTAGAAGGCATTCATGAATACCTAAGCCAATGGATCTTAGAAGAATCGAATTATTGTCTTTAACTTTAAATAAAATGATTTCCCGTAATCCATATGTAAATGGACAAGTATTACAATTATTAGCTTTAGCTTTAGAAAATACAAATAAGGAAGATAGAGGTAATTATATTTTAACTAATCATAAATATTTAAAAGATAATTATATTATTTTAAGATCTTATCACTTATCAAAAAGAAAAATTTTGAAACTAACTAAACCATTTATTGAGCATGGAGAAATTCCTAAAAAAGAAGATTAATTTATTTTATTAGTAAATTCATCATATAGATTTGTTAAAATTAATAAAATGTATATTTTTGTGAAAAAAGGAGGTTGATAAGTATGACCAAAAAAAGTAAATTAATTTTAGGATGAAGTATCCCAACATTAACAGTTGCAGTTGCGTCTAGTGTGGCTTTAACTACAATAATTCTTTTGGATAGTAAAAAGAGAGAAATTTTAAATAGCTCTAAAAATTATCCTCTTATTCCTTTTAATCAAATGTCACAAGAAGCACAAAAGAATTTAATATTTAATCCTAAAGACTATGATTTTGATTTCTTTTGACAAAATATTTGCCAGACATCATTAGTTAATTCAGTATTCGAATTTAAAGACCAAGGTTTTAAATATGATAAAACAGAAAATGTTTGAAAATCACCTCAAGGTGTTGCTTATTCAATTGATAGCATAGTTAATAATGGTAGTAATACTGATAACTATAACTTTGTAGTTAAAGTAAAAAAGACATATAACGGTGTAAGCTCAATTCCATATACACAAACAATCACAATTCCTAAAGCATCATTTGCAACTCCAGAAAATTCTAAACAAAATTTTGCTTCACATTCAGCCAAAATTATTAATAATTTATTTTTGAATAACAATCTACAAGTTATATCAACAAAAGAAGTGGCTGCAAATATTTCAGATTTTAATTCTCCAAGTGATGTTAATATTAAAACTAATAATTTTGTTAATAATTCTCAAATTAATTCTCAATTAGCTGCATCATTTTTTAAAGACGATAATAATTTGTATATAACAAATAATGAAGCGTTCAAATATAATTTAGATGTTCATTCATCTTTTTCAATTCCTCTTTCTGGTAATATTTGATCATCTTCAGATTATACAATAGATTCAAAAGGTATAATTTCAGACGATAGTCCAATATACAGTTTTTTATCATCTCAATATTTAACTGGTAATTTAACTTATTTACCTGAATTAAATGAATCAACTTATAACGAAAAATTAGAAAGCAAAGAATCTAATAATAATGATAATTCAGAAATTACACCAGAAATTAAAAAAAGAATTCAAAAATTAATTTTTGATCCAGCATATATTCCTTTTGAATATAAAAATAATCAAAAGGTTCCATTAAATAATTTACAGGCGATTGCAATTAAAGTCCAATTAGATGATAAATTTACTTGATTAATTACTTGAACTAATTTATTGTCAATTTCTCCAAATTTAGTTTTAAATGCTAATGAATTAGAAATGGTTCCTACTTTAAAAAATAATCAAGAACTTACTTATGAAGAAATTCAAAATCCATTAAATTATATTTATTTTGAACCAACAACACAACCTTCTAATGGTTTAATTTATGAGGTTGTTAATGTGTCTTTTGCGCCAGAAGATACATATAAGATGAATGCAAATTTAACAATTAAAGTTTCACATCCTGAAATTGAAACAACCAAAGAATATACAATATCAATTTCTAAAGGATTTCAATCTAAAGCTTATGTTGATTTATATAATCAAATAAATGCAGCAACAAATAATTTTACAAACTTAGATAGCATCAAACCAACAATTACATCAAAAAATAATGCTTCTAAAAAAGATTTTTTAGAAAATTACACTAATAAAAATTGATTACAAGAAAATTTAAATTTTGTAAGTCCTGGTGCTTTAACTAATGCAGTTTATTCTATAAATTGAGCTACATTGTCAAATGATTCAAGCAAAATATTATTCTCTTTTTCAATTGCTTCAACTAATGATCCTAATAACTTAATTAGATATAATTTAGCAGTACAAGAAATATTTGGAGAATTTACAATACCTAATGCCATTATTAAAATTAATAAACAAAATAATAATTCTTTAAAAAATAATGAAACAGTTTTTTTAGATTCATAAAGTAAATAAAAATTTTTAATGAAAAAAATAATCAAATAAAAAAACTAAAAATTATTAAAATAATATAAAGAGAAGGAGAAAAGTTTATGGCTATTGAAGTTTTACAAGATAATAAGACTAATATTGCTAAATCTAGAGTAGTTGTATCGAATCAAGAAATAGTATCTAGAAGATGAAAATATGATTCTATTTTTAAATTGTTAGCAGGGATTATTTATGGATTTTTCTTTGGTATGTTACCAGCAACATATAATATTGGAATTAAAAGAGATCCATCAAATCCAGACATTATTGAATTAACATCAATTATTGGTATGTTAGTTATAGGAATTTTTTCATTAATTGTTATTTTTTGATTATTTAGAGGAGACATTAAGAAAAAATATACGACAAGCTATGTAGTTGCTCATTTTATTAATGCTATTTTATTAAGTGCAGGAATTCTTGTAGCAACTATTTTATATCCAAATTACACAGATCCAAATAGATATTTTATATTTGCTGTTTCATATGCAAGTTGAGGTTTATTAATTTCTATATATCTTATTTCTTTATTTAGTTTGTATCGTAAACAATTCCCTTTATCATGAGCAAAAATTTCATTTGCAGTTATTTCATTATTTTTAATAGGATTAATTGAAGGGGGTATTTATCTAACTCATTTAGATTTAGGAATAGCAAGTTCTACAGGAACTGAAGATTTATTATTTCAAATTCTAACTTTATTATTGTTAGTAATATCAGTTTGTGTTTTTGGTTTTGGAATAGCATTTATTAAAAGATATAGAGATGTTCTATTAGGAGAAAGAACAGATAATGAAATTGATGCTATTCAAGATTGAGAATCAGCTAGAGTTTCATCAATTATCATTGCTTCAGTAATTGTTTTAGTATATGCTGCATCTTTAATATGATCAAATATTGGAGTTGTTTTAGATTGAACAAATAGATTAATGTCAACCCCAATTTATATTGAATTAGCAATTGATATCTTATTATTAATCCCTTATATAATTGTTATTTCTTCAATTAGATTTTATAACTTTAAAAAATCTAAGAAGGGATTTAATATTACTAAAATTTTTAAATCAATAGATAACGGTTTAATGTTGGATGTCTTTGCATGAATTGTTTTAGTAAAAGAAACTTTATTGCAAGGTATATTATTATCAAACACTAATGTATTAGGTGCATCAAATTCTGATCAAAAATCTTTAATGCTAATTTTATCTTTTGGTACTTTAATGTTATTGTATGGTTTTTCTGTCTTAATTCAAGCAAATGTACCGAATTTAAGAAATACAACAATATCAATTTGAACTATTTTATTTAACATTGCATTAGCTTTATTTGCTATCATTTTTGCAGGATATTTACAATCATCAACAACTATTAGTAATTACATGTATTTATTATTTGGTTTATTTATGTTGATTGGATTATCTATTTCATTAATTGTTAAAATTTTAATGATATCAAGAATCTTTAAATCAAGAATGTCTAATAATCAAATTATTGATAGAAATTATTTAATTATTGAACAAAATAATCAAAAGAGCTCATTTATTAATTTTGACAACAGAAAAAAAGAAGATTTAGAAAATCAAAATAATGAAGATTCTTCAATTAATACTAAATCAGAAAATGATACTCAATTAGAATTTAATTATGAAAATAAAGATAATTCAGAAAGTGTGGTGGATTAATTATGAAAAAACAAAATAAAAATAAAGGAAATAATATCAAAAATAAAATAATATTACCTCTAGCAACAGTTTTTTCTGCTTCATCCATTGCTTTAGTTTCTTTAGTTAATACAACACAAAATATTAATAATAATGAAACAAGTTTGTTTGCAAATAATATAAGCTCTAATAATAAGAGTATTTCTTCAAATGCTACTCAAAAAAATAATTTAATAGGTCCACATGAATTATTTTATCTTTCTAAAAAGTTAGATAGTTCAGTTAATGTGTGAAATGATACAAACAATTCAGAAGACACAACAAATTATAATTCTTGAAATTCTTTTAAAAATAATATTGCAGCAGTTAGTGGTAGCAGCAGTATTAAAGATGAATTAGTTACCATTGCTAATCAAGTTTTAAATGTTAAAAATATTAAATCTATTTATAAAGAATTTGATAATTTGAAACAGCAAAATAGTTGAATGACAGATGAAATGGTGCAATCTTTAAAAGATGCAATTAAAAATCAAACTGGTTATGTTGAATCAATGAGTGAAATTACAGGTATTGATGAAATTCCATCAAAACTATTATCTTTATCAGGAATAGAAGAAGGAACAAAAATATCTTCATTAACAACTGTTGGAAATAATAACAGCAGTATGTTGACAACAGATTTATCTACTACAAGTTCAGGAACTGCAGCAAACATAAATAGTGTTGCCGGAGCAGATTTTACTTATTTAGCAAAAATTGCAGAAATTGATCCTACAGTTGAAGGTAATTATGCTTTAACTTTTGGTTGAAAAAAATCTGCTTCTTCTTCAACCATTAATGGAACATTATTTATTAATAACACTAAAGATCCAGATAATAATTTACCTTTAAATCAAAATAAAGATAATATTGATCAATTATTTTCTTCTTTAGATGTATTTGGAAGATGAAATTTAGGAACAAATGGAACATTAGGAACAGGTAATTACGATAAAGAATTTGAAAACTTTGTAATTCAAAAAGGTACTGGTACTAATGGTCAAGATGTGATTGAAGTTTTAATTAGATTAAAAGCTAATCAAACTATTTCTAATATTCAATGAGGTACAGATATTACAGTACCAGGTGCTTTAAATTTAAAGCAAGGTCTTAGATTTGGTATTTTAGATGTTCAAGCAAATGACAAAAATACTTTTAAATCAGCCATTTTAGGCACATTTACAAAAGATGCATCACAATCACAATATCCAACTACAGGAAAACTTATAAGTGATAGTACTAAAATTAAAAAAGTTTCATTTTTCTCAGACACTTTAACTTCTAAAAAAATTGTTACTTCTAAAGAAACACAAGCAAATAGAAGTTTAACATTTTGACAATATGGAAATTTAGATTTATCTTTACCTTTATACTATGCTGTAGGATCTGAATCTGATATTGCAAATAGTACAATAACTTATAATCCAATATCTATTTATTCTAATGGTTCACCCACTTCAGCTCAACAAACCATCATGTTAAATTCAACTGAAAATGCGGCAACAACTATTTCTCCTAACACATATTCAATGTTTTCAGATTTAAAAAATAAATTACCTGAAAATGTAAAAAATGATTTTGTTTCATCTTCTAAAATTACTTTAACATCAAGTTTATATACAACTCAAAAAGTTACAAAGCAAGAATTGAAATTTTATGACAATTTTTATGCAATAGGAAATCGTGATGAAGGATGAAATTCAATCAGTGTTAATGGAGATATTAAATTTATTAAAATTCAAGATCCAACACAAAAAATTTTCTTTGAAAATCCATTCCCAGATACAATTACCACTTATGCCAATCCTACAGTTTTAACTTCAACAGTTAATGCTCAAGAAACAATTAACGAAAGAACTACTGTTATTGGTTTCTTAGGTAATATTTATGAACAATTTTCAAAATCAAATTCAGGAGATTTAACTGGTGAAAATTATTCAA
>DBMA01000012.1 GCA_002298905.1 Mycoplasma sp. UBA710 | reverse complement strand
TTATTATTTTTGATGAAGCTACATCAATGTTAGATCCTAAAGGAAAAGAAGATGTTTTAAGAATAATTAAAAATATTCATCAAAGCAGAAAAAAAACTTTAATTTCAATTACTCATGATATGGATGAAGCGATTATGGCAGATTATTGTGTTGTATTTTCAAAAGGAAAAATTATTGCTTTTGACAAATCTGAAAAAATTTTAAATAATAAAAAAATTATTGAAGAATCAAAAATTGATTCCCCATTTATATATAAAATTTCTTCTCAAATAAAGGGGATCAAGCCAACTTATGATATTAATGAGTTATTGGAGAATATATGAAAATAAAAATTATTGATATAACTCATACTTTCCAATCAAATATTGTTGAAAAATTTGATGCAATATCAAATATAAATCTTTTTATTAATGAGAATGAATATATAGGAATAATAGGTCCAACAGGTTCAGGTAAAACTACTTTAATTGAACATTTGAACGGATTACTAGTCCCTACAAAAGGATCTGTAGAATTCGATTATTCAATAACTCAATATAATAAAAAAACAAAGTCAAAAGAGGAAGTTAAAAAAACTAAAGTTATAAAAAAATCCTGAAAAAGAATTAAAAACATCAATGAAATAAGAAGATTAGTAGGAATTGTTTTTCAGTTTTCTGAATATCAATTATTTGAAGAAACAGTTGAAAAAGATATTATATTTGGTCCTATTAATATGGGAATTAAAAAAGAAGAAGCTTTAGAAATTGCTAAAGAAGCGATTGTGAAAGTAGGATTAGATTTATCTTTTTTAAATAAAAACCCTTTTGAATTATCTGGCGGACAAAAAAGGAGAGTAGCAATAGCTGGAATTTTATCAATGAAACCTAAAATTTTAATTTTTGATGAACCTACTGCTGGTTTAGACCCGGAAGGTAGTCATGAAATTTTGAAATTATTTGATCAATTATCAAAAGAAGGAACTACAATAATAATTGTAACTCATGATTTAGATCATGTTTTAGAGCATACTAAAAGAATTATTTTTATTAGAAAAGGAAAAATAATAAAAGATGGTCCTACATTAGATATTCTTTCAGATGAAAAATTATTGATTGAAAATAAAATGGCAATTCCAAAAATTATTGATTTAATTAATAAAATTAATAAAAAATATCAAATGAATATTCCTTATTGTACTAATATTGACCAATTTACAAAAATGATTAATCAAATGAGGAAAGAGAATAAATAAATGAAAGTAGCATTAGGTAGATACCTTCCTGGTAATTCAATAATCCATAAAATAGATGCTAGAATTAAATTACTAGCTAATATTTTATTTATAGTTTTATTTTTTTTAGCAAATAATTTTATTATTCAATGCTTTCTATTATTACCATTAATTATAGCTTTTGTTATTTCTACTAGAAAGCCTTTATTTTTATTGAAAATGTTAATAATGCCAATTATTATAGGTTTTTTTATGTTAATAATCAATATGTTTATTTTAGAAACTGATGCAGCTATGAAATTCTTAGAAGCATCAGGAGTAGAATCTTGAAAATATACAGAATGATTAAAGTTAATTTGACCCAATATTAATTCACCAAAATTTAATTATGTTATTTTAATTACAACGTGTTCTATTATTATTAGAATTTATGGAATTATTTTATCTATGACCTTGTTTACTCTATCTACTAAACCTATATTAATTACAAAAGCATTAGATTTTTATTTTTATCCACTAAAATTATTAAAAATACCAACTCATATTTTTACTATGATAATTTCTATTGCTTTTAGATTTGTGCCTACTTTAGTAGATGAAGCATCAAGAATTTTTAAATCTCAAGCATCTCGAGGAGTAGATTTTAAAAATGGATCTTTTAAAACAAAAACTAAAGCTTTAATTGTTTTAATTGTTCCTTTGTTTGTTTCATCATTTGCAAAAGCTGATGATTTATCTAATGCTATGGAAACTAGAGGATATAATCCATATGGTAAAAGAACTTCATATCGAAATTGGAAATTTACATGATTTGATTTTATTTCTCTAATTTCTATTATTGCTTTAATTGTTTTAATTTTTTTACTTATTTATAATCCTAATAATATTTTTAATTTTCCAAATTGATGATATGAAGCAAGATGTATTTTTGAATAGGTAATATATGAATAAAAAAAATATAAAAGACAAAATAAAAGAACTAGTGCATTTAATAAATAAATGAAATATAGAATATTTTGACAATGATGAACCATCTGTAAGTGATCGTGTTTATGATACTCACTTAAAAGAATTAATTGAATTAGAAAAAAAATATCCTCATTATATTTTAGAAGATTCTCCGACCAAACATATTGGTGCTAATGTCAAAAATAAATTTATAAAAACAATCCATAGTAAACAAATGTTTTCGTTAGATAAAGCTTATTCTTTTGGAGAAATTGATAAATTTATTAATGATATTTTAGATGTTACAAATGACAATAAAATTAAGTTTTTAATACAACCCAAAATTGATGGACTGTCAATTTCTCTAATATATGAAAATGGTGAATTAAAAAAAGCTATTACAAGAGGAGATGGAATTGTAGGTGAAGATGTAACAAATAATATAAAAAATATTATTAAAGACATTCCTGTTAATATAAAATTTAAAAATTCTTTAATTGTAAGAGGAGAAATTTATATTAATAAAACTAATTTTCAAAAGATTGTAAATGAAGAAAATATTAATTATGCTAATCCTAGAAATCTTGCTTCAGGAACATTGAGACAATTAGATAATTCAATTGTTAAAAGAAGAAACTTGAACTCATTTATTTATGAAATAGTTGAGCCTGAAAAAATTGGCTTACTTACTCAAGAAAGTATCATTGATTTTTTAAAGAAAAATGGTTTTATTATTTTAGAAGATTATGATATTATAGATCTTCAAAATAGGCCAAGAATTTATGATTTTATAACAAATTTTGAAAACGATATAAGAAAAAATTTGGAATATGAAATAGATGGAATAGTTATAAAGTTAAATGAAGTTAAATATTATGAAGAAATAGGTTATACTTCTAAATTTCCTAAATTTATGATTGCATATAAATTTGACGATGAATTAATTCAAACTATACTAGAAGATATTTTTATTACTATTGGAAGGACTGGGATAGTAACCTATAATGCCAAACTAAAAAAAGTTTTGCTTAAAGGAACATATGTTTCTGCCGCAACTTTGCATAACTACAATTACATTGAAGAATTAAGAATTAATAAAAATGATGAAGTTACTATCAAAAAAGCTGGAGAAATTATTCCAAAAGTAGTTTCTTTAAGCAAAAAACACTCAATTGGAACATTTCCTAAAATTACTATTTGCCCTTTTTGTAATTCTAAATTAATAGATACAAAGACATTTAATAATCAAATGTGCGTTAATGAAAATTGTCCTGAAATTAATATTAAAAAAATTATTCATTTTTCTTCAAAACAAGGAATGAATATAGAAGGTTTAGGTCCAAATATAGTAAGAAAATTTTATGAATTAAATTTTTTAAAAAAAATAGAAGATATTTTTATATTAGAACAATATAAAGATAAGATTATTGATGAAAAAGGGTTTGGAGAAAAATTTTGAGAAAATTTAAAAAAAGGAATTGATGATTCATATAATGTTTCTTTAGATAAATTGATATTTGCTCTTGGTGTCCCTCAATTGGGTGTTAGAAATGCTAAAAATATTGCAAAAAAAATAACTAACTTTAGTGAATTATTTGATATTAAAGAAGACCTTTTATTGTCAATTCAAGATATTGGACCTATAATGATTTCAGAATTTTTTGAATTTATTAATAAAAAACAAAACAAAGATCTTTTTAATTTTTTATTATCTATTAATATCAATCCTTCTAATGAATCAAAAAATAATAAAGTTTATAATTTCTTTAATCAAAAATCTTTTGTAATTAGTGGAACATTTTGAATTAGTAGAAATGAATTAATTAAAATAATAGAAAGTAGCGGAGGTGTTGTTACATCTAGTATTTCTAAAAAAACAGATGCTCTTATTTTGGGAGATAATGGGGGGAGCAAAAAGGAAAAAGCAAATAATCTTAAAATTAAAATAATAGATAAATTCGAACTTGAAAAAATTTTAAGTAGTTAATTAATCTAATTTATATTTTTTCAAAATTTAAAAGATAATTCACACCTAGATAGGTAATCATTCTTCCTTTTGATGTTTTTTTAATAAATTTTTTTGAAAGTAAAAGTGGTTCTATTTCATTAATAATAATATTTTTTCTTTCATTTAGCACTGAAATTAAAACATTTAATGATACAAATTTTTGATCAAAAACTTCTAAAAGTACTTTTAGATATTCAATATGAATATCTGTTAATCCATCTTTATATATTGATAATGATTTTAGAGTCATTTTTATTATTTTATTATCAATAATATCCTTATTATAATAATTCAAAAAATCAATAACTCTTTTTATCAATCTATTTGCTATTCTAGGAGTTCCTTGAGCATAAGAGGCTAAAAATATTGCTTGTTCTTTTGGTATTTTATAACCTAAATTATTAGATGTTTGAACAATTATTTTAGCCAATTCTTCCTCAGAGTAATTAGATAATTTAAAAATTAGTCCAAATCGATCTCTAATTGGTTGAGAAATTTTGGCATAATCTGTTGTTGCTGCAATTAAAGTGAATGGTTTAATTTTCATTCTTAAAATTCTTTTTTCACCTTCGGGGCCAATTTGAATATCAATAATATTATCTTCCATTGCAGAATAAATTAATTCTTCTAAATTATTATTCATTGAATGTATTTCATCAATAAAAATAATATCGTTTTCTTGTATACTAGTAAATATTGATAAAATATCAGATTTTTTTTCAATTAAAGCACCTTGAACATAATTTATTTTTCTATTAGAATAATTCGCAATTATATTAGCTAATGTTGTTTTCCCCCTTCCTGGAGGACCATAAAAAATAATATGATCTAATGTTCTATTTTGTTTTTTAGCAGATTCTATACAAACTTTTATAGTATCTATTATTTTCTTTTGCCCGACAAATAAATTAAAATTATTAGGCCTCAATGATATTTGATTTGTTTTGCTGTTCATGAGAAATTAATTCTATTGCTTCTTCAATCATTCGATCAATATTTTCAACATTTTTTATTTTAGATGAAACCAAATTAATTTGTTTATCATTAAATCCTAAAGATTTTAGTGTTTTATAAACCTCTAATTTATTTTTATTTTCTTCTTTATTTATAGATAAAGAATCATATTTTTTTTGAAAATCTAAAATAATTTTTTTAGCAATTTTTTCTCCTACATAAGGTATTTTAGAAATATTTTCAATATTAGAGTTTGCAATATCATTCATAATATTTTTCCAATTTGCACCAATAATTGACATTGCAATTTTAGGACCTATTCCTTGTATTGAAAGCAAATCTTCAAAAAATAATCTTTCTTTATATTCTTTGAAACCAAATAATATTTTCTTATTAATATTTTCGTAATTATATTCATATACAAATATTTTTTTAAATTTATTTAATTCATAATCCTGTGGATTTGATATAACAATAGAATATCCAATATAATTTGATTCTAAAATTAAAGATCTTTTAGATATAGAAATTATTTTTCCTAATATATAAAGCATATTATTTTTTTCCTTTTTTAATTTGAATTAAAATATTTTTTTCTAAATTATCATTATCATCAATTTTATATAATTGAATATTCTTAGAATTATCTATTTCATAAATTAATTCGCCAATACTAATTTCATTGTAATAATCAAAAACAATTTCATTTCCTATAATATTTTTATTATCCATAATAAATACAAATTACCTTTCAATTTTAAATTAAATAATGAAAAGTTATTGCTTGTTTCTAATGTTAAACATAATTATATCATAAAATTTTATTTTAAATTCATTAATGAATATTTATTATTAAAACAAAGTTAATATTTTTTATATTAACAAAATATTTTTTAATATATAATTAGAATATGTTTTGCAAATGGAGGGGTAGCAAAGCGGCCAAATGCGGGTGGCTGTAACCCACTTCTTTCGAGTTCGGGGGTTCGAATCCCTCCCCCTCCACCATTTTGCCCCTTCGCCAAGCGGAAAGGCATTGGATTTTGGTTCCAACATGCGTAGGTTCGAATCCTACAGGGGCAGCCATATCATCTTTGATGTAAAAATATAACAAGATAACATGTGTTATTTTTTTTATTTATTTTTTTGTACTGTAAAATAAAAAATGCTAAGAAGCAATATATTTAATTATAAATTTTACATTTGGTAATGATGTTAAAACTCCATTTTTATAATATTCTATATGACTTGTATTAGATTCATTATTTGGAATTATTTTAATTTGAATTTCAGATGAAGAAATTGTTTTATTGTTGCTATCATATGAAGATAATTTATTTTTTACTAAAGCAAATTCTAATTTATATTTTTCTAAAAATTTAATAATGTCAAGACTATTATTTGTTGATGATTGATTATTTAAAATTGCTTTTAAAATTGTGTCATTAATTTCTGTTTTCAATACAACAGATATTTGACTTTCATCATCTAAGCATTTATTTAAAATCTCATTAAAATAATTTTCATTATTAATAATAATTGTTATATCTTTGTTTGCAGCAAAATAATCATAAATAAAAGATGCTATTTCTAAATCCTTAGTTAGATATCCACCAATATTAATAAATGCATCTCTTTGAGCAGAATTATATGAACTATTATTCGAACTATCACTTTTACCGCTAGGAGGTAAAAAATCTATATATTGAATAGAATTAACAAGAGGATTGTTAATATCTGGTGTAGATGAAACAAAAAGATCTTCTAATTGAATTTGCATAATAAATGGTAATTGAATGGTGCCTATTATTAGGTTTGGTTTAATATCAGTTACTTTTGTTAAGTCTAAAGAAAATCTAAATTTATTTGTTTTGCTATTAGTTGTCATACTAAATTCCAAATATTTATTATCTTGCGATTTTACAATATTAGGAAATAAAGTTTTTATATTAGTATTTGATAATAATCAATCAATATTAATAGAAGAAATAATATTATTTGATGGAAGATTAACATATTTATTGTTAATTTCTAATGAAGTTAAAAGTTGATAAGCTTTATAACCATTATCAATTGCTGATAAATCTTCAACTTCTTGATTATTTTCTGTTATTTTTTTTGATAATGTCAACATGTCGTTGATAGTAGTAATTTTATTAATATTTGATGGAAAAATTTCATAAGATGTAAATCTATCAACTAATTTTCATGTAATAACCAAATTACCTGTTATATCATTTGCATTTGAAGTCATTTCTAAATTGAATCACTTAGTTTTATTAATTGCATCATTTAATATTTGTAGAATATTATCAATATATTGATTTGTTTCATTTTTAAGATTCTTATTAATTAATTCAAACATAGATTTAAATTGCTCCACTGTTGTCACACCTGAAGCTAAATAAGGAATTTTTTTATCAGAACCAATTAAAGTTACAATACTAAAAGTTCTTGAAAGTTTATCAAAGATGTCAATAATTTCAGCATTTCTATCATTTAAATTAGCAAATCCATTAATTATCATTTGTTTATGCAAAATATTTTTTGGATAAAATATTAATTTAGTTTTGCTATTGATAATTGAAAGATCTCAAACAATTTGTCCTAAATAATCATTAAAAATTTTATTAGTTTCAACATTTTCTTTTGAAATTGTTTGATTTAAACCTGTTGTGGAATAATCAAAGGTAATATCATTCATTTGTAGATATGAGGGGAGAATTGTTGAAATTTTTGATTGTTCTAAAATTTCGTTAGTTATATTGTTTTTAATTATAACTTTATTAGAATTTTTATATCAATTATCATATATATTATTTAGTGCATTTTGTTCATCTAATGTTAAAGACTTAACTGAATAGATAATTTTTTCTACTTTTCCATAATCAATAAAATCTGTATTAGAATTCTTAATTCTTAATTGCATATTTATTTTTATTGAATTATTATTAATATCTTTATTAAGGATAAATTTATATTCATATGAATTGGATAGGTTTTGCATTGATAATAATGTGTTTATTTCATCTAAATTTAAAATAGCTTGATTATTTTCATCAAAAATAAAATTTTCAAAATACAAATTATTTTTTATATTTTCTTTTATTAATGCATTTGCAAAATATTCATATTGTTTATTTATTTGATCTTTAGTTTGAGCATTTACAGTTTGATTGTTAGAACAAGATATAAGAAAACCTGATAAAGATAAAGATGATAAAATAGTTAATTTAATTGCTCAATTAATTTTTTTCATCTTATTCTCCTAATTTATATTTCATATTTTTCTGGATGTTTTTTCTTCATTTTTTCTATAAATTCTTCTTTAGGTAAATGTCCATAGTCTTTCATCAACTTATAACATTCTTCATATTCTTTTCAAGCTCATTCTATACTTTCAAACCCTGGAACTTTGGTGATTCCTTCTCTTTTTCAATTTTTATATGTTGAAAAAAATGTTTCTACTTTTTCTAATCAATTTTTTGGTAAATCTTCTAATTTTTGGATATTATTTAAACGATAATCATCATGATGAACTGCAATTAATTTTGTATCAGTTTCTCCATCATCAATCATTTTCATGGCTCCTACTATTCTTGCATTTACTTCCACACCTGGAACAAATTTTTCGCTTGAATATACTAATACATCTAATTCATCACCATCTCAATCTAAAGCTTCTTCAATAAAACCATAATTAGAAGGATATATAAAGCCATCTCTTAAAATACGATCTACTTTCATTTTTCTAGTTTCTCTATCAAACTCATATTTAATATTTGAATCTTTGGGTATTTCAATGATTACTTTAATAATTTTTTCAGCCATAATAGTTTAAATTATAACAAACATTTTATTTTGTAAATAAAATGAAAAAAGAAAGTTAATTTATTCTATATAACCTTTTTTTAAAAATTCTAAAAGTAATTTATATTTATCAATATTTTCCTTATTAGAGTTTTTGTTTAAAGAATACATGATATTAAATGGTTTTAAAACATTTTTATTTAAATCTTTATAATCCATTATTAAATCGTAATTACCGCTTTCATTAAACATCTCTAACATCATATTATCAATTAATTTATTTTTACCATGTTTGTATCCTGCAATTTGAAATAAAATTCTAACGATTGATATTCTCTTATCCATAAAATAATTTTTATCAATATTTTTTTGAAACAATTGATGAGCTATAAATATCGATATTAACATTAACCTAAAAAATGTTTTGTAATAAATATTTTTAGATTTATTCTTAGTTTTTGAATCATAATAACTACTTATTAATTTATTGCATAAATTGCTCATAAATTTCTTTGTTTTTGAAAGTTTATCTAAAAATTTTAACAATTTCATTATCTTCATTTTATTATTTTCTACTAAGCCTTTTGGGTTAGTTAAATTAATAATATTTTTAAAAATAATACCTTCATAATTCATATTTGTAAATATTAAATCTAAGGCTTTAACATGAACTAAGAATTTCTCTGGACTCATTTTTTCTATTTTAATATTATCAATTTGTGTTCAAAATTTTTTCTTATCACTTTCTAATAAAAATTCTATAATGTCCTGAAATGTAATTTTTTCTTTTTCATGTTTTGCAAAATTAATAATACCATCTGAAATCACTTCTATAAATGAATATTTTTCATTACATATGTATGAAAAAATATCAACAAAAAAATATTTCATTATTTTAAAATTACTTTTAATGTTTTCTATATTTAACAATTTCATTATATATAAAATGAAATCATCATCAATTTTAATTCCCAAAATAATTTTTTTTAAAATTGAATAAACAAAATTATTAATTTTTTTATTTTGTAAGAATAATTCTAATAATTCCTCTGATTTTTTAATTCTTTTAATTTCTTCAATTGAAGAAAAATAAAAATCAAAGATAATTTGTCCTAATTCTTGATAATCAATATATGAATTTAAATGTGTAGAAATTTGATTTAAATATTTGTCACTTAATTCAATGCCTAACTTGGAAATTAATAAATAATTTATTAGTTTTTCTGTAATTATTTCAATTATGATTTTAATTCTATTTTTTGCTAACAATCTATTAAAAATTAAGATAACATTTTTCTTATTTTGATTTAATTTTTTTTCTTCTTCTAATGTTCAAAAATTAGCAAATTCCACTAAAACCCAGGTAATAAAATCGAAATTTAAAATTTGGTCAAATAGAATATTAAAAAATTCATTTATTGTTAAATTTTTTTTTGTTTCAAGAAATTTTTTATCTATTTGATTTTGGATTTTATTTGCAATTACAGAAATTAAGTTAATTTTCATAATGAATTTCTTTAAATATTTCATTTCAACTAATTCATTAAAATCATTAATTGCTCTTTTATCAAAATTTAATTTTAAAGAATTAATTATAATTAAAAATGTTCTTTTTAAAGATTTAGATAAAAAATTATTAGGATCATTTTTTTCATCTAATGACTGTTCAAAAAATAGAGATGTTTCCAAAAATTTAGAACTATTTTCGATTTTGGTATTTTTAAACAAAATTTCATTATTTTGTCCATAAATTTTTTCAATTAAATCTTGATTAGAAATTTTTTTTCGCGCAAAATCAATTCCATTTTGAAAACATCGATAATCTTGTTTTAAATAATTATCGTTAAATGATTTAATTTGTTTAGGAATATTTTTTAGATTATTTTTTTCAAAAAAAGAATCTGAAGCTGAAATTTTTAATAAAACATCTTGAGCAATTTTTTTATATCCAAAAATTGTTGGATGAGCCTCATAAAAAACATTACACATCATGTAACTATTTTCATCTCAAAATTTCTTATTATTTGTAGATATAAAATAAACTCCTGATTTCTTGGCACATCTTTTCAAAGAATTATTGATTTCATCATAGCAATATTCCACAATATTATTGCCCATACCAATTTTTTGAAAAAATAAATCTAATATTTTTCAAAATACTCCAAACATTTTATTGTATCCAATTAAATAAATAGATGCTAGCGGATTTAGATCCTTAATTCTATTAAGCATTACAATTATGTCTTTTTCCATTTCTTGAATAGAATTTTTAATTATTGCTTTTAATTCTAATAATGGTTTTGGATGATGAATAATAATTTCTATAATTTGATCAATTGGAATTTTAGGAATAATAAAATTAGCACCAATATTAATTGTTATTAAATTAGCAAGAACAACTTTACTAATTAAGTATTCGAAATCATTTCTTGTTTTTTTTCCAAAATTTTTAAATTGTTTTTTTAATCTCCGTCTTTCAGGATTATTTTTTAATTCATTTAATCATATTGCATAATTAATTTTATCAATAGAATTTTGGTAAGAATATTTTTCATCAGCAACATTTAAGAAATAATTCCAATCTTCAGGTCTTGTCCCTGACATAGAAAAATTATCAAATGATTCTAAAATATTTTTATCTATTTTTTGTAAATTACGAGCTAAAAAAGATGGTCATGATGTTCCACTAATGACACCATCTAAATCCATGCTTCCAGCATATCCAAAATTATATTTTCCATTGTAACCTTCAGAGATAGAATCACCCAAAGATACATATCTAATTTTTTCATTTGATATATCTATTTTTTTCATAATAATGCTAATTTACAAATGCTATTACTACAGGTAAAATAAATGTGTAAAACATAATTGAAAACATAATTAGTGCTTTACAAAATAAAGAACCTTTATAAATAAAAAACATATGACAAATTCCTAATATAAATCCTAAAATTGGGATAACAATTCAGTTTAACAAATAATTTAAATTATTAAAATCTATTGTTCATATTAAATATATAAGAGCATATAAACAAAAACCCAAAGTATATGAAAACATGATTAAAATATCTCTAAAAAAATTCTTCATATGATAAGAAAAATTTCTATTAGGTTTTTTATCTAAAATTATTTTCATACATTTTTAAATTTTAAATTAATTATAAAATTAATATTAAAAATTTAAATTATCGTCTTACTTTAAAAAAAATATTTAATGTATCTAAATATATTTATAATGAAATTGTAAAAATTAAAAAAAGAAGGGAGTACTACTTAAATATCCAATAAAAAATGAAAAGATTTCTCGTCTTTTCATTTTTTATATTTAATTATTGTTAAATAATTATTCAACTGAAACTTGTGCTCCTGCTTGTTCCAATAATTTTTTCAATGCTTCTGCCTCATCTTTTTTAATATTTTCTTTAACAGTAGCTGGAGCTGATTCAACAAGTTTTTTAGCATCCATTAAACCTAAACCAGTTGCATCTTTTACAACTTTAATAACAGCAACTTTGTTTCCTCCATCACCTTTTAAAACAACTTTGAATTCTGTTTTTTCAGCTACTGCTTCAGCAGGAGATGCTGCTGCTACAGCAACTGCTGAAGGATCAATACCAAATTCTTCTTTTAAAGCTTCTACTAATTCCATTACTTCTTTAATGTTCATTTCTTTTAATGAACTAATAAATGTTTCTTTTGTTAACTTTGCCATAATTTTTTCCTCTTCCAATATTTAATTATTTATTTTTATTCAGATTTGATTTTATTTTCATCAACTAACATTTTCAATCCAATTCCAATCTGTCTAATTGGGGCTTGTAATGATGTTGCTAACATTGTTAATGCTTCTTCATAAGTTGGTAATGTTGCAATATCCATAATTTCTGATTTATCAGCAACTTTTTGTTCTACTATACCTGAAATTAATTCTACTTGTTTATGTTTTTTACTAAAATCATATAAAACTTTGGCAGCTGATAAATAATCTGAATATGAAAAAGCAAACATATTTGCTCCAACTAAAGTACTTGATAAAGAACTAAATTCTGTATTTTCAATCGCTTTTTTAACTAAACGATTTTTATATACTTTAATTTCAACATCTTTTTCTTTAGCTAACTTTCTTAATGCTTGGATTTCTTTAACAGTTAATCCTTGATATCTAGCAACAACAATTGCTTGAGATTTAGAAATCTTATCACTAATTTCTTTAGCTTTCAAGATTTTTTGTTCTTTCAAGAAACTCATATGACCTCCTTGATATATTTTTTTACAATACAAAGATAAATACACTTGGTAACAAATTAAGCAAAAGCAGTTACTGTCTCAATGTATTGCAATTCTAATTCTACACTATTTTTACACATCCTATTTAAATAATTATTAAATTATTAAAATAATATTAAATAAATTAGCACTCTAATTATATAAGTGCTATAATATATTTATATACATTTGTTTAAAATTTGTATTTTTTAAGGAGGT
>DBMA01000033.1:278-12723 GCA_002298905.1 Mycoplasma sp. UBA710 | reverse complement strand
TTAAAAAAGTTTTTTAAATTATCACCAAAAAAAAGATGAATAATCTTATTTTTTTTATTTATATTTTCAGGATTATTTATCGGCTTATCTTTTGCTTTTAAATCAAAAGATACAAAAGTTTCTAATGATTATAAAAACGGAATTTCTTTAAAAATTAATCCCATTCAAAATGATGGATCACAAATATTAGAAGAAACTTATTCAAGACAATTATTACAAAATTTGCATAAAAGACTAGAATATTCATTTCCTAGTTCAGTTGTTTCTTCATCATATGAATCAGAAAATGTGTGAAATATTGATATAACAAATATTGATATAAATAATTTAAATCAAACTAATCAAATAATAAATAGTATTACTCATAAAAATAATTTAACATTATTACCAATTAATGCTACTGTTTCTTCTCAATTATTTAATTCAACTTTTGATAATAATTCAGTATTTAATTTGGCGAATCTTTCTTCTAATAGCTATTCTTTATCATTTAATTCGCCTTTTTTTTATGAATGAGCTAAATCTCAGAATTTAGGTACTAAAGTAATTATTTGAAAAAATTTAGAAATATTGAAAAAAATTGTAGAAGCAGCAATTGTAAATGATGGGTATCAAGGTTCATTATATCAATTTTTATTCCAACAAAAAAGGACTCCTGAAGATCAAACAACTACAGAAAATGGAACAACATTAAATACATTTTTTTTTAAAGATGAATTTATAGATCCTGAAACAAATAAAATTTATAAGGCAACCGATTTTATTGTTTCTAAAAATGAACTTACTGATTTTCAATTATCTGGTCAATCAATAAAAACAATAACAATTAATAAGGATTTTGGAGTTGCAAATTCCAACTTATCATCTAAAGAAATTGAAAATGAATATTTAGATGTTTCATTTTGAATTTCTACATATAAATTAAATAATTATGTTTTATCTTCAAGAACAGCTAATAATGGAACAAATGCTTATTTCTTCTTAATGATATCTTTAATATCAATATTTGCCATTGTATCAATTTTTGTAGTTATTAATTATGGTTATTTAGGTATATTTGCAATTATCTTATTAGCAGTAATTATTTTCTTAGCATTATTAATGATTAGTGTATTTTTTGGAGACTATGATTCCTTTAGCGTTAGTGCAATATTATTAACATTGTTTATTTCTTTAGACTTTATTATTTCATTTTTATCAAATATCAAAAAACAATTTAAATTAGGTAATACAGTTAATAAAGCAACTAAAAATACTATTAAAAATTATCAAAAAAATTGATATTTAAAGGCCATTTTCTTAACATTATTTGTTGGTATTTTTTACATTATAACTTCAAATGTATTAAATCAATTTTCAATAATTATTTTAATTTCATGTTTTGCAATTGCTCTTGTGTTAATACCATCAATGTTTGCAATGTCAAAATTATTAACAGGATTGAGTTATTTTGAAAATAATCTAAAAACTATTGGCTTTTTAAAAAATAAAAATGTTAAACAAAATGTTAAACAAGAAATTAAGAAAGATTCTATATCTATAGAAACTATTGAAGTTAATGAAGAAAAAAAAGAATTATTAGATAATTCTATCGTTAAATTTGTTAATGAAAATGAAGAGCAAAAATATAATAAATTTGAAAGAATAATTACGTCTAAAAAATGATTATTTATTTTCTTTGGAATAATTTTAGTTTTAGCAATTTTGATGTTAATTGGGAATTTAATAAATACTGGATATACTATTTTTAATGGTTGAACATTGAATAATACAATTCCAGATCAATTTAGTATGAAAATAAGTAAAATTGACAATGCTTTATTTACTAATGATGAAATATTATCAATTAAACAAATATTATTTAAAAATGGAATCGAAGAAAAGAATATTAATATTTTAGATCTTCAAACTATTTCAATTTTATTGAATACTACTTTATCTAATTCAATAGTTAATAATATTAGTCAACAATTAACTAATTTATATAATCTTGTTATTATTCCTTCTACTATTATTAGTTCAGACACATTTATAATTATGAGATTTACAATGTATGGAATTTTAATTGCCTTAATTGTTATGTGTGCTTTAATTTTAATTTGAATGGATTGAGTAAAATCATTAACATTATTTTTATCTTTTATTATTTCAGGTTCAATAATGACATTTGTTATTTTGGTTGGATCGGTTAAATTTAATTTAATTTCATCAACAGCAATAATATTTTCATTTGTTTTATTATTATCATTTATGATGTCATTTTTATCAAAAGTTAATCATAAATTAAAACTTTCAAGAATTGAATTATTGACAAAAAATAACATCAAAAAAATTGTTTATTATGAATTTTTTGAAATGTTTAAATCATTTTTAATTATTAATGCAATTATTATTTTTGCATTTGTCTTATTAATTGCTTTATTTGGTTCTTTACCTTGAAAATTCTTGCTATTAAATATCATATTTGAGTTTATTAATATATCAGTTATATTACTATTTGTTCCTAGATTATTAATTAGTTTTGAACTATTAAAAGCAAGAATATCAAGAAAAATTATTAATAATAATTTCTGAGATACAGAGAAAATCAAAGAACAAAGTTTTAAAGGAATTAATGACATTAAATAATAATATTTAAATATTTGAATATTTAAATTGTTATAATTATTATTACTTTTAAATAGCGATAAAAAATCCTTTTTAAAAGGGTTTTTTTGTTTATAAAATTAAGGAGTTAACAGTGATTCAAAAACCTCGAGGAACAAAAGATATTTTTGGATTAGATGCTAAAATTTATCAATTGATTTTTGATTCATTTGAATCTCTTGCAAGAACATATAATATTAAAAAAATAATAACCCCTACTTTTGAATCATTTGAATTATTTAAAGGCTCTAATGGTGAATCAAGTGATATAGTAACAAAAGAAATATACAAATTTAAAGATTATAATGATCGATTATTAGCTTTAAAACCAGAAGGAACGGCATCCGTTGGTCGTGCTATTATTGAAAATAATTTATATAGCAATAGCACTTACAACAAATTATTTTATATTGATTCAATGTATCGTTATGAAAAACCGCAAAAAGGTAGATTAAGACAGTTTTATCAAATAGGTGTAGAATTTACTAATAATTTGTCTGATAATGCAATAATTGATGTTATTGCTCTTGCTTCTTCTTTATTAAATAAGTTGAATATAAATGATTATGTTTTAAATATTAATAGTATCGGAACCAAAGAAGAAAGACAATTATATATTGAAGAATTAAAAAAATATTTTACAAAACATCAAGATCAACTTTCAGAAATATCTCAAAAAAGAATTAGTATTAACCCTTTAAGAATATTAGATGATAAGAATGATTCACAATTAGATATTGTTAAGAAAGCGCCTCAAATTTGCGATTATTGATCTAATGAAACTAAAGAGCAATTTGACAAAATATTAAAAGCTTTAGATTCATTAAAAATATCTTATCAAGTGAATTATTCATTAGTAAGAGGTTTAGATTATTACTCTAACATTGTTTTTGAATTTATATCAACATCTAACTTATTAGGATCAAAAGTTACTATAATTGGTGGAGGATGTTATTATGATTTAATCGAAAATGATAGCAATATTCAAATTAATGGTGTAGGATTTGGAATTGGAGTTGAAAGACTGTTTGAAATAATCAAATATGATCAAAAATATCAATTTTTAGCCGACCAAATTAATGTTAATTTTCTTCTAGAAAATGATGAACAAATTGAACAAATTAGACCTTTAATTTATCAATTAAGAGCAAATGATATTATTGTAGAATACAACTATCAATTTAAAAAATTTAAGAAATTACTTAGCGATGCTCAAAAACTTAATTCTCAACTAATAATTTTTCAAGAATTAAGTCAACATCACACAAATCAATGAACTATTAAAACTCAAACAAATAATAATATAATTGTTAATTTTAATATTCTTTATGAAAAAATAAAAAGTATTTTATTAAAAGGTGAATAAATTATGAAAAAGTATCAAAATATTGAAATAATAAATTTTAAAGAAAATGCACAAGTCACTTTATATGGATGAGCACAAAATATTAGAAAAATGGGTAATTTTAATTTTGTTGATCTAAGAGATAGAACAGGAATAGTACAATTAATATTTAAAACAAAAATTGATTTTACTAAAGAATCAGTCATTAAGATAGAAGGAATATTAAAATTAAGAAAATCACC
This sequence comes from Mycoplasma sp. UBA710, assembly GCA_002298905.1. Taxonomy (GTDB): domain Bacteria; phylum Bacillota_I; class Bacilli_A; order Mycoplasmatales; family Metamycoplasmataceae; genus UBA710. The sequence continues at coordinate 8,490 of DBMA01000033.1, read as the reverse complement.
TAATAAAGAAATACCTACTGGTATGTATGAGATAGAAGTCGAAGATTATAAAATATTATCAAAATCAAAAGAAATTCCTTTTGAAATTAAAGATAATTTAAATGCAAAAGAAGATACAAGATTACAATATCGTTTTTTAGATTTAAGAAGACCTAAAATGTTTCAAAATCTTTTATTAAGACATCAAGTTATTAAAGCTGCTAGAGATTGATTTCATAATAATGGATTTTTAGAAATTGAAACACCTATCTTATCAAAATCTACTCCAGAAGGTGCTAGAGATTATTTGGTACCCACAAGACATGAAGGCAAATTCTTTGCTCTTCCTCAATCTCCTCAATTATATAAACAATTATTAATGATTTCAGGTATTGAAAGATATTTTCAAGTTTCAAGAGCATTTCGAGATGAAGACATGAGAAAAGACCGCCAACCTGAATTTACACAATTAGATATAGAGATGTCTTTTATAACTGAAGAGACTTTATTTACTTTAATGGAACAATTATTTAGCTCTATTATGGAGGTAGTAAATATAAAAATTAAAACTCCATTCTTAAGAATGAAATATAATGATGCTATTGATTTATATGGAAGTGACAAACCTGATTTAAGATATGGATATCAATTAAAAGACCTAAATGAATATTTTAAAAACACATCATGTGATTTATTTAAAAATGTCGAATCAATAAAATGTTTAATTTTTGATCAAGAACTTGCTAATAGTAATATTAAGATTTTAGAAGAAATTGCTTTAAAAAATAAAACTGATAAATTAATTGCTATTAAAATAGAAAATCAAAAATTTAAGCAAAATTCTTTAAATAATTCAATTGAAGAAGAATTAAAACAAATTATTGAAGATTTTAAAATTGAAAATGCTACATTATTAATTACTAGAGGTAAATATCAATCTACAACACAATCCTTAGGTGCTATAAGAACAAAGTTGAATGAGCTATTTCATTTAGCAACAAATGAATATCAATTTGTTTGAATTGTAGATTGACCTATGTTTGAATTCGAAAATGATACTATATCTCCTGCCCATCACCCTTTTACTTCTCCCACTTTAGATACAATTCAATATTTAGATAGTGATCTTTCTAAAGTAAAAGCAAGATCATATGATTTAGTTTTAAATGGGTTTGAATTATCTTCAGGATCAATTAGAATTCATGATCCTCAATTACAAAATAAAATGTTTCAAGTTTTAAATTTATCTAAAGAAGAAATAGATCATAAATTTGGATTTTTCTTAAATGCTTTTTCTTATGGAGTTCCTCCTCATGGCGGAATTGCTTTTGGAATAGATCGTTTAGTTATGATTTTAGCTCAAGAAAATTCAATTAGAGATGTAATTGCATTTCCTAAAAATGCTAATGGAATTGATGTGTTATTCAATTCTCCTTCAAATGTTAATGATGATCAATTACATGAATTGGGCTTACAAAAAATTAAAAAATAAATTGTTATTTTTTATCTATAAACTCTAAAATTTTATTTTATTTTTTATTATAAATTTATAAATTAAAATTTAAAGCATCTTTACTTAATGTAAAAATGCCTTTAATTTTATATAAATATTTTTTTGTTTAATTTCAAATAATTTAATAATTATTAAATAAAAACTTATATTTGATGATTATTTGTTTTTTTTATTTAAAAAATAATTTTTGGTATTGAAATATCATCTTCATAAACAGCATCTCATTTTAATCTAATTTGTCCATCTTTACCTAATTCTATTTCTCCTTTTTTAACTTCATCCATTTTTGCAACGATTTTATTTTTTATTATTGTATTTGAAATATCATCTGCAATATTAGTAAATGAAGATATTCCAGAAATAACTGAAGGTATTATTTCACTAATACCAAAACCGGCACTTATTGTTTTTTGTTCTTCTAAAGACATTGGATAAAATCCCTTAAATTTCATAAAATTTCTCCTTATATATTTTTAAAATAAAATTAATAAATTTAATTTCTTGATTTATGAAATAAAAGATTTTTAACAATAAATATTATATCAAATTATTACATTTTTAGATTACCAAAAGTTCTTGGAAATGGAATAGCATCTTTAATATTTTCTACTCCAGTTACATACATTACTAATCTTTCAAATCCAATTCCAAATCCCGATGAACCAGCATCACCAAATTTTCTTAGATCTAAATATCATTTCATATCATGTTCTGAAATATTATAATATTTCATTCTTTCAATTAATTTCTTCGGATTAGCTTCTCTTTGAGAACCACCTATTAATTCTCCAACTCCAGGTACTAGCAAATCAAATGCTGCTACTGTTTTATCATCATCATTTAAATACATATAAAATGCTTTAAATTCTTTTGGATAATTAATAATAGCAACGGGCGCTTTAAAATAAATATCTGTCAAATATTTTTCATGTTCAGTAGCTAAATCTAAACCAAAATGAATATTATTATCTTCAAATTTAACATCAGCTTTTTTTAATATTTCAATTGCTTTTTGATATTCAATAATTTGCAATTTTGAATTTAAAAAATGATTTAATTGTTTCATTAATACATGATTAGATTTTTCATCTAAAAATTGAAATTCTTTAGGATGTTTTTTAATAGTATTTTGTATTACACTTTTTAAAAGATCATTGGCCAATTGAATAATTTGTTCCAAATTATAAAAAGCTACTTCAGGTTCAATCATTCAAAATTCTGCCGCATGTCTTTTGGTGTTAGATTTTTCTGCCCTAAATGTTGGGCCGAATGTATAAATTTTACTAAACCCTGTTGCATAAGCTTCACCATGCAATTGTCCTGTAACAGCCAAAGTTGCTTTTTTAGAAAAAAATGGTTCTTTATTTTCATCATCTACAATAAATTGCTCACCAGCACCTTCACCATCATTTGAAGTAATAATAGGAGTATGAACATAAATAAAATCTTTTTGAGCAAAAAAATTATGTATTTCTTGAGCCAATGTTGAGCGGATTAACATAATAGACCTTAAATAATTAGTACGATGTCTAACATGAGGCATTTCTCTTAAGGTTTCTAAATTAATTTCTTGTCTTTGAATTGGATAATCATCATCAGTAGCAGCTATATTTTGAGCTTTATTAGCCTTAATTTCACAAGGTTGAGGTGCTTGAGGAGTTAATTTAAATCTACCTTTTATAATAATAGCCGAACCTATTTTTCATTTTGCAACTTCTTCTAAATCAAATTGTTCATTACTTAAAACAATTTGTAAATTATCAATAGTAGAACCATCATTTAAATTAATAAATCTAATTTTATTATTCCCTCGATTAGAACTAATTCATCCTTTTACTTCTATTTCTTCATTATCCTGGCATGTTTCCATAATTTTTTTGAAAATAATTTCCATTTTTACCTCCTTATTAAGAAAAAATTATTTATTATTTAATATAAACATTATATTAAATGATAAAATAAAAAAATTATGAATTATAAAGCTTTTTATCGTACATATAGACCAACAAGTTTTAATGAAGTTGTTGGACAAGATCATATTGTTAAAACTTTAGTTAATTTAATTAAAATGGATAAAATTTTTCATGGATATTTATTTTCAGGGCCTAGAGGGACTGGAAAAACATCAATTGCTAAAATCTTTGCAAATGCAATTAATTGTATTCATGCCAACAATAAAGAGGATATTTGTATAAGATGCAAAAATAATATTAATAAATCTCTAGATATTATAGAAATAGACGCCGCTTCTAATAATAGTGTCAATGATGTAAGAGCAATTAGAGAACAAATTGAATTTGCTCCCACAAATAGCCCATATAAAATTTATATTATTGATGAAGTTCATATGCTATCAAAAGGAGCTTTTAATGCTTTATTAATGACTTTGGAGGAACCTCCAAAACACGCAATTTTTATTTTAGCAACCACAGATCCTGACAAAATTCCTGATACTATTTTATCTCGTGTACAAAAATATAATTTCAAAAGAATCAATAAACATATTATTGAAAAACAATTAAGATATGTTTTTAATAAAGAAAATATTTCATATGATGAAGAATCTATAGAAATGATTGCTAATTTAGCAAATGGATCTTTAAGAGATGCTTTATCAATTGCAGATCAAATTAATGCATATTCTAATTCTCAAATTACTTTCCAAAATATTATTGATATTTTTGGTTTAAGTACTATTGAATCTCAGATTCATTTAATTAATTTACTTGCTCAAAAATCTATTGCTAAATCATTAGAATATTTTGATTTATTAGTTGATAATGGGATTGATATTAATAAATTTATTGTTTCATTGATTAATCTTTTAAAAGATTATTTAGTATATCAAAATACAAATAATGTTCATTTAGTAGAAATAAAAGATCCTAAAATATTAAATTCAATTATTTTAAAACAAGAAATTGTTTACAAGGTTTTAGATGTTTTAATTGAATTATTAGAAAATATTAAATATTCAAATATCCCTCAACAATTATTTCAATTAGCCATTATTAAAATTTGCTCATTTGAAGGATCAAGTATTGATGTTGAAAAAAAAGATTTATATGATACAAAAGATTTATTATCAACTTCTACAACAACAAATCAATTAGAAATTAAAGCTAAAAAAGCAAATGTTGATTTTTCAACAAGCCAATATCGTGATATCACTGATGAATATTTTGCCTCTCCAAATTTAGATCAACTAAAAAATACAACACCATTAGAAACGGATGAAAAAATTATTCCTAATATTGTTTTACCTAATAAAGAACATGAAACAAAAACAGTTTTAGCAGATTTTTCAAATCAAAAAATTGCTGATGCTTTTCAAGATATTTCTTCTTACAGCACTTCTTCAACATCTCTTCTTAATAAAAACATTAATAATACAATTGAAAAAAAACTAAGCAATTATCAAGAAGATTTAGATCCATCAATGTTAAATTTAGATGAAGATTCTATTAATGAAAATATTATTGATCAAACCACTGAATTGTTAAATATTTCTCATGAAAAAGATGGTTCAGATCAAGAAATTAATGAATCATTATTAAGTGATTATGATACAAATAAACAAATTTTTGATACAAATGAGTTTTATACTAATAAAAATTCAAATGAATTAAATGATGCAAATAAAATTCAAATAGCAAATAATAAGGAACACGAAACTAAAGAATTTAATTTTAATCAAAATGACAAAAATTCTGCTACAACTCAATTAGATCAACCCAATTTGTCAAAACAAAATATTATAAATTTATTTTTATTGGCAAAAAAAGATACTTTTGAAATTTTTAAGAAAAAATTAGAAAAAGCAAGTTGTGATGCTACAGAAGAATATGATGTTTATTCTGTTTTAATAAAGGAAGTAAAATTTGTTGCTTCATCTAATGATTATATTTTAGTATCTTCAAAAGAAGATTGAGTTATTGAAGATATTAATAGTAAATACAATGAACCAAAATTTAAAGAATTTATTGCTAAATATTTTGGTAATAATGTTCATTTTTTTGCAATTAAAAAATATGATTATAATTTATCTAAAGAATTATTTAGTGAATTGAAAAAAAACAAACAAACCCCTCCTGCAATTCCTTTAGATACCATTGATCATTCAAAAAATTTACAAAATAAAAATGATAATTTATTAAACGATTTAGAGTCAAAATCAAAAATGATATTTGGCAATTTCTTTTCTCGTAAAAAAGAATAAAGGAGTTAACTATGGATATTAGTAAAATGTTGCAACAAGCAAATAAAATGAAGCAAGAATTAGATAAGAAAGAAAAAGCCTTTGATGAACAAATTTTTACATATGAAAAGCAAGGGATTAAATTAATTATTTTAGGGTCATTAAAAATTCAATCAATTGACATTAATGAAGCTCTTATTGATCCTGAAGATAAAGAAACCTTACAAGATATGATCATCATTATTTTTAATGAAGCATTAGCAGAAATTAGTAATAAAAGAAAATCAATAACAAACTCAATTGGAAAAGGAATGTTTTAATGTTACCTTTGGAGTTTGATTATCTTGTTGATATTATTAAAACAATTCCTTCAATATCAAATAAACAAGCTCAAAAAATTGCAAAATATTTAATTGATCAGAATATTGAAAACTTAAAAAAAAATAGTGCTTTAATTTTTGATTATTTGAAAAAAATTAAAAAATGTGTTCTTTGTTCTTATTATACAAATGATAAATTATGTAATATTTGTCTATCTTCAGATCGTGATAAAAAACTTTTAATTATTGAAAATGTTGATCAAATTTTTCAATATGAAAAATGAAAAATATATTATGGTAAATATTATTTATTTCCTCAGTTGTTTAATGAAAAATTAGTTCAAAAAAAAATAACTTTTGATTGAGCATCCTTTTTTGATTATCTTAAAGAATTTGAAGAAATAATTATTGGAATTAGTCCAAATCAACAAGGAATATTAACTATTAATTATCTTTTAGAAGAAATTAATAAGAATATTCCTCATATTAAGGTTAGTCAGCTAGCTATTGGTATTCCCTTTGGTGTTTCAATTGATTATATTGATCAATTAACTATGTCTTACGCTATAAAAAATAGAAAGGATATTAAATAATGTTTATTACATTTGAAGGGATAGATGGAAGTGGTAAAACTACTTGTATTGAAAAATTAAAGCATTTTATCGAAAGCAATTTTGACAAAGAGCAATTTATCTTTACAAGAGAACCTGGTGGTACTAATTTGAAAGAGTGTGAAGAAATTAGGAATTTAGTTTTAAATAAGAATAATCACATTGATAGTACATCTGAAATGCTTTTGTATTTAGCTTCTAGAAAAATGCATGTTGAAAAATTAATTAAACCAGCACTTAAGAAAGGAAAAATAGTTTTATCTGATCGTTTTTTTGACTCTTCTTTTGCCTATCAAGGTGGTGGAAGAGAATTAGGAATAGATTTTGTTGAAAAATTAAATTTAAAAATTCTTGATAATTTTATGCCCGATTATACCTTTTATTTTGCAATTGATTTTGAAACTGCCCAAAAAAGAATGATAAAAAACAATAAAAATTTAGACCGTCTAGATCAAGAGAATAAGTTATTTTTTGAAAATACCATTCAAGCTTATGATTATTTAGCAAACAAGTATTCAAAAAGATATATTGTAATTGATGCTACAAAAGATTTGGATAGTGTATTCAATCAAGTTTTAGAAGAATTTAAAAAAATTACTAATTTTTTGTGTTAAAATAAGAGAGCAATTTAAATGTTGCAGAAAGTAGAATTTTTTCTCACCTGATTGTTCATACTTTGGGTTTAGCTACAACAAAAAATATTTACTTTCATTTTTTATAATTTTGTTATTTTAAGGAGTATACTATTCAACAAAACAATTCCAACATTAATAAGCGTAAAAAACCTACTAGCGAACATCTTATTAATGAAAATATTCCTCATCCAAAATTATTTGTTATTGGACCTAATGGAGAACAAATAGGTGTTCTAACTAGAAATGATGCTTTACAAAAAGCAGCTGAAATGAAAATGGATTTGGTTTTAATTTCAATTGATCCAAAACCAATTGCAAAGATTTTGGATTATGGTAAATTTAAATATTTAAGAAGCAAAAGAAAAAAAGAAGAAAAATCAAAACAATCTAGAATTGAAACTCATCAAATTAGATTAACAGCTTTTATTGGAGATAATGATATAAAAACCAAAGCTAAAAAAGCTCGCGAGTTTATTTTAGAAGGTGATATTGTAAAAGTATCTTTAAAATTTAAAGGAAGAGAAATTCAAAGACCAGAATTTGGACATGAAACTTTAATGAAGTTTTATCATGAAGTAGAAGATATTGCTTTTATTGCTAAAGAACCTATTTTAAATGGTAAATTTTTAGATATGTTTTTACAACAAGATAAGAAAAAAATAATTCAATATAACAAAAATAACAAAGAAAAAAATCAAAATTAAAAGGAGAAAATAATGCCAAAAATGAAAACAAAAAGATCAGCCGCTAAACGCTTCAAAGTGACAGGCTCAGGAAATTTAAAAAGAAATAAAGCCTATAAGAGACATATTTTGACAAAGAAGTCTCCGAAGACAAAGAGAAATCTCAGAAAAGCAACAACTGTAGATGCATCGAATGTAAAGAACATGAAGCAGATTTTACCATACATTTAAGTAATGAAGGAGGAGATCAGACATGGCAAGAATTAAAGGCGG
>DBMA01000033.1:0-180 GCA_002298905.1 Mycoplasma sp. UBA710 | reverse complement strand
TGCCAAAAATGAAAACAAAAAGTGCTTTAGTAAAAAGAATTAAAGTAACTGGAACTGGTAAAGTAAAAAGATCTCAAGCTTTTCGTTCACATTTAGCACAAAATAAAACAACAAAGCAAAAAAGACAATCAAGAAAATCTGATCTAATGCATCCATCTGACTTAAAAAGATTTAAAGGAA
>DBMA01000034.1 GCA_002298905.1 Mycoplasma sp. UBA710 | reverse complement strand
TTTTATTAAATAAAAATGTTGACACTTGAGGAGAATATCTATTATTTCAAGGTAATATTTTAATGATAAAAGATTTTAATTTTCCATCTATTTTTTCTATATTAGGAAATCTATAAAAATCATATTTTGACTTTAATTTATTTTTATTTAAAAACTTAATAAATTTTTCTCTTGCTTCATCATCATCATCAATGAAATAGATTCAATCCCCTTTTGCCAAAGACAAACCTTTATTTCTTGCTGATGAAAGATTTAATCTTTCTTTTGATAAAACTAAATTTATATTCTGTTTTGAGTCAATTAATTTTAAATTATTTTTTAATTTTTTAATATTGTCACTACTTGACATAGCGTCAATAATTATTATTTCTTTATCTTTTAAATCTTTAAAAGAATTAATTCCATTTATAACAAGATCAGGTCTATTAAAATGAGGAATGATAATTGAGTATTTAATCATAATATATTTATATAATAATATAAAAATATTGTATATAGTTAATAAATGATTTAATTTTAATTGTTTATAATTATTAACATAAATAATAAATAAAAATATTTAAATGAGGAGCAATATGAAGCTGGTTAAAGTAGAAGCTGAAGGGTTTAAATCATTTGCTGACAAAATATCATTATCATTTGATGGTGGTGTTGTTGGAATAGTTGGTCCTAATGGGTCTGGTAAATCTAATATTAATGATGCTATTAGATGAGTGTTGGGTGAACAATCATCAAAAGCTCTTCGTGGAGATACAATGGATGATGTTATCTTTTCAGGTTCTAAAACTGAAAAACCTATGGATAAATCTATAGTAACTTTAACTTTTGATAATAGTGATGGTGAAGTTTCAATTCCTCATAAAATTTTTACTATTTCTAGAGTTTTAGAAAGAGGCAAAGGGAATAATACCTACTTTATTAATGATCAAATAGTTAGATTTAAAGATATTAGAGATATAGCTTATGAGTCAGGAATATCTAAATCATCTTTAGCGATAATATCTCAAGGAACAGTTAGTGATATAGCACAAGCAACCCCCGAACAAAGAAGAGGAATAATTGAAGATGCGGCAGGAACATCTAAATATAAATATAAAAAAGTGGAAGCCTTAAGAAAATTAGAAAAAACCACTGAAACTTTAGACAAAGTTAATACTGTTGTAGAAGAATTAGAAAAACAATTAAAACCATTAGAAAAACAATCAGAAAAAGCTCAAATTTATATTGCAAAATCAAATGAATTAAAAGAAGTAGAAGTAGCTCTTTTAGTTAATGATTTATTACATTATAGAGAAAGAGTAGAAATTTTAAAAAATGAAATTGATGGCTTTCAAGAAACAAAAGAAGATTTAGAACAAAAAATTCAAATTGATGAGCAAAAATTGAATGATAATTTTGAATATAAAAAAAATTTAGATGAAGAAGTAATTGAATTATCTAAAGAATTAGATCAAATTAATGAGAAATTACAAACATTAGAAATTCAATTTAAAAACGAAGAAATGAGAAGAGAAATGATTATTTCTGGGCAAATTTCTACAGCTTCTCATGAAAGAATTAATGCATTAAAAAAAGAATTAGAATTTTTATCATCTCAAATTAATCACTTTGAATCTTGAAAAGATAAAACATCAGAAGAACTTGGAATAAAAAGAAGAGAAATAGAAAAAATAGAGATGCAAGTTGCCGAATTAAGAATGAGAGAAAATTCGTCAAAAACCAAATTAATGAAAGCAAAATCTAAATTAGACGTTTTAAATGATTATAAAGATTCTAAATCAAATTTATTCAAAGGAACAAAAACTGTATTAGATAATGGAACTTTATTTAAAAATAAAATGTTTGGGACAGTTGCTGATTTAATTTCTATTCCAGAAAAATATATTTTAGCTATGGATTCTATTTTACAAAATGCTGTACAACACATTGTTGTAGAAGATTCGGAAACAGCTGTAAAAATTATTGAGTTTTTAAAAAATAATAATGGAGGTAGAGCAACTTTTATTCCTCTATCTTCAATTAATTCTAAAGAAGTTAAAGCTGAATATTTAGTTAAAATAAGAACTCATTCAGGATTTATTGGTATAGCATCTGATTTAGTATCAATTGATCCAAAATTTGATGTACTTGTTAATTTCTTACTAGGTAATGTAATAGTTGTAGAAGATATTAAAGTTGCAAATGAAATTTCTCATTTAGTTGATAAAAAATATTTAGTAGTTTCATTAGATGGAGATTTAATTAGGCCGGGTGGTATTATGACTGGAGGAACTAAACAAAACTCTAATATTTTAGGAATTGAAAATCAAATAGAACAAATTAAAAATATTATTCCTCAATTAGAAGAAATTGTTTTATTAGCATCTCAAGATATCTCTAAATTAGAAAGTTTAAAAGGTGAAAGGCAATCATACATAGACCAATTAACTATTGAATTTGTTAAAAATAATGAAAAATTAATTAGTATTAAAGAAAAATTTTCTTCTTTAAAAATAGATTATGAATCTCATTCACAAGAAAAATTTAAAGAAAATAATATTCAATCATTAGATATTGAATTAAATAATTATCGTGATAAGAAATCTTTATTAAGTGCCACAATCAAATCTAAAAAAGATAAATTAGAACAATTAACTAATGTAATCAATCAATTGCAAAAATCTAAAAAAGAATTAGAAAAATCTTTAAGATTAATAATAGAATCTTTTTCTGATAAGGCAACAGAAAAAACAAAAGCAGATTTTTACATTAATGATGCTAACAAAAGATTGTCAGAATATTATTCTTTAACTTTTGATTATGCAAGAGAAAACTTTAAATTAACAAAATCAATTGAAGAATCTAGACAAATTGTTTCCACATTAAAAACAGAAATTTCTGAATTAGGAAATGTTAATTTAGATGCAATTCAAATGTATAAAGAAATTAAAGAAAGACATAATGATATTTATAAAGATAAAGTAGAATTGGAAGAAGCTAAAAAAATTATTAATGAAGCAATTGCTGAAATGGATAAAATAATAATTTCTAGAATTAATAATACAATGGATATTGTTAATCAGGAATTCAATATAGTTTTTAAAGAAATGTTTGGTGGAGGAGAAGCAAGAATATTCTTGCTCGATCCTAATAATCCTTTAGAATCAGGAGTAGATATTAAAGCACAACCTCCTGGAAAATCAATTCAAAACTTAAAATTATTTTCAGGTGGTGAAAAATCTTTAATAGCCATTTCATTATTATTTGCAATTATTAAAGCCAAACCATTACCTTTATGTATTTTAGATGAGGTTGAAGCTGCTTTAGATGAAGCTAATGTTATTCGTTTTGCAGAATTTCTACAAAAATTAAAACAAGATACACAATTTATTGTTATTACTCATCGTCATGGAACAATGTCGCGTGTAGATGCTCTTTTTGGTGCAACAATGCAAAAAAGAGGAGTGACTTCATTCTTTAGTGTAGAACTTGCAAAAGCAAAAGAATTGATTGATTCATATAATGAATAAGTATAAAATTCATTATTAAAATATTAAAATTTTTTA
>DBMA01000022.1 GCA_002298905.1 Mycoplasma sp. UBA710 | reverse complement strand
ATAAGAAGTAAAAAAAGATAAATATAATATTACAAAAGTACAATTTTATATTAAAAATTATAAAAAAAATTATAAATTTGATATTATTTATTGTGTAAAGGTTGTAACGGTTATCTTTTTAGATGTGAAAGCTTATGCCATCCCAGCAATCGCCCCCGCTTGCGGGCTTTTTTTATTTTTTTGGAATTTCTAATGTTAAAATGATTTTATGATTAAATATAAAAATTTTTTAACATTTGAAGAACAATTAGATCATTTAGTTAATAAAAGAAATTTTCATATAAGTGATAGAGATAAAATGAATTTATATCTAAAAAATTATAATTATCAAAATTTCATTAATGGTTATAATGATCCATTTATGAAAGGGTTTAGAAGAGAGAATAATACTTATTTAGATGAAATAGATGAAAAATGTATTATATCTTTATTTAATTTTGATAAAATGCTAGCATCTCAAATTTTGTTTTTTATTCAAAATATAGAAAGAAAATTCAATACATCACTTTGTTATGTAATTGCAAAAGAAATGAAAAATATAAATTATATAAATGGTAATATACTAGAAATTAAAAATGATGATTTTTCAAAAATATTTGAAACAAAAAATAGTGAAAACATTGAATTAATTAAACAATATTTGTTAGATAAAATATCAGAACAAAGTAATAGTGAAATAATAAAAAAATATAAAAATAATTTTGATAAAACACCTATATGAACAATCTCTTTAATATTATCATTTGGAGATGTTTTAAAATTATTCGGAAAATTAAAAAGCAATATAAAAGAAGAAATATATAAGTTATTATTTGATAATAAATTTGAAGATCCAAAAACCTTTGAGTCTATAATGTTATTTTTAAAAAATATTAGAAATAGATGCTGTCATAATAATGTTGTATATAAAATAAATACATCTAAAAATAGCAAATTAATTGCATCTTTTTTAATAAAAAATAAATTAAATACTTCTAAATCAAATAAATCAAATAAAATTAGAATATTTGATGCAATTAAAATAATTGATTATTTATTAGATGATGAAAAAAATTTTTTTAATTTGAAAAAAATAATTGAAAATTATTTATATGAATATATATTAAACAATGAATATATACCTGAAATTTCAAAAAATGAAATATGCAGAATAATGAATTATGAAAAAAATTAAGAAATAAATTTTGATAATTTATCCTTTAATTTTTGGATTTCTTCTTCTATTGATTTAATATTTTTGTGAATATTATATTTTTCAGATTCATTATATATTTTTTTGTATTTATTATTTAATTGTATAATTTCTTTTTCTTTATTACTTATTAAAAATAATATTTTAATAACTTCTCATGTAATAGTATAAGAAAATGACAAATTTTTTGTTTTTTCATAATATATTATCCTACGGCATGATTCATCAAAAAAATCAATAATAGAGTTTAGACTAATTTCCTTTCAAGGTAAAACCCTATTGAAATTATTTTCATCAAAAAATTCGCCAATATAGTTATATTTTTTTAATATTTCTTTAATAATAGAATTTTTTAGTGAAAAAGCATTAAATGATATTGAATAATTATTTTTATAAGTACAAATTAAAATTATTGGTTGCTCTCTATTAAATATTTTTAGAAAAAAATTAGATACAGTTTTATAATGATTCATTTTATTGCTTAATAATATGTAGTTAAGAATTATAATTTTTTTATTTTCGTTAGGAGATTTTGTAATTAAAGAATTTATTTCTCATACATTTATATTTTCTCCTATGGATTTAAATATTTTATTTAATTCACTAATATCTAATTTATTTTTAAATTTATTTTTAAAATCTATAGATTTATATTTATTATGTTTTAAATTCAATTCATCTAATCACTTCATATTAATCACTCTTAATTATTAAAAAAGAAATTAATTCATATTCAGAATTATTTTTGTTTGATGATATTTTGTTTACATCAAACAAATCTTCAAAATCATTAGACAAATTTTTGTCATTTAATGATGATATAGCAAGATTTAATAATTTTGTATATTTACTCATATCTTTACCAAAATTTGTTTCAACATTAAATTCATCAATTAATTTTTTATTTATTTCTTTTTGATCTTTAGTTAATGATTTATATAAACTCAAAATTTGTCCTGTATTAGAATAAGTGTATTTTACATTTCCATTATTTTCTATATAAATTAAATAATAAGGATCAAATTGATTATTGGTATTTTTTCCATTAAAAGACTTGAATAAAAATATTATTCCATCTGAAATCATGTTGGAATTATTTTTGGCAATTGAAAATATTCCGTCAGGTTGATTTGATATTTTTAAAGCATTTTTTGGATTGTTAAAAAATATTTTTAAATCAGTAGTATATTCGCTAAAAGTCATATTAGAAAATGAGATATTTTCTTTCATATCTTCTAAATCAATGCAATTATTTTCTAAATTTTTTAATTGTTTTAATTTTAATGATTCTTCATATTGAATTTCTTTTAAAACATTTTCATCATGAGAAGTAGTTTGCATTGCTTTCATCATTTTCTCATTAATTCTTATTTCTAATTGTATATACTCTTCAAGTTTGATATTAGGTCAAAAATTAACCATTTGAATAGAATTATTTTTAGATCCAATTCTGTCAATTCTTCCAAATCTTTGAATTAAACGAACAGGATTTCAATGAATATCATAATTGATTAAATAATCACAATCTTGTAAATTTTGTCCTTCAGATATACAATCAGTTGCTATAAGAATATCAATATTAATATTTTTATTTAAATTATTATCATGATCTCTTTGTTTAGAAATAGGAGAAAAATAGCTAAGCAAATCATCAATACTATATTTTTTTTCTTTTAAATCAGGATGATTTGAAATTAATTTTTGACCAGTAACTAATGCTGAATAAACGCTATAATTACTAAATAAATGATTTATATTTTGGTATATATATTCAGCTGTTGAAATGAATGAAGTAAAAATAATAATTTTTCTATTTTTTGTATTTATAGGATTATGAATTTTATTTTTAATTATTTCTACTAATCTTTTTAATTTTGCATCTCTTTCTATATCTATAATTAGATATTTATTGTAAATTTCCCTTAATTGATTAATATCTAAAGATAAGTCATCACTATACTTAATTAGATCTATATGTTCTTTTTTGATCTTAATTTTTTTAAATTCTAATATATCTTCATTAATATCTTCTTCTTCATTATCAATATCATCAAAAGTATTTTTCATTGATAGAGAAGAAGTTGATTGAGTGCTAATATTATTATATAATTCTGTTGTTTTATCAATTATTTTTTTAATGGTTTGCCTAAATGATTCTACAGAAGACTCAAATCTTTTTAATAGATTAATTCTCATTAAAGCTACTAAATTATTTTCTCTATTTTTTTGGGTTAGCTTTGATTTGCTATTCACTTCTTGTCAATCATATTCTTCTTCATATTTTTTTTGAAATTCTGGAAATATATAATCAAAAGGTTTATATATTGAAAATTTTATTTCACTTAACTTATCAAATAACATTTTTATATCATACACTTGATTTAATGTATCAATATTAGGTCTTTCTGAAATAGGATTGAGCCTATTAGGAAAATGAAAATCTCCCTCATAATAATTTTCAACAATTTGCTTTCTACTTCTTGCAATAGTAGTTAAATCTATTAATTTTCTAAATTCATTTCCAATCATACTTTGGAATTTTTCTACAGTTCTTTCATTACTAGGTAATTCTGCCCATTGATTTGATTTTTTTTCAGCTTGTATACAGGCATATTTTATAGATTTAATATTTTCATTTTGAAAAACTTCATCATTATTTGCGGTAATAATATTAATTTGATTGTTAATATCATCCATTTTATTATTGACAGGAGTTGCTGTTAATAATAAAACAGATTTTTTTCTACCTTTTAAAATAATATCATCCATTAATTTTTTGTATCTTTTACTTGTTCAATCTTTGCTATTATTGTTAAATCTTCCATTTCTAAAATTATGAGATTCATCTATAACAACCAAATCATAGTTTTCTCAAGCTATTTTAGAAAGATTGACACCTTCTGAATAACCATCAGTTCTTGATAAATCAGTATGAGAATAAAGATCATAATTAAATCTGTCACTAATTAAATGATTAGATCTAACATTTGTTTTAAAAGTTTTTCAATTTTCAATTAATTTTTTAGGCGATAATACTAAAACCCTTTTTCCTTCTAATTCAAAATATTTAATTATAGCTAGAGCTTCAAAAGTTTTTCCCAAACCTACTGAATCTGCCAATATACAACCGTTATATTTTTGGATTTTATCAAGAATAGCTTCAACTCCGTGTTTTTGAAATTCGTATAATTTTTGATAAATAGTAGTTTCTTCAAACTTTATTCTATTATTTTTATTTTCATAATAATAATCATTACTTATAGAATCTTGTAATAGATGAGAATTTGTAAATTGATATAAATCATAAGGTGTTTTATCTTGATATATAGATTCTAATTTATTTATTAATTTTTGCTTTGCATCTTTTGATTTTTCTAAAGAATTTCAAGATAAATTAAATATATCTAATAATTTTTTATATTTGATTTCATTTTTTTCTTCAGTTATTAAAATAATGTCATCATTTTCAATTTCATTGAAAGCACCTAATGAAATTTCATAAACACCATCTATAATTATATATTCATTATCTATTAAAATAAATTCTTTTCTAAATTTATCTATATATTTTATTTCTACTTTATCTTGTATATATTCTTTAGTTTCTCTTGCATAGTAAAAATCCATTAAATCATTTTTAAGTTTTAATTCAAATTTATTTGTAACCATTTCTTTTTCATTAACATTAATTTTGTATCTTCTTGTTAGCTCTTGATTTATTTCTTCATAATCATTAATGTCTGTCAAAATTATTCTAACAGTAGAACATTTTTTAAAAAAAGGAATTAATTTATAAAAAGCTCTTAAAGAAAATTTTTTAATAGCTATTTTAATATTGCTATTTTCTTTAATATTTTTTTTAATTAATTGAAATAAATTATCATTATTCATTTTCATTTCCTTGTGATTTTCTTAGTAAAGAATCAAGATTTGTAACAACCTCATATTTAATATTGTTTCCTAATGATTTAAAGTGCTCTTTACCACATTTTATTTTTTTATTTTCTTTCTCTCTTAAATCATTTTCATTTGTTGATCCTTTTGTTTCTGCTACAAAAATAATATTATTTTCATCATAAAGAGCCCAATCTGGATTATAAAAACCTAAAGGTGTTGGTATTTTAAATTTTTTAGGTAATTTTATAAATGTTTTTACCATAGTTTTATTTAATGCGTCTTTAGCAAAATTTTTTTCTATATTAGATCTATCAATAACAATGTATTCATATGGATACTTTTTACTTGATTTAGCATCTATTGAATAATTATCATCCAAGGTAAATTCTAATTTATCATCAAGCAAACTCAATTCATATAACTCACCATTTTTTTGATATTCTATCCCATCAACCATTAACTTTTCTTTTTCTTTTTTCATTTTTTCGATAATCAAATTTTTAGTAGTTTCTTGATTTTTTAATATAGATTCAATAATTTTTTTATCATTAATTATTTGAACTATTGTTTTTCTAGTTAATTTTGTTATATTTTCAATATCACTAATTATGTCAATTAAAGGTTCATTTATTAATGAACTAATTGAATCAATTTTTTTATTATTAACGATATCAATATTTGTAGCCTTAATCCCTTCTTTATTAATATCAACATTTGCTTTAGTAGTTACAATTTTTGCTTCTTGAATTTTGTTATCATCAATTTCTTTTATTATATTTTTTTTAGTTTCCTCGATAAATTTATTAGTATCAAATTTTATACAATAAGTTGTCTTAGAATTTATTGTTTTCCATAATTTTTGAAATTCAGGTGAATTTATTACATCATTCTTTAGATTATTTTTCATTTGCTTTCTACCATCTTTAACAACATCGATAATTTTGCTTGTTGTTTTTTCTATTGCTTCTAAAATGTTGTTTATTAAGTCTTGAGATAAGTTAAGATTGCTATTTTTTAAAATAATTTCTGCTTCATTATGTTTATATTCTTGTAAATTTAATGTTTGATCTTTTTTTAAAATATTTTCATTATGCAATAATTCAATAATCGCTTCACATGATTTGTGTTCTAAATTTGGAATTTGATTAATCAAATAACTTTTATTTATTTTTTTAAACTCTATTCCATCTTCAATCATTTCTTTTTGTAAATTACTAATAAATTCTTCATATCTACTATTTGGAAAAATTGAAAGTTGATTAATATTTTCATCATATATTCTTTCTCCATTTTGATCAACACATAATCTTAATCCTCTTCCAATTTCTTGTCTTTGCTTAATTTCTGATTTGGTTTCATTTAGAGTGCAAATCTGAAAAACATTAGGATTATCTCATCCTTCTTTAAGTGCTGAATGAGAAAAAATAAATGCTAATTTTTCATCAAATGATATTAATTTTTCTTTATCTTTCATTATTTTGTCATATGTTGATTTATCATCTTTTGTATCTCCTTTTGTATCTTTGTAATTATTTTTTTTATCAATTGAAAAATATCCATCATGGACTTTTTTGGAAATTTGAGCAATTTTTTTAATAGCCTCTTTTTTATCTTCAGATTCATTTAAATTAAATAATTTTCAGTATCCTTTTTCTTTTCCATTTAATAATATTTTTTGAAAATTTCTTTCAAAAACTTTAGCATATTCTCCAAGTTCAGATTCTCCCCTTTCATTTTGAATCCGATAATTAGCAACTTTATCTATAAAAAATAAAGATAAAACTTTAATATTTTTATCTCTCATTTTTACTTGTTTATTTAAATGTTCTTTGATAGTTTCTTCTATTTGTCTTTCTTTAATTGCATTATCATATTTATTGTTATTAACATTTAGATAAATTTTTTGTCCATCAGATAATTCAATTAGTTTATTATTAAAATCAATATTTTCAATTCTTAAATCTTTGTATTCAGATAAATGATTAGAAACATCAAATAAATTATCTTTACTTCTAATTGTTTTATTTTTGATTTTAGTTCCTGTTTCTGTAGAACATTTTATTTTAATATTTGCGTTTTGATTTTTAATATCTAATCTTTCTAGTTTAATATATTTAGGTATATCATTATCTTCTATCTCTATTCCATAAACTTTAATTTGTTTTACTAATTTCTTTTTATATGCTTCAATAGAATCTAATTTATAAATTAGATTTTCATTTTTTCTTTGTTTAAATGTTGCGCTATATCTTAAAATAAATAAAGGATTCAATTCATTAATAGCGTCTATACTTTTTTTACCACTTGCTGTAGATTGAGGTTCATCTATTATAACAATAGGAGATGTGTTTTTTATTAAATCAATTGGTTTATCACCAGATAAATAATCATTATTTTTATTAAAAATATTAATATCCTTATTAATTGATTGAATATTAGTAATCATTATTTCTACATTATTATTATTGGCAAAATCTCAAACTAATTGCAATGATTGCCCATCATATTCACGATATTGGTATTTAATTGAAGGATAAAGCATTTTAAAATGATCTTTAGTAATTTCAAGTGTTTTTATTATTCCTTCTTTTATTGCTAATGAAGGAACTATTATTAAAAATTTTTTAAAATCATACTTTTGATTAAGTTCTAAAATAGTTTTAAGAAAAACATATGTTTTACCTGTTCCGGTTTCCATTTCAATATCAAATGTAGGTATAGATTCAATAGTATTAGATATATCTAACATATTTTTTTCTTGTATTTTTTTGATATTTTGTAAAGCTATATCTTTTTGTCAATTATCATTTTGGATAACATTAGATATTCCGAGATTATTACTTAATAAAGAAATTTGATTGTTTTTTCTAATTGAAAAAACACCATTTCTTGTTTTAATACCATTAAAAATATTGATAACTGAATTAACAGCTTCATCTTGGTGTTCTAAATGTGCTTCAAATTTAAATTTCATTATATTACCACCAATTCTATTTCTCATGATCCATCTTTTATATTTTTAATAGATTCAACAAAATTGATTTTGTCTTGGTCGTTTTCAAAATATTTATCATTTAAATATATTTTTAAATTGTTACTATAAAAATTTTTTACAATCTTTATAATATTTTCAATATTGTAATAATTAGAATTGATAGAAGGTTCTAATAAAAATAAACAATATTTTAATTCATCGTAATAAATTTTATTGTTATATAGAATTTGATTTTTAATTTTAATGTTTAATGGCAATTCGCCAACTCTTAAAATGATTTCATAAATTAAATTTTCAATACTAGTATTTTCTTGAATTTTATTTTCAAAATTTAATAATTTAGATTGAATTACATCAACAGAATCACTAGTACTTGCATCAAATGATTTTAAATTAGATCTTACTAATTTAAAAGCTTTATATCCCTTTTCTTTATATTCAAACATATCAATTGCTCTTTTTACTCTTTCTCTAGTAATATCAGCTATTGTTTCAAATTCAGTATTTTTTAGATTTTCACTTTTTTCAGAGAATTGAACTAAAATGTATTTTCTATTTCCTCCATCTTCTTTATTTAATTCCATTACTGCTTGAGCAGTTGTTCCTGACCCTGCAAAGAAATCTAAAATTAGAGAATTTTTTTTAGAAGCAATTTTAAAAATATGTTTCAAAAGAGCTGTAGGTTTTGGAAAATCAAAAATATTTTTATTTCCAAAAATTTTTATAATTTCCGCCCCTCCAATAGATGTATAAAAATTATCTATTATATTCTCATATGGTTGTCCTGCTTTTATTGATATTACTTGTTTTGTTTTTGGATCAAATTTAACAAATTGATATTGTTTTCTATAAGCAACTCAATCTCCATCACTATTTTTCTTACACTCAATAAAACCTAATTTATTTCCTTCAACATATGTATCATAGCCTCATGTATAACACCCATTTTGTTGTCCATTTTTATTTACATGTAGTTTAAACTCTGTACCATCTGGAGCAATTATAGGATAATCTAATGATTCTGTATATTGAAAACTTCCAGTAGAAGATGGATGGAAAAGAAGAGTAAGTTTATATAATCCTCTTTCATCATAATATTCATCTTTATTTATATATCCTAATTTTTTTAAATCATTTTCATTGTGAATAATATAATTCATTTTTACAAAATTACTATTTTTAGAATAACATAATATATTTTCAGTATTATTTATTATCTTGTAATTAAATGATGTATTACCACCGGGACCATGTTTTTTGATTCATGTAATATTAGATAAAAAATTATTTTCTCCAAATATTTCATCACATAATAATTTTAATCTTGCTTGCTCATTATCATCTATAGATATAAAAATTACTCCATCATCTTTTAGTAATTTTCTTGCAAGTATTAATCTAGGATAAATCATACTTAATCACTTAGTATGAAATTTACCATCACTTTTTTGATTTTTAGTTTGTAATCTATCTCCTTCTTCATTTATTAAATTATTTTCTTTATCAAATTCAAATTTAGACTGTGAATAATCATCATTATAAACAAAATCATTACCTGTGTTATAAGGGGGATCAATATAAATTACATCAATTTTATTAAAATAAGATTTTTCTAACAGTTTTAAAACTTCTAAATTATCTCCTTCAATAATAATATTGTCAGATTCATCGAAATTTACAGACTTATTTCTTAAGGGAATTAAGGTCATATTTGTAGGTTTTGTTGATTCATAAAAAGACTTAGATTTACCCACTCAATTTAATCCATATTTTTCATTTTTATCTAGATTATTTTCTTCTCCTATTAATTGTTTGAATTTTTCAATATTAAAAATATTATCTTCAAAACATGAAGGCAATAATTCTTCTAGTTTTTCTCTTAATTTATCTTTTTTTTCTACTTTATTTAAATTCTTATAATTTTTATTACTTAACTTTTATTGTTTTAATAATGTTAATTATTATTTCTATAATATTTGCATTTACAAATCAATCTTAAATAACATAATTTTAAGCAATATTTTATAATTCTATATATATAATATGAGGAAATATATGAATAGTTCAAATAATAAAAATTATAAGAATTTA
>DBMA01000042.1 GCA_002298905.1 Mycoplasma sp. UBA710 | reverse complement strand
TAGATTATGATACAACAGGAGTAATTATCATTACAAATGATGGTGAATTATCAAACAAATTGACTCATCCATCTTATCAGGTTGAAAGAATATATCATGTAATTATCAATCAACAATTATCAAAAGAAGATTTATTATTTTTAAATAATAATAAATTATTAATAAATAATAAAATTTCAAAGCAAAAAATAGAACATATCAAAAAAAATGAATATTTTGTTTATCTTTGAGAAGGTTCTTATCATCATGTAAAAAAAATCTTTGAACATTTAAATAGAAATGTTATAGCTTTAGACAGGGTTAGTTTTGCTGGCTTAAAGTATGGTAATTTAACACAAGGTTCTTATCGATTGTTAACAAAAAAAGAAATTGAAAATTTAAAAAGATATCATTCTTAATTTCCTAAAATATTATTTATGCAATTACCCAAAGCAAATTATTTTATAGAGATTAAAAAATCTAAATTTATTTCTTTTGCTTATTTTATTAATGATGAAAATGAAGTAAAAAATATTTTAGATAAATTAAAACAAGAACACAAAAAAGCTAAACACATAACTTATGGATTTAAGATATCAAATAATAATAAAATTAAAATTAAAGGTTTTGATGCATCCGAACCTAAAGGTGTAGCCTCAATGCCAATTATTAAAGCCATAGAAATAAATAACTTAAATAATATAGTGATTTTTATAATTCGTTATTTTGGCAACATCAAACTAGGATTAAAAAAACTTAATCAAACATATGCAAAATGCGCTTATGAAATTGCTAAATTAATTAAACAAATTTAATTATTTTCAAATAATTTATTAAAAAAGTTATAAATACCTTCATTGTTATTTGAATCTGTAATAAAGATTGCTGATTCTTTTACTTTTTCTTGAGCATTGCCCATAGCAACAGATCATTTAGCCTTTTGAAACATACTCAAATCGTTTTCAGCATCACCAAAAACTAATGTTTTTTCTAAATCAATAATTCCTTTATTATGTAATATCTGTAATCCATCTCCTTTTGTTAAACCTTTTGGCATAATGTCAAAAACTTCATTTTGTGATCTTACTATATAAACTTCATCCATCTTATTAATTTTATTTTCAATATTGCAATAATTCTCTTTTGGAATTTCTGAATATATAATTAAAAATTTGATTACATTATATTTTGTAATATCAAATAATTCTGATGTATCAATAGAAATTATTTCTACTTGGTCTTTTTGATCTAAATTGTTGTTTATATTATTAATAATATTAAATCATTTAGACTCATGATGTTTTTTTTCATCTTTACACATTAATATTTTGTCTATAGTATAAATCAAAAAAACACCATTATTTTTTATTAATACATCATAAATTTCTTTTGTTAGCTTATTTGTTATATGACTTACAGAAATTACCTTATTTTTTACTGGGTCATAAACTAAAGCTGAATTACATGAAACTACAGGTATTTTAGGATCTACAATTCTAATTTCATTAGGAACAAAATAATAAGGTCTTCCTGTGGCAATTGAAACTTCAATACCTAATGTTTTTAATTTATTAATTGTTGTTAATGACAGTTGTGAAATTTTTTTCTCAGAATTTAACAAAGTTCCATCTAAATCAAAAAAAACATATTTGATTTCTTTAATATTTATTTCTTTTTCTTTCATACTTTTAATCAATCTTTCTTCATTTTTGAAATATATTCATTCTAAATTTTAAATTTTATTAATAAATATTTTTTTTAATGAATTTTAATTAAAAAATTTAATAAAATAAAATTAGCATATTTTATAATTAAGTGCTAAATTTATGTTAAAATATTTTTATTAAAATTAAACAAATTAAATACTAATTTGTATTTGGAAAGGATATATTATGGCTAAAGAAAAAATTATTGGTATTGATCTTGGAACAACAAATTCAGTTGTTGCTGTAATGGATGGAAAAGAAACAATCGTTTTAGAAAATCCTTCTGGTAAAAGAACAACCCCTTCTGTTGTTGCATGAAAAAATGGAGAAAGAATTGTTGGAGAAATTGCTAAAAGACAATTAGAAACTAATCCAGATTCTATTGCTTCAATTAAAAGATTAATGGGAACTAATGAGAAAGTTAAAGTTCATATTAATGGAAAAGAAGAAGAATTAAGCCCTGAGCAAGTATCAGGATATATATTAATGTATTTAAAGGAATATGCTGAGAAAAAAACAGGTTCAAAAATAGAAAAAGCTGTTATTACTGTTCCTGCATATTTCAATAATGATCAACGTGAGGCAACAAAAATTGCAGGTAAAATTGCAGGATTAGATGTAGTTAGAATTATCAATGAACCTACTGCTGCTGCTTTATCATATGGAATTGATAAAAAAGATAAGGAACAAAAAATTCTTGTTTATGATTTAGGTGGAGGTACATTTGATGTTTCAATTCTAGAATTATCAGATGGTACTTTTGAAGTTTTAGCAACAAGTGGTGATAATCACTTAGGTGGTGATGATTGAGATAATACAATTGTTGATTGAATTAAAGATAATATTAAGAAAAATAACAATTTTGATGTATCAAAAGACAAAATGGCAATGTCAAGATTAAAAGAAGCTGCTGAAAAAGCTAAAATTGAATTATCAGGTTCTGAATCAACATCAATTAATTTACCATTTTTAGCAATTACACCTGAAGGTCCATTGAATGTTGAATTAGAATTAACTAGATCTGAATTTGAAAAAATGACTTCAAAATTAGTAGATCGTACAAGAAAACCAATTATGGATGCTTTAAAAGAAGCTGGTATTAAAGCTTCAGATTTAAATGAAGTTCTACTAGTAGGAGGTTCAACAAGAATTCCTGCTGTTCAACAAATGGTAGAACATACTTTAGGTAAAAAACCTAATCGTACAATTAACCCTGATGAAGTTGTGGCAATTGGTGCTGCTATTCAAGGTGGAGTGTTAGCAGGAGATGTATCAGATGTTTTATTACTGGATGTTACTCCTTTAACTTTAGGAATTGTAACTGAAGGTGATATTATTGCTCCTTTAATTAAAAGAAATACAACTATTCCAGTAACTAAATCACAAGTTTTCTCAACTGCAGTTGATAATCAAACAGAAGTTTCTATTGTTGTAGTTCAAGGAGAAAGACAAGTATTAGAAGGAAATAAAGTATTAGGTCAATTTAATTTAAGTGGTATTGATCCAGCCCCTAGAGGTGTGCCACAAATAGAAGTTTCTTTCTCAATTGATGTTAATGGAATTACAACTGTTACTGCTAAAGATAAGAAAAATAATAAAGAAGCAACAATTACTATTCAAAATTCATCAAGATTATCTGAAGAAGAAATTAACAAAATGGTAAAAGATGCTGAAGAAAATAAAGAAGCAGATGATAAAAGAAAAGAAGAAAGAACTACTATTATTAGAGCTGAATCTTTAATTCATCAAATGGAAAAATCAATAACTGATTCTAAAGACTTAGATCCAAAAATGAAAGAACAATCAGAAAAAGAAATTGCATCATTGAAAGAAATGATTGAAAAAAAACAAATTCAAGAATTAAAAACAAAATTAGATCAAATTGAACAAGCAGCTGCTATGTTTGCTAATCAACAAGCAAATAAAGCTGCTAATCAAGATGATAAAAATGATGATGGTCCAATCAAAGCTGATGTAGAAGAAGAAAAAGAATAATATTATATTTTAATTAAAATAAGAGTTAATATACTCTTATTTTTTAGTTAATATTTATAGTTATGAGTAAAAAATTTAAAAATCAAAATGAGATACTAAAATATATTGTTGAAGAATATGTTTCTTCATCAAAACCTGTTGGTAGTGTATTTTTAATCCAAAAATATAATTTATCAATATCTTCGGCTACTGTTAGAAATGTTATGGCATCATTAGAAAAAGAAGGAATGATTGAAAAATCTCATACTTCTAGCGGAAGAATACCAACTTCTAAAGGTTATAAATATTATACTAAGTATTTAACATCATCAACAGAAGATAAGTTAAGTATTAAAATTAAAGATATTTTTGCACAAAGAAGACATTCAATTGATAATATAATTGATGAGGCTGTTTCAATTATCTCTGAAGCTTCAAAAATGACTGTTATTACTTCTCAAATTAATAAAGAAGAGAGATTAATGTCAATTAATTTTACTCCAATTACTAATCATGATGCAATTATTGTATTGATAACATCAGGGGGGATAGTTGATTCTAAAGAATTAAAATTATCAGCTAAAAAATTAAATATTAATGATTTAAAAATTGCAATTAGAATTTTTCAAGAACGTTTATATAATGTTAAATTAATAGAAATTGCATCTTCGATAGAAACATTAAAACCAATTCTTAAAGAAAATATTAAAAATTATGAAGAATTAATTGAAGCATTTGTTAATAATATTTTTAATAATTATAAAAATAGGTCTAATAATAAAGTTTTTGGTAAATCACATTTAATAAAATCTGATGATATCCAAAGAGATGAACTTGCCAATATTATTGAATTAATTGAAAAACAATCTATTTGAGAATCAATTAATGAGAAAAATTATCTAGAAGAAAATCTTAAATTAGAAATATTGCCCTCTAATACTTCTATAATTTCTAAAAGACTTTCTTTTAATGGTGAAACAAAAGATGTATCAGTTATTGGTCCATCTCGTATGAATTATGCAAAAGCTAAAAATATTCTTAATATAATAGAAAAATATACAAAAGAAATTATTAGTTCAAAAATAGATGTACGTAAAGAGGAGGAAGAGGAAGAAGAATATGAATAATACAACTAATAAATGAATTATAGAATCAAATGATATTTTAAATTTTGATTTAATTATTGAAAGAATAAAAGATAAGAAAAAATTTAAAAAAGAAAATATAACTATCACATTAGGAAAAGAAGAAATTTTAGCTAATTTTGATCATAAATTAATAGGCATTGATCTATCAACTGATAAATTATTTAAAATCAAGATTAATTTAGATGAAAAAACCTCTATTTTAGAACATAATATCGAAAAAGGTGAATATGAATTAATTTTTAATGTTATTAATTTACAAAAAAATAGCACAAAAGAAATTTTAGAAACATCAACTAATGAAAAAGAAAGAAAAGAAAAGCAAGAAATTAAATTATTACAAAAAGAAAATGAAAAATTGCTAGAAAAAATTGATAAATTAGAACAAGAAAAAGAATTAAGTATGATGACTTATAAAATTAAAGCTGAAGAAATGGCTAAAACTGCTGCTGAAAAAGTGGAAAAATTAAAAAATGAAATTAAAGAAAAAGCAAAAGAGGATATTGAACATAAATCTAAATTTGCAACACAAAAATTGTTGGAAGAAATTTTAAATCCAATTAATAATTTATATCTTGCCATTAATTCTGGTTCTAATTCTGATAATCCTACAATTAATGCTTATGTTAAAGGTTTTCAAATGTTGCTAGATCAAATATTTTCTATATTAGAAAATAATGGAGTTAATATTATTGAACCAAAAATAAAAGATATGTTTAATCCTGAATTACATTTTGCTCAAGAAATTGTTGAAGAAAGCGGATATCAAAAAGATGAAATTGTAAAAATTATCTCTCGTGGATATAAATTGCATGAAAGAATTATTAAACCTGCAATTGTAATAGTTGCAAAATAAATTAGAAATATAAATGTTATAATTAAACAATGACTAAATTTTTTAATTATCAATCTTTTAAATTAATGATGAGATATATAAGTAGAATTTTTTTCAAATCTATTTCTACTTATGTTTGTTTTTTTTCATTTTGTATCATTTTGTTAACTGTTTCTTTATTACCATTTTTTATTACAGATTTTCAACAATCTAAAATATTAAATTATATTTTTTATATCGAAATTTCTTTATCATGTATAGCAATAGGTGTGCAAACAATTATAAAAGCATCACAAATTTTTTTAGATCCTCAAAATGATGGAGATGATATTATCATTATTACAAAACCTATTAGCAGATTTGAAATATGAATGGCTAGAAGTGCATTTTTATTAATTTTTGGATTTAGTGTTTCTTTTATTAATACATTTTTAATTAATGTTGGTTCATTTTTAATTGCTAGAATTTTATCTCCAAACAATTTTTTATTATTAACAGTAGGTGCTTTAGGAGCCCAAATTATTACATTTTTAATTATTTCTTCAATAGTTTTATTCTTGGGTTCTCTTTTTGGAATAAAAATAGGAAGATCAATTCCGGCTACTATTTTTGCTTGCTCATATGTTATTGCAAATTTTGTTAATGTATCTGAAAGTTATATGACTTCAACACCAATTAATTTAATTAATGACACATTTAATAATGAAGTAAATAAAAATATTTCAACTATTAAATCATTACAAAGCACAGATACAAGTCAATCAGAAAAATATACAAAAATTAATTCTTTGTCAAATAATAACAAAAGTTTTATTCCTATTCCTGGTAATAGATTAAAATGTCAAAATATAATTTTTAAAGATGTAAATAATGCTGATATTGAGATTTTAATTAATGACAAAAATGCTAATATTATTTTTCAATTATTACATAATTCTTTTATTAATAAAAGTATTAAAGCAAATAATTTCTTATTAGCAATTGATTATATTAATCCTATGTCTGGTGTGTTAAAAATTGCAAGAACAAATGTTGAAAAAGATCTAATTAATGATTATGTTTATCAATTAAGTGGTTATTCAAATTACTATAATATAGCTCCGTCTTTTAGTAATAATGAATATTTTAATTTTGACAAGACAAACAACTTTTACTTTACAACATTTAGGGAAGAAAAACTAGATGAATCTTGAATGCTAGCTATTAGTTGATCATCTGTTGCTATTTTAATTTTTACATTTAGTTCACTAATGTACTATAGAAGGGAATTAAAATAATATGAATGCTTTAGATACAGAAATACTTAATTTAATGAATAAATTAGAGAATAAAGAAATTTCTTGAGAAGAATATAAGTTACAATTGCAAAAAATTCTTCATTCTAAAAATAATTTAATTAAAGAGAGAATTGAAATTCATGATGATGAGCAATCAAATATTATTTATGAAGAAAAAATAAATACAAATTCTCCTTCAACTAATCCATCAAAAATAATTAAAAACATTTTACTTCATGATGAAGAAATAATAAAAAAAGAAAATGAAATTATTAAAGAAGAAATTATAGAACTAGGAGTTCTTGGTCAACAACCTAATGACAAAACACCAACTATTATAATTAAAAAATTGAATAAAAAATATAAAAATAAATATATTTTAAAAAATATTTCTTTTAATATTTATCCTGGTGAAATTCATCTTTTAACTGGTCCTAGTTCAAGCGGGAAAACAACTATTATTAAATCAATTATCTGTGCTTATCCTAAAAGTCAAATTAAGGGTGAAATTTTAATTAATAACAAAAGAAATTATGAATTAAGTCTTAGTAAAGAAATTGGTTTTATTCCTGAAAAAATAAATTATTCTAAGAAAATTAAATTAAAAGATTATATTACTAATTTTGCATTGTTAACATCATCTAATAAAAAATTAGATGAAAGAATTAACAAAATTATTCAAAAATTGGCTTTAGAAAAAAATAATAATGAAAAAATTGATTCTTTATCTTCAGGAACAAAAAGAAAAGTTTTATTAGCTCAAGCTTTAATTGATCAACCTAATATATTAATATTAGATCAACCAGAAATTTATTTAGATTATAATGATCAACAAAAACTTTATGAGTATTTAAATGAATTAAAAAACAAAGGTAAAACTATTTTAATTGTTTCTAACAATCTCCATGAGATGAATAAATATGCTACTTATTGTACTATTTTAAATGAAGGTGAAATTGTCTTTGATGGATTATTAAATAAAAATATTTCTAGTTTAAAAGATATTTATAAAAAACATATTTCTAAAGAAGAATTGCATTTAGAACAAACAAATACAATTTTATTAATGGATAAAATTCATTCATAAATTATAATAATCTTATGAAATTTATTGATCAAGTTAATATTGAAGTTATTGCAGGTAAAGGTGGAGATGGAATCATCTCTTTTCGTCATGAACACCGAGTAGAAAAAGGTGGTCCTTTTGGTGGTGATGGAGGAGATGGAGGAAATATCTATTTTCAAGGAGATAGTGGAATGAATACACTATTACCAATTCATATCATGAAACATATTAGAGGGAATGATGGCCAAAATGGAATGACAAAAAACATGTATGGAGCTAAAGGAGAAGATGTTGTAATTAAAGTCCCTTTAGGTACTTTAGTGTATGAAAATAATAAAATTATTTGTGATATTATTGACGATCAAAAATATTTAATTGCCAAAGGAGGACGTGGTGGAAGAGGTAATAGTAAATTTAAATCTTCCTCTAATCCCGCTCCAAAAATTTGTGAAAATGGAACCTTAGGAGAAAGAAAAAAAATTATTTTAGAATTAAAAGTTCTAGCAGATATAGGATTAGTTGGTCTTCCTTCTGCCGGTAAATCAACTATTTTAAAATTAATTTCTAATGCAAAACCAAAAATTGGGGATTATCCTTTTACTACTTTAGTTCCTCAATTAGGTCTTGTTCAATATCAAAACCATTCATATGTAGTAGCAGATTTACCAGGTTTAATTAAAGGCTCTGCCATGGGAAAAGGATTGGGTATTCAATTTTTAAAGCATATAGAAAGATGTAAATTAATTGCATTTGTCATTGATTTTGGTGATTCAAATAAAAATCCAATTAATGATTTTGAAACTTTAAAAAAAGAACTAGAAGAATTTAATAAAGAGATTATTCAAAGAGATTTTTTAATTATTGCTAATAAAAAAGACTTAAAAGATTTTGATAATCACTATCAAGAATTTATTAAAAAATATCATGACTTACCTATTATTGGTATTTCTGCTCTTAATTTTGAAGATTTAAATCAATTAAAAAAGAAAATGTTTATTTTATATAAAAATGCAAAAACAATAATCTCAAATGATAAACCTATGGAAGAAATTTATATTAAATTAGAAGATGATTTTAAAATAGAAAAATTATATGAAGGAATGTATGAAGTATCTGGAAAAAAAATTGAAGAAATTTATCAAAGAAATCCTTTAAATACTTATGATAATATTTTGAGATTTAATAAAAAAATAAAAGATATTGGATTATGAAAAGAATTAATAAATCAAGGAATTCAACAAGGAGATACTGTTAGAATTTTAGGATATCAATTTACTTGAGAAGAAGAATAAAAAAAATGATCAATTTGATCATTTTATAGGTCATTATTATGAAATGGTGGCTCCGGCAGGAATCGAACCAGCGACACACAGAGCTTCAATCTGTTGCTCTACCGACTGAGCTACAGAGCCTTATGGCGGTCCAGACGGGGATCGAACCCGCGATCTCCTCCGTGACAGGGAGGCGTATTAAACCACTTTACCACTGGACCACTATTATTTAATTTTATACTAATTTGTCTTGATAAGGAATCGAACCTTTTTAATAAATACACCTATTTGTAATCAAGACATATGGTTGCGGAGGTAGGACTTGAACCTACGACCTTCGGATTATGAGCCCGACGAGCTACCAACTGCTCTACTCCGCGATATGGAGATGTTAACAATGAATTAACATCTATTTAGGTAAAAATCTATTTTTTTAAAATATTTTTTTAAATGGCGGGCAAAGAGGGATTTGAACCCCCGCGGGCCGTGAAGCCCCTGCTAGTTTTCAAGACTAGTCCCTTCAGCCAGACTTGGGTATTTGCCCTTATATGGTGGTCCCACCAGGACTTGAACCTGGAACCTACCGGTTATGAGCCGGGTGCTCTAACCAATTGAGCTATAGGACCAACAACTTTTTTACAAATATTTGATATGGTAGCACCAAAGAGAGTCGAACTCTTGACCTTTCGGGTATGAACCGAACGCTCTAACCAACTGAGCTATAGTGCCATGGTGGAGAGGAAGGGAGTCGAACCCTCTACCTCCTGCGTGCAAGGCAGGCGCTCTAGCCAAGTGAGCTACCCCCCCAAAAATAAATGGTGAAGAAGACAGGATTTGAACCTGCGACC
>DBMA01000014.1 GCA_002298905.1 Mycoplasma sp. UBA710 | reverse complement strand
CTTTATTATCTCCTGTTATTTTTTCAATTTCATGTTCCAATAACAAAGTTGTTAATGAGCAAGAAAAAACTTCATTAAAAAATTATTTAGATTCATTTTTAACTGCCAAACTCCCAGATGCACAAAACAACAATTACAATAATTTAGTTATCTCTTCAGTAAATCAAATTAACAAAACAGAATCATTATATAGAATATTATTAGATGATTCTAATTTAATCAATACTTATTTTTCTATTAATCAAATTTCATTAAATAATTATTTAAAACAATTAGATTTTGATTTTAATAATTATGATATAGATTTTTCTTTTTATTTTGATTCAATAGATTCGTATGGAAATATTAGGAAACCAACGCTATCTTCTAATAAAAGTTCTATTTTAGTTCCTGTATTAATTAACTTAACTAATAAAAATAATAATCACTCAATTACAAAATATATTAATTTTTTAAGTTTAGAAATTAGAGAAACAATAGTAGACGATATTGAAGATCAAGGATATAATGGATTAAAAGGTAAATCAATTATTTTTCAAAATGATAGTCAAAATAGTCAATTTAGATCAGTTCCTATTCAAATGATTGATAAATATTTAGATTTTATTTTGATGTTAGAAAATGATAATTATCAAAAAGAACCTGTATATCAAAAAGACCCAAATAAATTAAAAGAGTGGAAGGGAAAAACACTATCAGAAGTAAGAAAAATTTCACAATCAATTATTCAACCATCAAATTATTATTTCAATAAACAAAGCTTTGTTTATGAAATTAAAAGTGCAACTTTTTATGACAAAAATAGACATGACGCAAATTTTATTATGTCTATTTCAATTGATCCCTCTATAATATCATCAAAATTTTTAGAAGATGCTAAACAAATTTATAATTTATCTTTTACAAAAGAATATACATCAATAGTAAGTAAATGACAATTTGCTTTACCTAATGAGTCAGATATATCAGCATATGTATCGAATAACCAAACTATATTAGAATCTTTGGTAAAGAAAGCTAAAGAAAATATTTTTGTATATATTCCTCAAGTTGCAATAAGTCCTTTTGAAGCAAGAGAAATAGGTGTTGCAAAAATAGTTGAAAGATTTAAAAGAAATGCACGAGATTTTATTCCTCCCGCTTCATTTATACACACTACAAGCAATGGACAAGAAAGAGAAATATCATTTGAAATTGAATCATTACAAGAATATGAATCAAATTCAGATATAATAACAATCAATTTATTAATGGTTATAGATAAAAATGATTTAAGAGCAACAACAACTTTTTCTAAAAATTTCAACATTAAAACATGAGAATTTCAATAATTTAGTAAAAAATAGCCAAAATGATAAAAAAATAGTAAAAAAAGACAACTTATACTATGTGGAAAACTTTTTTTGCTATTCCTTTTCGTTAAGTAAAAAGTACCTTTTTTTAAAAAAAATGCCTTTTTTTATGCATTAAAATTAATTTTTATGTAAAAAAATGTAGTTTTTTGAAAAATTCCTATAAAAGACATATAAAATTTAAATTAAGCTATTTAGTTTTCAAAAAATGTATTGTCTAATGAACTAAAAAGCTTTTTGTGCTTTTTTGAATGTAAATCATTAAAAGTGCAAAGTAAGCATTAAAAATTAAATTTATTATTAATGTTTCAAAATTTAAAATATAAGGAGAAATTAATGAGCAAAGATAGAGAAAATACTCAAAACAATGAAGAATTAATTATTGTGAATAATACTGATCTTGTTCCTGAAGGTCCTATTCAAATGGATGACATAATTGAAGGAAAGAAAAAAGAAAATGATATTCAAAAAGCAGAAACAATGCTAGTTGATGTTAATTTAGTAAAAAATAATTCAAATGTTTCTTTTCAATCAAAATCACAACAAGAAGGCAAAAAGTTTTCTGGAACATTATCATATGAAGATATTTTGTCTCAAACACAAGAATTAGTTGACATTAAAAATTCTGATATTGATTACGTAAATCAAGATAGCAAATTAAGACAAGAAAAAATTGAAGGTCTATCAGAACACTTTAATGATTTAAATGCTAAACCTTTATCTTCAGTTGATTCATACGATAACTATAATTTAGTTTTAAATAAATCAATTTGAAACTACAATGAGGTTGAACAAAGAAATACTAAATTTCAAATAATAGATCTTGCACTTCAAACACAACTTTATTTATATGATGGTGAAGTTATTGAATTAAATGAAGTAAAAGAATTAATTGACAATTTCATTGAAACAGTTAAAGATAATATTGTTGCTGGATATCCTGTAATTTTAAATTCAGTTTTAATTGTTGATATTATTCGTTTTGATAAATCAAAAATTATTCCTATTACAATAGCAAATCCTGCTTTAATTCCACCTATTGGAGTTGTTGAATGACAATCAATAGTTAGAAATACAGGTAAAAATCATTTAGTTATTGAAGCATTTATTAAATTATTAGATAATGCTTTAGGAAATGGTCATGAATGTGAATTTTTCCCAGGAACAATTATGGTTAGAAATGCTTCAGGGATAACATCATTATATATTTCTGAAGCTGCTGCAGTAAGATTTAATTCATCTATAAGTCCAGTATCTCCAAAAAATAAAGAATAATTTTTAAATTTTCATTCTATATTTAAACAAAAATCAAAAAAGGAGGTTCATAGATGAGTTATGTTCAAAAAAACATGAAATTCTTAAAAGGTAAAGAAAAAAGTTTACAATTTTTTGAAACTTACTTAGATATATCTAAATTAAGAATTTTGCAAATCTTAAATGAACAACAAAAAGTTATTGATAATTTGAAACTAATTAAATATTCAAATCATATGTTTTTAGATCAAATAAATCAAAAATTTTTTAAAGGGCAAAAAACATTTATTGAAACTGAAGACAATAAATTAAAAAATAAAGAAGAAATATATTTCTTAGTTGATTCAAAAGAAAATGACGAATATGCTGAAGTAGTGTATAAAAAATTAGAAGAAATTTTAGAAGCTAAAGTTAAGAAAACTGATTCAGTTGTAACAATAGGAAATCGTGTAAATTTAATTGCTCAAAAATTAGAGTTAAATATTATTCAACATTTTCCATATGAACTTTATGAAAATAACAATGAATTTATCAACAAAATATCTACACTAGTAGAAGTTGGATTTAAAAATGAAGTATTTACTGATGCGACTTTAATTATTGCTCAACCTAATACAGATAATCAAGAATTGGTGACAAAAAAATTAGCACCATTTGAAAAAGAAGAAATTGATAAAACAATTTTAGAAAACTACAAATCTTCTTTAGATAACAATTCAAAAGAATCAATGATGTATGTAAATGAATCAGCAAAAAATATTAATGTTGCATATGCAAGTCACTTGAATAATGTTGATATTAATAACATTTCTTTTATTCCAAATATTAGTTTTTTCAAATATAAGCTAATCAAAGCAATTATTAAACAAAATATTGTAGAAATTAGTTTGATGGAAAAAATTCAAAGATTGAAATTAGAACTTCAATTATTGGATGAAAAAAGAAACAAAATTCATGATGAGTTAATTGTTATTCAACGTTTAGTAAACAGAGTTCGTAGAGAAAAAGAAACAGAATCATCAATTGTTTTATATTCAGCATTTAAAGTTAGAAGTCAAGCAACAAGTATTCTTGATGAAACAATTAGAAAGAAAAAATCCGAAACTGAAGATACAGCTTTGATAAAAATGGGTAGAGGAGGAACAAAATAATGCAACAAAATTTATTATTATCTACTCCTACTAATCCTAAAGTATTAGAAACTATTTTTAATGAAAATAAAGAATTTATTTCAAAAATTACTTTAGTATCTATTGACTTTCCTCCTATTGAAATATTCGAAAATATTAATTTAGGTGAAAATCAAAGAACTAATCAAACAATTTTTAACAAAAAAGAGAATCAAGCAGTAATGTTTGATGTTGTGGGTTTAATTATTGATATATCTTTAAAAAACAGCGAAAATATTAATGAATCATTAGACAATACTCAATTTGAACAAAATAAACCTAGAAAAATATTTTTATTAGCTCAAGAGGTTATGTTTATTAAAGAAGCAAATAAAAAATTAATTTCTATTAATGGTAACTTTGATGTTTTACCAGAAGAATTAATTGCAAATGTTTATGTAAACTTTTCTAAACTAAAATCTATTGATCTTGCAGAATTAGAAGGATATTTAGAATTATCTAGAGATGAAACTGCTATTAAAGCTTTTTATAAATTAGGAAGTTTCTTTACAGCAAAAAAATATGAAATTAATAATAATGTGTTTAATTTAATTAAACATCAAGAAGAAGCAGAAATTGTAGCAAAAAAAGTTATCTTAAAAAAAATGGTAGCTTGAGAAATTAGAAAATAAGAGAAAGGAAAAAATATGAAAGAAAAAGAATTAACAATAATTTCTATCAAAGATGACATTATTGTTGTTGAAGGTCAACATTCTTATCAATTTTTTGAAGAAATTAAATTTGGAAAAGGAATTAATGGTATTGTAATTAAAGCTAATTTTTATCGTGCATATGTAGCTTTAGTTGGAAAAAATACTCAAGAAACATTAAAAGTTGGTCAAAAAGCTTTTGCAACAGGAAAGGTATTTTCAGTTTCTATTTTAAATAATTTTTTTGGAGCAATAATTAATGTTAATTCAGAAATATTAGTTGAAGGTAATCCAATAGATGTTGTTAAAGTTTTATCTCAAAAATTTGTTTTATCAGAGGCAAAACCTCTTTATGCAAGAAAAGAAGTTAATCAACCTCTTCAAACCGGAACATCAGCTATTGATGGGATTTTACCAATTGGTAGAGGACAAAAAGAATTGATTGTTGGAGATGCTGTTACAGGTAAAACATCAATTGCTATTACAGCTTTAATTTCACAAGAAAAAACAAACGTTGTAAATATATATGTTGCAATAGGAAAAAAACGTGAAGAATTAATAGAAATCAGAAATATTTTAGAGAAAAAAGGAGTATTACAAAAAACAATTATTGTTGGTACAGCACCAGATGATTCTGCTGCTTCAAAATTCTTAGCTCCTTATTTTGGTGCTTCAATTGCTGAATACTTACAAGAACAAGGTGAAGACGTTTTAGTAATATTTGATGATCTAACAAATCATGCTGATGCATATAGAGAATTATCATTATCAACAGGATCAGCTCCTGGTCGTGAAGCGTTCCCTGGAGATATTTTCTATGTACATTCAAGATTACTAGAAAGATGTGGAAGATATCAACCAGAATTTGGTGGTGGATCAATTACAATGATTCCTATCGCTCAAACATTAGATGGAGATATTTCAGGATATATTCCAACAAATATTATTTCTATTACAGATGGTCAAATTTATACATCTGCTGATATTTTTAATGAAGGTAGAAGACCAGCTATTGAAATATCAATTTCAGTTTCTCGTTTAGGATCTCAAGTTCAAACAAAATCAATGCAAAAAGCAACTTCAGGATTAAAAAATTTAGTATCTGAATATGAAAATTTCAAAAAATTTGCTTCATTTAACTCTAATATTTCTGAAAAAGATCGTGAAACAATTGCAAAAGGAAAAGCATTTGAAATTATTATTCAGCAAGATGAATATGAAGTAGTTTCATTAGAAGTTACATCATTATTATTCTTAATGTTAAAAAATGGTTTCTTATCATTATTCTTCAACGAAGCTATGGAAAAATCAAATGAATTA
The DNA here is from genome assembly GCA_002298905.1 of Mycoplasma sp. UBA710. Classification (GTDB taxonomy): domain Bacteria; phylum Bacillota_I; class Bacilli_A; order Mycoplasmatales; family Metamycoplasmataceae; genus UBA710. The sequence goes on along the minus strand of DBMA01000014.1, from coordinate 16,999 downwards.
TTAATTGTTTTAAGAGATGTAATAAAAGTATTCTTTGAAAAAGATATTTTAGGACAAAAATTAATTAAAATTATTAATGAAAAATCAATTGATGATGAAATTGTTGGATTATATATGAAACACATAATTTTACCTCTAGTAAAATACCACTTATTATCAGAAAATAAATGATTAAGAAATAATCCAGAATTTGTTAAAGTATTCAAAGATATTAGAAATGATGGTAGAGTTCTTCTAGCATATGAAAGAAGAGGTCTAGAGAAAGGAATAGCTTATGAAATTTAATGAAGTGTATAAATCAGCTGCTGATCGTAGAAAATATTTAGAAGGTTTTGATTTTATTAATTTAAAAAAAGCTGCTAAAATTGGAAAAATTACAACATCACATATAACAAATAAACAAGATTTAATTAAGAAAATTCTTGCTTTTGATATTAAAAACAAATATCTAATTTGTAAAACAATTTATGAAAATCAAGAAGAATATGGTAAACCAAAAATAGATGATGTTGCCGTTATTAAAACAAGAGAATTGGAAGCTGCAAGAATGAAAAAATCAGATTTAAATAAAGGTACAAATACTATTTTGTTAGAAAAAACTGTTAAAAAAGTTGAATCTACAAAATCAGGAAAAACAAAAACAATAAAATTAGATACTAAAGAACAAACACAAGAATTAGATTCTTTAAAAACAAGTGAAAATGAATTGCAATTCAAAATTTATAAAATGGAAGATTTAGCTTTAATGCTAGAAGCACAATTAAATGTTATTGCAGATATGTTAAATATTCCATCAAATGAAAGATCAGAAAAAACAAGATTAATTGCAGCTATTATTAAAGCTCAATCATCAGATGAATTTTTAAAAAGAAAAGAAAATGCTAACAAAAAATTCAAAGGAACAAATCCTGTTAAACCTTTAGAACAAAAAGGTTATGTAATAAAAGGTATTGTTTCAGAAGTAAAATCTCAAGTTTATAAAATCCAAATTATTCAAGCATCTGAAAAAGTTGCTATTGGTTCATCATTTGAAGCAACATTATCAAATGGAGAAACAAGAATATTAGAAGTATCAGAAATTATTAATGACAAATTAATTTCAGCGTTTGTTTTAGGACCTGAAGAAGGATTAGCAATTGGACAAGAAGTTCGTTCAAAAAACCAACCATATTCAATACAAATTTCTTCAAAAATTTTAGGTAGAGTTATTGACCCAATTGGAAGAATACTAGATGATCCAAAACACAAATTAGATGGTAAACAATATGCGCCCCTATATGTAACTGAAGTTAACCAAAAAGATAGATATAAAATTATTCCTAAAACAGAATTATTAGAAACAGGAATTAAAGTTATTGATTTATTAATCCCTATTGCAAAAGGTGGTAAAACAGGATTACTTGGAGGAGCTGGAGTTGGTAAAACAGTTATTGTTCAAGAATTAATTAACACTTTTATTAAACATCATGATGGTTTATCTGTATTTACAGGGATTGGTGAACGTATTCGTGAAGGTCATGAATTATGACAAGAAGCTAAAGAATTAGGATTCATTGACAAAACAACATTTGTTTTTGGTCAAATGAATGAAGCTCCTGGATTGCGTTTAAGAGCTGGATTTACAGGAGTTAAAGTTGCTGAATATTTCAGAAATAATTTAGGTAAATCAGTATTGTTATTTATTGATAATGTTTTCCGTTATGTGCAAGCTGGTTCAGAACTTTCAACACTTTTAGAAAGAACACCTTCAACTGTTGGATATCAACCAACACTTGTTTCTGAGATGGGAAGATTACAAGAACGTATTAATTCATCATTAGATGGAGATATTACATCTATTCAAGCTATGTATATTCCAGCCGATGACTTTACAGATCCAGCTCCTGTTGCAACATTTGCTCACTTCGATTCAACAATTATTTTATCTAGAGCATTGGCTGCGCAAGGAATTTATCCAGCTGTTGATCCATTAGCAAGTTCATCAAAATTATTATCAATTAAATTTACTTCAAAACGTCATATTACAATAGCAAGAAACACAACACAAATTTTAAATAAATTGATTAAATTAGAAGAAATCATTAATGTTTTAGGGTTTGAAGCCTTAACAGATTCTGATAAACAAATTGTAGAAACAGGAAGAAGATTAAGAAGATTTATGACTCAACCATTTACAATTAGTGAAAAATTTACTGGAACACCAGGAAGATTTGTTAAATTAGAAGAAACTTTAGATTCAGTAGAGGCAATCATTTCAGGACAATTTAACCATATTCCAGAATCAACATTTGCTTTTGTTGGAGGATTATCAGAAGTTATTGAAAAATTCAATTCTACTCAACAAGTTAATGTACAACAACAAGTTTTAAAATAATTTAAAAATCAAAAATATATGAAAAAGCTTTTACTTAAGCTTTTTTATTTTTTTAAATTAAAATATAATTTACTATGAAAAAAATATCTAAAAATAAAAAAATAAAAGTTTTTTCATTTTCATTTTTATTTTTATCTCCATTTATAATTTCGATGTCAACTATTTCATGTGGATCTAATGAAAATAAACAAGAAGATGTAATTACTAATGAATTACAAAAATTAGTTGAAGAAGGCAAAATAATAATTAGCCCAAATCCTTTAGGAGTACCAAAAGAGTATTTTAATCATTTCAAAAATAATGATATAGAAAGACAAAAATTTTTCTTTATTCAACAAAACGATTTAAATTTAAATTTAAAACTAGAAGTTTTATCTCAAGATTTTTTGATTGAAGGTAATGATATTAAAGCAAAATTAAAATTAATTAATTTAGATAACAATGAAGAATATACACGACTTTTTTCTCATAAGGGTTATGGATTTCGTTCAGAAACAGATTATGCAAGAGAAATTAATGATTATATTGCTCAGAATATTTATTTAAAAAAAGAATATGAAAATCAAAATTTAATTGATTTATTAAAGTCTACTCCTGAAAATGGAGAATTTATAAAAAAATTTATTGATCTTGATAGATTAAATAGCATTATTATTGGAATAAATTTTCAATTAAAGATCATTTCTCAAAATTTAGATATGAACAATTTTTTGAATTATTTTAGATTTCAGTTAAAATTATTAAATTATTTAAATGAGGATATAACACCACCAACTTCGAATCATACACCACATTTAAAAATAGATCCTAAAAACCAAATTACTTTTACAATTATCAATAATAATGATTTAAATGATGAGAAGTTAAATTTATCTTCTCAATATTTTGGACAAACTTTAATAAGAATTGAAAATCCAAATGTTAAGTCAATAACCTTAAATAAAGATTTTTCAAGAAAAAATATTATTAATGAACTAGATTTTTCTTTTTTTGATTCAATAACTTTTGGTCCTAATGCTAGTTTTATAGGGAATAGTATTACCAATGTTTTTTTTAACTCTAATGCTGAATTAAGCAATTTGAAAGCAAATTTATTTACATCTAATTATATTGATAAAGTAATTTTAAGTTCAAATATTATTAATTATGATCCTGATTGTTTTGATAAAACAACCATTATTCAAGGATTAGAGAATTTAAATAATATTAATTTATTTTATGACTCCAAAAAAGATTTAAGACTAGATATTATCAAAGAAGAATGACTTGATAAAGATGAAAAATTAAATTATATTCTAAAAGTAATGACTCAATTTTTATCAAGTAATAAAAATAACATTATTAACAATGTATATTTACCTTCATTTAAATCATCAGTTTTAAATAATTTTTCTATTGAATGTAATGGAGTTATTTTTACTGAAAATATTAATAAAACAATATATAAATTTGAAAACAATATTAGTTCTTGAAAAATAAAAAAAATTAATATCCCTAGTTTTATTATTGGTATTAATAAATATTTATTGCCATCTACTGCAATAATAACTAGAGAATTTAACGATAATATTACGAATTTAATTCAAAATAATTCTTTAGTTATTAGCAAAAAAACAATTTTAGATTTTAACAAAGAATCTTTAATAAATATAGTTCATAGTTTAGATGATTATTTCTATTCATTTTCATCAGAGTCATTACCAATTTATAAAATTGTTTTTGATGATTTTAAATTACTAAATTTGAGTTTTTCATTAGATTTTTTTAAGAATAGTAATTTTACAAATAAAGAAATTAACATTTCTTCTAATGTTGCAATGATAGATTCTAATACTTGAGATAAATTTAAATCACTATCACAATCAGCAAATGCAACTTTAAATCGTGAGTCATGATTAGATAACATTATTTTAGATGATAAAAAAATTCTTCATTTAGATAAGTTTTATCAAAATGAAAAAGTTATTGAAGTCAGAACTAATTTAAACTATTTTTTAATGGGATATGAAAGCAAAATTAACTCAATTGATTTATCAAATATAAACACTATTAAACAATCAACTTTTGAAGATTTGAATAATTGATCACATATTAACATTGTTTTACCATCAAATATTACCACTATTGAAGCAAAGGGTTTTTATAACACAGATTTAAAAATATCATTAGCAAGTGATTTTAATCCAACAAGCATTTTAGAAAATTCTTTTGCTTATTCTCAAATCATGGGTGATTTAAATTTTTCTAATTTATCAACATTAGGGATAGGAGCTTTTAGTAATACGAAAATTACATCTATTGTTTTTGAACAATTAACTTCTATAGCAGATTCTGCTTTTAATTATTGTTCTAAATTATTATCTATTTCACTTCCTCGAGTTACTTCTATAGGAAAATATGCATTTAATTATTGTTCAAAATTAACTTCATTTGACTTTAAAAACATTACAAAGCTAGATAATTATGCTTTTGCAGGATGTTCTAGTTTAAACGATGATATTTATTTAAACAATGATATTATACTAGGACAATATGTTTTTAATTATGTTTCATCAAATATCACTATTTATAATTTTGATATTACAAAATATCAAATATTTAATAATTTATTTAGTCCAACAACAAGCATTTTTCCTAAAGTTTTTACTTCCGATTCTTTTGAAGAATTAGCAAAGTTTTTTAATTTTGATTTAAGCACAAAAATATGAGATATGTCTTCTTTTACTGATAAAAATTGGAAAGAAAAAGAATGAATCAATAAATTTTGGTTATTTGCAAATGAAATTAAAAAAGAAAAACAAGAAAGTTATAGAACAATTAATCATTTAATATTACCTAATGAAAGCAATATTAATAATAATTTTATGTATTTTTTTAATTCCAGTTTTATTATTAAAAAAATTTCATGAAGTGATCAAATATATAAAAATATAACAGATACTTTGTTAAGAAAATTTTCGAATGCTAAAATTGAATCAATAGATGAAAATTTTTTTGTTGGAGCAACAAAAATACCAAAGAACTATTTATTATCTACAAATCTTCAATTATCAAAATTAAATTTTCAAGGTGTTACTTTAATCGAAGATAATGTATTTGCGAATTATCAAAATTTAATTTGTATTGAAACTTTAGATATTAAGAGTATTGGTTCAAATTCATTTAATAGCACAGTTTCTTTTGAAATAGGTCCAAATGTTAAAGTAAAACTAAATTCATTTGGTGGAGCAATTCCTAATCAATCAGATAACAAAATAATAAGAAATAAAATTTTTGATTCTTCATCACCAGAATTCCAATATTATAAAATTTATAATCAACAAACTAAGGTTTTAGATTTTTCAAAAATTGAAATATCAAATCCTTATGATGCAACAAAATTAATTCCATACCAAAATATTTATGAATTTTTGTTTGAAGAAGATGTAAATAAATTAATTTTGCCCAAATTGTACATTTTACCCAAAAATTTATTTGATAATCTTTATAGAATCGAAGAAATTGTTTTTCAAAGAGAAAATCAAATCATTTTAAAAGACACTTTTAAAAACACTACAATTATTAACAAACCAAATCAAAATAAAACTTCAATATTACTAGATCTTGACAATTTTTTTAATTAATATATATATAATATATATTAATTTCTAGTATAATTTAAAAAAGCAAAATAAGATAAAAATTTAGGAGTTTTTTATGTTTTTTAATGATGATGAAGAAAATAAAAAAAATAAGGAAATCATTAATGATGACAATGATTCTCAATATTATGGTCATACAGATGAATTAAAAGTTGTTTTTTCAGATGAAAATGAAGTAAAGAAAATCATTGTAGATGATGAAGAAGAAATAATTCCTCAAAATAACGAAGAATATCAAGTTAAATCTCAACTAATTGATGAAGAAACAGAATTTCTTGCTCCTATTAATGTTTCACAAGAAATGAGAAAATCATTCTTAGAATATGCAATGAGTGTTATTGTTTCTCGTGCTCTTCCTGATGCAAGAGATGGATTAAAACCTGTTCATAGAAGAATTTTATATTCTATGTCTGAATTAGGTGTTACTTCTTCAGATCCATTCAAAAAATCAGCAAGAATTGTTGGTGATGTTTTAGGGAAATATCACCCTCATGGTGATAGTGCCATATATGAATCTATGGTTAGAATGGCTCAAGATTTTTCATTACGTTATCCTTTAATTGATGGTCATGGTAATTTTGGTTCTATTGATGGTGATGAAGCTGCTGCTATGCGTTATACTGAAGCAAGAATGTCTAAAATTGCTAATGAAATGATTGATGGTTTGAAAAAAAACACTGTTGATTTTATTCCTAATTATGATGGTTCAGAACAAGAACCTATAGTTTTGCCGGCAAGATTTCCTAATTTATTAGTTTCTGGGTCAGTCGGAATTGCTGTAGGAATGGCTACAAATATTCCTCCTCATAATTTGGGCGAAGTAATTGATGGAGTTATAGCTTTAGCTAGAAATCCAGAAATTACTATTGAAGAATTAATGCAATATGTCAAAGGTCCTGATTTTCCAACAGGTGCTACTATTTTAGGTAAAAAAGGAATTATTGATGCTTATACAACAGGAAAAGGATCAATTATTACAAGATCTAAAACCCATATTGAATTATTAAAAAATGGTAAATCTAGAATTATTGTTACAGAAATTCCGTATGAAGTAAAAAAACCAGCAATGATTGAAAAAATTGCCACTTTAATTAAAGATAAAAAAATTGAAGGAATTGTTGATTTAAGAGATGAAACTTCAAGAAAAGGTATTAGAGTTGTAATTGAATTAAGAAAAAATATAGTACCTGAAGTAATGTTGAATCAATTATTTAAATTAACAAATTTACAAATCAATTATTCAGCAAATATGATTGCTTTAGTTAATAATGAACCTAAATTATTAAATTTAAAATCAGCCCTACAAGTCTATTTAAATCATCAAATTGATGTAGTTACAAGAAGAATACAATTTGATTTAGAAAAAGCTAAATCTAGAGCTCATATTTTAGAAGGACTAAAAATTGCTGTAAATAATATTGATGAAATTATTAAAATTATTAGAAATTCTAAAACAGATTCTGAAGCTCAAACTAAAATGATGGAAAAATTTAATTTATCAGACAAACAAGCAAAAGCTATTACTGAAATGAGATTAGGAAGACTAACGGGTCTTGCTATTGAAAAAATGAATGAAGAATTAAATGAATTAAATAATATGATTAAAAATTTTGAAGAAATTCTTTCAAATCATGCCAAATTAATTCAATTAATTATTGAAGAATTAACAATTATTAAAGATAAATATAGTGATGAAAGAAGAACTGAAATTGATATCAACAATTTTGGTGATATTTCAGATGAAGATTTAATTCCTGAAAAAAATATTTTAATCACAATGAGTGCTAAAGGATATGTTAAAAGAATTCCATTAATAGAGTACCGTGTACAAAAAAGAGGTGGGGTGGGATCTTCAACTCAAACTACATATAGTGATGATGATGTTGCAAAAATTTTATCAACAACCACTCATACTGATCTTTTAATTTTTACATCTTTTGGAAAGGTTTATCGATTAAGAGCTCATCAAATTCCTGAAATGTCAAAACAAGCAAAAGGAATTCCTTTTTTAAATTTGATTCAAATTGAAAAAGATGAAAGAGTTATTTCTTTATTAACAACTAATTCTTATAATGATAATGAATTTTTAGTAACCATTACTAAATCAGGAATTATCAAAAGAACACCAATTAATCAATATCAAAGAATTAATAGAAATGGGAAAATTGCTTTAAGTATGCGTGAAGGTGATGAATTAGTTAAAGCAATGAAAGTAAAAGAAAATGATGAAATAATTTTAGGGGCATCAAATGGTAAGGTTGTTCGTTTTTCTGTTGATGAAGTAAGACCAATGTCAAGAACAGCAACAGGAGTTACTGGAATGAGATTTGATGCTCCTGATAAGGAATATATTATCGGAGCATCAAATACATCAGAAGGTAATGTTGTACTTTCAATAGGAGCTAATGGATTTGGTAAGAAAACATCATTGGCTGATTATCGTCAAACTAAAAGAGGTGCCAAAGGAGTTAAATCAATTAATTCTGAAAAATCAGGTTCATTAATTTATGTTGGTTTAGTTTCAGGTAATGAAGATATCATGGTAGTAACAAATAAAGGGGTTGCTATTAGAACAAATTTAGATTCTATTGCTGATAGCTCAAGATCTACTAAAGGTGTTCGAGTAATTCAAATTAAAGATAATTCAAAAATTCAATCAGTAGCTATTTTAGATATTGAGCATATTGAGCAAGAAGTTGAAAAAGAAATATCAAGAACTCAAGAATTAATGCTTAATAATATTGATAATACAAATTCTAATGGTTCTGATAATAATTAAGAATAAATATGAAAATTATATTAGCAGGAACTCCAAATTTTTCGGTAGAAACATTTGAAAATATTATTCAATCATTTGAAGTTATTGGTCTAATTGCTCAACCTGATCGAAGAGTAGGAAGAAAACAAATTTTAACATCACCACCAACTATTGAGCTTGCTCAAAAATATAATATTAAAATATATCAACCAGAAAAAATTTTAGATATTTATCAAGAATTATCAAATTTAGAATTTGATATTTTTTTTACAATGGCATATGGTCAAATTATTCCTGAAAATATTTTGTTATTAGCAAAAATAGGATCATTTAATATTCATGCTTCTTTGTTACCTAAATATCGAGGAGCAGCTCCAATTCAGTATGCAATTTGTAAAGGTGATAAAAAAACGGGAATTACTTTAATAGAAATGATTAGCAAAATGGATGCAGGGGATATCTTATTTCAAAAGGAAATAGATATTTTACCAAGTGATAATTATGATTCATTATTGATTAAATTATCTTCATTAGCTGCTCAAAATATTATTGAATGATTAAATTTAATTAAAAATAATAAATTTAAAAAAATTTCTCAAGAGGAAAGTTTAGTTTCTTTTGCTCCCAAGATATCTAAAGAAGATGAATTATTAGAACTAGACACTATCGAGAATACAATTAATAAAATTAATTCTCTCTGCTCACAACCTGGAGCTTATATTATTGATCAAAAAACACATAAAAGAATAAAAATTTTTAAAGCATCAAAAGAGAAAATAAATAGTCCTATTATTATTCAATGTATAGACGGAATTATATATGCTAAGGAATATCAAATAGAATCTAAGAAAAAAATAACTATAATATAAATTATGAAAAATCAATGTATTATTTTTGTGCTAAAAAACCATGAAGAATGATTAATAAAAAATATTGAAGAAATTCTTAAATTTGAAGAAAACTTTGATTTATATTTTGTCACAAGAGTTCAATCTGATCACATTGATAGAATTTTAAAAAATCATAAATTAGCTAATATTCCACTATCATATGATCCAGGATATTATAATGCTTTGTGCGCAGGATTTCAATTCGTCCAGAATTTAAAATATCACACATGAATTGAGTTTGGAGAATGTGGCTTAATCAATCTTGATGAAATTATTAAATTTAATATTATAAATCAGGATTATAATTTTGAAAAAAGTGTGATTTTTGGTTCAAGACTTACTAAATTTAATAAATTTAAAAAAAACAAAAAATATATTTTATTATCAATTGGCAAGAAAATATATGATCCATATACTAAATTCAGAATATATAATGAAAATTCTTTTGAAGCAATAAAATATCTATTTCAATTTAATATGAGTCCCCAAAATTTTTTAAATTTAATCTATAAAAAACCCAATTATATTGAAGTGAAGATTAAATCGTATAAAAAACGATATGATTTTAAGTATTTTTTAAAAAAGACAAAAGTAAAATTTAAATTATATATGTATACTTTATTTGTATTGCCCTATATTAAAAGAAATGGATTAAATAAATATTAATATTTAATATAATTAAATAAAAAAACTAAATAAATTTTAATTAGTTAAGAAAGGGATTAATTGAATATTGCTATTCCAGTTTTTTTCTTAATATTGACCATTCTATCATTTGTTTGATTTGGTTTTGCATTTAGAAAAAAGAATTTGCCTACTTCAACAATAATAAATTGATTAGCAATCAATATTTTGTTTTTAATTCTTTTTACATATTTATTAATTTTAGGAATTGTAAAAGAGTTTAAACCCACATTCCCTTATGATAGTTATAATTTTTTTCAATGAATAGCAGTTAACATATTTGGCATTAATGTTGCTGAACCTGCTTCATGATTAATTTTGTTGTTTATTTTAATGTTTGTGATTATGTTAGCTATTTTAATTAACTCTTTAATAAAATTAAATATTCAAAATAAAAGAATTAATGACTTAAATCGTAATTTAGCAATTTTAAAAGGAAAAGTTTCAATTGATATGAAAGAGTTGCATTTTGACACCTCTGAATTATCTGCAGAAGAATTAAAACATTTATTAGAAGAACAATTAGCAAAAGAAAAACTAAAAGCTAAATATAAAAATAAATTTATTCGTTTGAACAAAACATCTAAAGCTAGTAATATGGTAGATACAAAGACACTATTAAACATTAGTAAAGATAAAAAAGATCAAGATAATACTAAACATCATTAATTAATATGGAGAATAATATGATAAAACTTAATGAAGATTTTTTTAAAAAAATTGGAAAAAAAATATATATAGAAATAGATAATCAATTTATAAATACATTACATCAAGAATTTTCTAATATTTATCAAAAATTAAATGATTTAGAAAATATAGATACTAGCAATGTTGAGCCATTAATAAGAGTTGGTAAACCAATTACTATTCTTAGAGAAGATGAAATAGATTCTAACATTATTTTGGATAAAAAACAAGCATTATCTAATGCAAAAGAAAAGAATGAAGATTTTATAATTATTCAAAGGAAATAGAAAATAATGAAATATCAATATAAAGGTAATTTTGAAAAAGCAAAAGATGAATTAAAAAAAGATTCTAATAATGCTGTTGCGCAAGTGTATGATTTATTTAACAATAAAGAAGGTAAATTGTCTCAAGTAATTTTTACTTTAAAAAATAATTATGCAAAAAAAGAATCTATTTCTGATGCATCTTCAAATATATTAAATAATTTTGTAGCAAACTATAATGCCACAATTTTAAATAAGTTATATGAAAATGGGGCCACATTAATTGCTTCAACAAATTTAGATGAATTTGGATTAGGTGGAACTGGAACATTTTCTAACCGTGGAGTTATTTATCATCCATTAAATAGAAATTATTATGTTGGTGGTTCATCTTCAGGAGCAGCAGCTACATTTAGTTCAAATATAGGTTGCGCCATTGGTTCTGATACAGGTGATTCTGTTAGATTACCAGCTTCTAATATTGGTAAAGTAGGATTCAAACCTTCTTATGGAGCCATTTCAAGATTTGGTTTATTTTCGTATGCTTCATCTATGGATACAGTTGCTTGATTCAATCATTCAGTTAATGATTGTATTATTATAGCTCAAACATTATTTGGTAGAGATAAATATGATTTAACTTCTTGTGATGTAGATATTAGCAATGTTCAAATGAAAAAACCAAAAACAATTGCTTACTTAGATTGTTCTTATTTGTTAGAAGATTATGTTGATAAAAAATATCAAGATTTATTAAAAAAATTAGATAAAGAAAATGTAGAAATTATTAAAATTAAACCAAATGAAGAATTATTAAATTTAATTAAAATTGTTTATGAAATAATATCTTTTTCTGAAGCATCATCTAATTTATCTAATTTAACAGGTATTCCATTTGGAACTCAAGAAGATGGTGAAAATTGAGAAGAAATTTTATTAAAAACAAGAAGTAAAAATTTAGGTGAAATGGTAAAATGAAGAGTAATTTTAGGATCGTTTTATCTTGAAAAAGAAAATCAAGAAAAATATTTTGTTAAAGCTCAAAAAGTGAGAAGATTAATAAGTGATTGATTCAATGAAATATATGATAAATTTGATTTTTTAATTTTTCCTTCTTCATCTCGTACTGCTCCTAAAATAGATAATTCTAATAAAACAAAAGATTATAAATATATGGAATATATTTTAACTTCTTCTAATTTAGTTGGCAATCCTTCAATAAGTTTAAAATTAGGTGAATATGAAAATATGCCTTTTAATATTTCTTTAGAATCTAAAATATATAATGATAAAAATTTATTATCTTTTGCTTTATATATTGAAAAAATATTAGGAGAAAATAATGATTAAAAATTTTGAATTAATAATTGGTATAGAAATTCATTTAGAAATTAATTCAAAAACTAAAATGTTTAGTGCTATTGAGAATAATTTTGATGCCAAACCAAATACATTGATATCTCCAATCGATTTAGGCTATCCAGGAACTTTACCTACAATTAATAAAGAAGTTGTAATTAAGGCAATAAAATTAGCGAAAGCTTTGAATATGGAAATTGATTCCGAATTGCATTTTGATCGAAAAAATTATTTTTACACAGATTTACCAAAAGGATATCAAATAACACAACAATTTAGACCTATTGGCAAAAATGGAACAATAACAATTTCAAATAATCAATTAACAAAAAAGATATCTATAGAAAGAATCCATATCGAAGAAGATACAGCAAGACAACAACATCAAAATAATCAAACATGAATTAATTATAATCGTGCTGGAGTTCCGTTAATTGAAATTGTTTCTTATCCTGATATCAAAAGCTCAGAAGAAGCTATTCAATATATAGAAGAAATTCAAAAAATAGCAAAATTTTTAGATATTTCAGATGCTATTATGGCTAAAGGATCATTACGTGCAGATATTAATTTATCAGTAAGAATGTTAGGAACAAAAACATATGGAACAAGAGTAGAAATTAAAAATTTAAATTCATTAAATAATGTTAAAACAGCAATAGAATATGAATATAATTTGCAAGTTCAAAAAATAATAAGAGGAGAAAAAATAGAACAAGAAACAAAAAATTTTGATGAAAATTTATTGCAAACAGTTTCAATGAGAAAAAAAACAAACGCACTAGATTATAAGTATTTTCCAGATCCTAATATTCCTATTATCATATTAGACCCAGAATGAATTAATAGTATCAAAATTAGTGAATTACCTCAAGAAATGAAGCAAAGATATTTATCTTTTAATGTTCCTGAAAATTATTGTAATCAAATTATCAATAATATAGATTATGCTAAATTTATAGATCAAATTGAGTATCATGATATTTATCAAAGTGTTAAGGTGTTTTTTTCAGAAATAATTCCTTTAGAAAAAAAATTAAATAAAAAAATTTCTTTAATTAATATTAAACCTCAAGATATAAAAGAGTGTCTTTTGTTATTAGAAAAAGGCATTATTTCAGGGAAACAATTAAAGCAAATAATTCCATTATTAGTAGATAATAATCATTCAATTAATGATTTAATAGAAAAACATGGATTTAAATTAATTTCTGATAAATCTTTAATAATATCTTGAATTAATGATATAGTAGAAAAATATCCATATTTAAAAAATGATTATTTAAATCAGAAAGAAAAAACTTTAAAATTTATGACAGGAGAAATTATGAAGATTTCAAAAGGTCAAGCTAATCCCATTTTAACAATAGAATTAATTGAAGAAATATTAAGAAAGAGTTAGTTTAATGAAAAGAAATAAAATTTTATCAGGTTGAAAAGCAATTCCAAAAAAGAATAAAAAATTCATCAAATCTAAAATTCCTTGAACTAATAATTATGAAATTCAACATTATAAAGAAGATAATTTACTTTCTAAAATTGTTCAAATTATAATAAGAATTTCTTTGGTTTTTGCTTTTGATAGAAAAAATATAACAAAAGCTAAATTGAAAATAACTGCTAATAATACATATTCTATCTTATCATCTGGAAAATTTAAATTCATTCCATCTTCTGTGGCTTTTTATTTGTTTTTTTCAATAATTCCTATTAGTATTATTGTTATCTCTACAACATCCTTAATAAATGTATCATGAAAAGAATTCTTTATCAACGAAATAATATATTTCATTATTCCTGGATTCAACACGTTATTTAATACTAGTTTAGATTGAAATGCTGCCAATATTTTTCTTACAATTATTTTTTTATTTTCGTCAATTTGATTTGCTTCTAAAGGAATATCAAAATTTAGAGATTCTTTTACAGAGTTATATGGATTTGAAGATAGACAAAACTTTCTATGAAAAAGAATTAAGTCAATAATTATTGTAGTTTTCTCTTCGCTTTTTTTTACAATTTCTGCTATTTCTTTTATTCCTATTATGCAAATAATTTCATCTATGATTATAAATAGGATAGTTTATCAATATGTTTTATATGCATTTTTATTTGTATATTTACTTATTTTTGGTTATATAGGAATTGGTTTGCTTTTCAAATATATTTCACCAATTAGATTGAAGTGATCATATTTAAATTTAGGAATTCTAACATCTTTAATACCACTTATTTTATTTATTTTACTTTTTTCATCTATTTGCAAATTTTTAAATTATGAAAAATTTGGATTAATTGGTTCTTTTTTATATTTAATGTTATTTGTACAATATATATCATATTTCTTACATGCAGGAATTATTATCAACTCTTCATATTATAAATTAAATGTATATCAAAATGTTGAAGTAAAAAGGTCATTTATACCAGCTAAAATTGGTATATGAGCAAAAAATACTTGAAATAAAATTCAATATTATTTAAAAAAATAAATTTAATCTATGATTTTTAATTCTAATTTAATATTTGTATTATGTTCAAATTTATCATCAACACATATTAAATATTCAAAAACTAAATCATTTTCATTTTCAACATTCATAGCAATCATTTTTGTATAAATAAAAAATATTTGTTTACTTTCATCAATAATTAAATTATTTTTAATAACTTCATTTAATTTACAATGCAATGAAGTTATTCCGCTATATATTCTTAAAGTATCATTTGAATATTCTAAACGATTAGTAATGATTTTATCATTTCTATTTTCATTAAAAATTAAACACTTAAATTCATTTTCATAATCAATTTCTAATTTTGAATCAAATTTAATAATGTTTTTTTCTCCATTCATTTCTGTTCTAACTGACTTAAAATTAATTTTCATTTTTAATACCCAATCTATAATAAATTTTTTCTTTTCCAAATAAAAATATAGTTTTACTTAATTCGGGTCCGTGCTCTAAATTTGTAGTTACTTTTCTAATGGTCATAAACAATTCCTTACCACTAGTATTGGTTATTGCTTTTGTTTTATTAATTGCTTCTTGAATATTTTCAATAGTAAATTCTCTTGATTTTAATTGATTAATAAATTCATTAATAACATTATTATTTACATCTTGAATTGGTTCTAATTTTTGCTCATAAATTTTAAGAGATTCATTCATTTCTTTTATATTACAACAACTTTGTTTATATGTTTCAATAAAAAGATTTTTTCATAATTGATCATGATTTGTAGAAAAATTTATTTTTGAAATCAAATTCTCATTATTTTCTTTTTTCATATATTGTTTTGAAAATCAATTCATTTTATTAATATCAAATTTAGAAGGAGATTTTGATAAACGATGATAATCAAATTTTTTAATCAATTCTTCAATAGACATTATTTCTGTAGCATCATCAGATGTTCATCCTAAAAGAGCTAAAAAATTAAAAATAGCATCGGGAATATATCCATCATTTTTGTAATCTTCTATAAATTGAGATAAAGTTGTATCTCTTTTAGATAATTTTTTACCTTCCATGTTTGTAATAATAGTAAGATGACCAAAAGAAGGATTTTCTCAATTTAATAAATCATAAATAGCTAATTGTTTTGGGGTATTAGTAATATGTTCTTCTCCTCTAAAAACATGGGTAATTTCCATATCATGATCGTCAACAACAACTGCAAAATTATATGTTGGATAACCATCAGATTTTTGAATAACTCAATCACCTATTTCGTTTGTATTAACACTAATATTACCTCTAACTAAATCATTTCAACTATATACTTTATTTTTAGGTAGAGCAACTCTTATAGAATATTCTTTATTTCTTAATCTTTTTTCTTTCTCTTCTTTAGATATTTTTAGTCAATTTCTATCATAACGAAAAGACATTATTCCTCTTGCTTCTTGTTCTTTTCTTTGCTCCTCTAGTTCATTAGAAGAATCAAATGCAATATATGCTGTTCCATCTTTAATCATTTTCTCGATAATTTCATTATATCTTTCTAATTTTTCTGTTTGGCGATATTTACCAAATTTTTCATTAGGATTAATTGGTGACTCATCTGGAATAATTTTTAATCAAGCAAGATTGTTTAACTGTGATTCTTCGCCTCCTATTACATTTCTAGATACATCAGTATCCTCTAAACGAAAAATAAATTTTCCGTTATTATGCTTAGCAAATAAATAGTTAAATAAAGCAGTTCTAGCACCGCCAATGTGTAAAAACCCTGTAGGAGAAGGAGCATATCTTGTTCTTATTTCTTTCATAAATTATAATTATATTTAATTGTGTAAAAATATTTAATATTATTATATAATTTAACATAT
>DBMA01000020.1 GCA_002298905.1 Mycoplasma sp. UBA710 | reverse complement strand
CCGTGGTCAACGTGACCAATTGTTCCAATATTAACGTGAGGCTTACTTCTATCAAAATTTTCTTTTGCCATATTTAATTTCTCCTTTTTAATTATTAATTAATAGTTTATTTTTTCTTTTTTGAACTTTTCATTTTGCTTGATGCAGATTTTTTAGATACTTCTGCTTTTTTTGATGAAGATTTGCATGAATCACAATGTACATGTCATCCAATGTTGTGAAATGCTTTAGCACCTAAAAATACTGCAACATCTCCTAATTCTTCTTCAATAGCTAATAATCTATTGTATTTAGCAATTCTATCTGTTCTTGACATTGATCCTGTTTTAATTTGACCAGTATTTAAAGCAACAGATAAGTCAGCGATTGTAGTATCTTCTGATTCTCCTGAACGGTGTGAAACAATTGCTGTCATTCCTGATTTATGAGCTAATTCAATAGTATCTAATGTTTCTGATAATGTTCCAATTTGATTTAATTTAATCAAAATTGAATTAATTGTTTGTTTTTTAACAGCTTCAGTTAAAATTGCTTTATTTGTAACTGTTAAGTCATCACCCATAATTTGTTTTGTTGATCCAAATTTGTCATTCATTTTTTTGAATCCATCTCAATCTTGTTCTGCAAATCCATCTTCAACAGAAATGATTGGGAATTTTTTAAATAATTGATCATAGTATTCAATTAATTCTGATGATGTAAAGACAGTTTTAGATTTTAAATTCTCAAATCCTGGTCTTTTTTCTTGAATAGCTTTTTGTAATTTTCCAAAAGTATATTTTTTAGTTTTTACATCATATAATTCTGATGATGCTGCATCCATTGCAATTGCAACTGCTTTTTCACCTTTAAGAGCAGGTACATAACCAGCTTCTTTAATTGCTTTTACTAAAAATTCTAAAGCTTCTTCATGAGATTTTAAGTTAGGAGCAAATCCACCTTCATCTCCTACTTGAGTTCCATGTCCTGCTTTTTTCAATAATTTAGCTAATGTATGGAAAACAAAGTTTGCCATTTGTAAAGCTTCTCTAAAAGTTTTAGCTCCAACTGGCATAATCATGAATTCTTGAAAATCTAAAGTATTTGATGCATGTTCTCCACCATTAATAACATTTAACATTGGTAAAGGTAATACTCTTGCATTTGTTCCACCAATATATCTGTATAATGGCATTCCTAATTCATCTGCTGCACATTTTGCAACCGCCAATGAAACTCCAAGAATAGCATTAGCACCTAATTTTGATTTAGTTGATGTACCATCTAATTTAATCATTAATTCATCGATTAATCTTTGATCTGTTACTTCCATTCCAATTATTTCAGGAGCAATTTTTTCATTAACATTATCAACTGCTAACATAACACCTTTTCCACCAAATCAATTATTTTTATATTTAGCAGAATTTTGATCTCTTAATTCTAAAGCTTCTCTTGTTCCTGTTGAAGCACCTGAAGGAACAATGGCTGTTCCAAATCCTCCAAATTCTGATTGAACTTCAACTTGTACTGTAGGGTTCCCACGAGAATCTAAAACTTCTCTTGCATGAACACTAATAATTGCTGACATTTTTTCTCCTCATTTTCATTTTTGATTTTTTATATATTAATTATATTATTTTACATTGAAAATCAAATACATATTTTAAAAAAATTAAAATTTTTATGCATTTACTTTAAACTATATATTCATAATAATATAAAAAGTTGATAAGTCAAAAATATATTAATTAGTACAATTATTATTTTTAAGTTAAATATTCTAAAAAACTATTAAATTAAACTTAAAAAATAAGTATTAAATAATAAATATAAATAAAATATATATTAAAAAAGAAAAAGAATGTTTTAACTTAATATTTTTGAATTAATTGAATTAAGAAAGGAGAAAATAATGTCTTCATATATTATTAAAAGTAAACGCGTAGATCTTTCACAAGAAGCTAATAATAAATATTCAATAGGTAAATTTTATTCAGGAGATAGATTTTATACATTATTAAATGAATATATTGATATAAATTTAAGAAAACAAAATATTTTTGTTGCTTGAGTTATAAATGTTTTATTTAAATCTAGCAACTTTAAACATGATCCTGCTATTGCCAACGGACAACCCTTATCTGTCAAACTTTTTGATTGATTTTGTATTGCTTGTTTAATTGCTTTTATATGTTTAATAGCAACTACACCACTAATGGGTATCATATTTCAACTTATCCAAGGTAAAATTCCTGATCCAACTTTAGGTTTAGGAGCCATTTTAGGTTCATCTTTATCAGTAGTTCTTACTGGAATTCCTGCAATTTTTTGATTATGAATTTATTTTACTATTAGAAAGAAGAATCATCCTTTAACTTTACAAGCTTTTGTTGAGAAGAAAATTTCTTATTGTCTTAAATTAAAATTTCTAATTAAGAATATTGAGATTAAAATACCTTCAAAAGAACCGCAAGAAATCATTATTTTAGAAAATTTTGAAGCACAAGGAGCTCAATCTCCTAGATGATTAAATATTCAAATGATTAATTTAATTACATCTATTTTTCCGCATTTTAACTATATTTTTAAATTTGATGAGCTTTCTGAAGATGAATATAAAGATTTATCTTCCATTGTAAATTATGACTTTAGAAATTTAGATTTAATTCCTTATAATAATGTTGAAATAAATGATTTAATAATAAAGAAAAAGAAAAAATGAATAACCAAAAAGACAACAAATAAAAATTAAATTAGCAATTTCTTGCTTTTCCTTTCTTTTATAACTTGATCATTGTTTATTTAATATTTTGATATATCTGTTGCATAGATTGAAGCAATCTTACTTTTCAAAATTATTGTCTATTGTATAAATATAGATTGCTTTAGATAATGTTTTGAATATATTTATAATGTTTTTAATTTAAAATATTGATAATTTTCTCAAATGTAATGAAAAAAAATAAATTGAATTATATATGCTATTGTAAATAATAATAAAATTAAATCTAGTAAATTTAAAATTTCAATAGTTTTATTGTATTTATTCTTAACTTTTAATAAAACATATTATGAAATAATATAATAGTATTATATTTATTATGAAAATTTATTTTTTAAGACATGCTAAAACTGATTCTAATATTTATAATAGATGACAAGGTAGAAGTGATTTAGATTTATCAAATGAAGGAATGGAACAATTAAAAAAGTTAAAAGAATTGAATTACTCTTTTGATTTAATTTTTACTTCGCCCACTAAAAGAACTTTGAAAACTGCTGAAATTTTTAAAAATAAAAACAATTCCATTATTTGTGACGATAGAATATTAGAAAGAAATTTTGGTAATTTAGAATCAAAACAAGTGAAAAATAATGAAAAAGAAGTACTTTCTGATTGAGTTTTAAATACTGATTTAAATCAAAATGTAGAAAAAATTCAAGATATGTATTATCAAAGAATTAAACCTTTTTTATTGGAATTAAAATCTAAGTATAACAATTCTAATAAAAAAATATTAATTGTTTCTCATTCTTGGGTTGGGCGCTTAATATCTTTTTTTTGTTCTTTTGAATCAAAAAATGAATTAATTGCTCAAGCACCATTAAATGCTTATATATATGAATATGAAATTTAAAAATGATTCAAAATATTCGCTATTAAACATAATTTATTTGAGATTTCTTATCTTTTATTATTAACAATTTATATTTTATTTATTATTTATTTCTCATTTTGGGTCAAATAAATTGACTTCTTGCGGTGTTCCTAAACAAACAAAATCTTTATTATTTATTTCAAAAATTTTTACAATTTTATTATCATTTATCAAATATTGATACATAGGACACACGTATACTTCTTTATATTTATTAATAATATCTTTTTGATGGTTAATAAAAATATTCTTAAAGTCAATTCATTTTTTAAAATAATATAATCCAACTGATGCATGATCTGAAATTTTTATCTTTTCACTTACTTCGATAACTTTTCCATTTTCTACTCTAGCAAAAGATCAATTGTTTCCTGGCACATTGGTTGTAACAATGCATCCATCATTTTGAAATATATCTTCATTTAATGAATTATAATTAATGTGTGTATCTACATTATAAATTAGAATTTCATCATCATCATTTAATAAATCTTGAGCCAAAAAAATTGTTGTTGCTTGTCCTGAAGTTTCATGATCTAATAAAATAATTTTATAATTCACAATACCTAACTCTTGTAATTCTGATTTAATAAATTTTTCTTCATAATTATTTTTACGAAAAATAAAAATAAATTCATACTTAAAAAAATTTTTTAAAGAAATAAGAGCTCAATAAATTAAAGATTTTTTATTAGCAATTATTTTATATTTAGGAGTATTAATCCCATACTCAATAAATCTTTTTCCTGACCCTGCTGCTGATATGATTATTTTTCTCATACGTTTACATCCAATGTTTCATATAAATGTTTAATTCCTATGCATAATTGAACTATTTGTCTATTTATATTATCACTGTGAGCTGGTGTCATTGCAAAAAATTGTAAAGATTCTAATAATTTAATAATATTGATTTCTTTCTTTGGCAGCAATTTGTTAAATGCTTCTCTTATTAATTTCAAATTTTTTGTTTCATTAATTTTCAAATAAAAATGATTTTCTTCTGTTTTTTCTATATTAAATTGATCTTCAACCATAAAATCATATAAACCATAAATTGATTGATAAATTTTGGCATAATCATAATATATATCACCATAATCCTTTGAATCAGCAAAAGAACCTCTTGGATCTATGACTTTAATTTTTTTAGATTTATCATCAAAAAATACATTGCCAAAAATTAAGTCTAAATGAGCTAAAAAAATTCTTTCTTGATCAATGTTTACTAATTGATAGAATATGTCACTTTCTTTTAATGAATTTTCTCTTAATTTTGTTATTTTATTCTTTAACAAATTTAAAATTAATTTCATAGAAGGATATTCTTTATTATTAATTAAAACGTAATTGTATTCAAAAAAACCTTTTAATTTTTCTTTATCCTTAATTCTCATTAAATTATCGTATGTTCTATCTAAATAAAAATCTATTGCTTTGTTAAATCAATCTTCTTTAATAAAAAATTTAGGTTTAATTTTTTTACAATCATTAATAAATTTTTGATATGCTTCTACAACTTGGTTTCATTCTATTTTTTTTCCTTGTATAAACAAATCATGCAATGTATTATATTCTATCATTTCATATTTAATTCACAAATTATCATAAGATAAAGAGAAATCATGAATTTTAGGAATATTATTTGGTATTAAATGTTGTGATTTTAACATTCATACAATTTCATCATAAAATTTGTTTTTATAATATTTATCTTCACCTATGTAAGATTTGATGATATTTTTCCCATTATCTACAATATGAATATTATTAAAATATCTGATATTTTTAATATTTAGTTTTGACATATAAACCTTTATTTTTGAATAATTTATGAATGAATTATATTTTATAATATTAAATTAAAATATAATATATTTTGTATTGAAATCACTTGCATATGAAAAGTTCCAAAGAAATTAGACAAGCTTGAATAGATTACTTTGTTTCCAAAAAACATTTATTTATAGAATCTAAATCATTAATTCCTAAAAATGATCCTTCATTATTATGAATAAACTCTGGAGTTGCAACATTAAAAGACTATTTTTCAGGAAAGAAAAAAGCTCCTGCTAATAGATTGGTCAATTCTCAAAAATGTATTAGAACTAATGATATTGAAAATGTCGGAATAACTGCAAGACATCATACTTTCTTTGAAATGTTAGGTAATTTTTCTATTGGAGATTATTTTAAAAACGAAGCAATAGAGTTTGCTCATGAAGTTGTAACTCAAATTTTTCAATTAGACCAAAATAAAATTTATATTACTTATTATAAAGAAGATCAAGAAGTGAAAGAAAAATGATTGTCTTTAGGTTATAAAGAAGACCATTTAATTGCGGGTTCTAAAGAACTTAATTTTTGAGATGTTGGTTCTGGTCCTTGTGGACCCAATACAGAAATCTTTTATGATCGTGGAAACAAATACCATGAAAAAGGTTGTGAACTAATTGCTAATGATATTGAAAATGATCGTTTTATTGAAATATGAAATATTGTTTTTTCTCAATATAATAATTTAGGCAATGGTCAATATGAAGAATTAAAACAAAAAAATATTGATACTGGTGCAGGATTGGAAAGAATTGTTTCTATTTTGCAAAATGGCCCTACAAATTTTGATACAGATTTATTTTTGCCCATTATATATGAAGTAGAAAAACTAAGTAATTTAAAATATGATATTCAAAATTATTTTAAGAAAAATAAGGAACAAAGTTTAATTAATAAAAATTTTAAAATAATTGCCGATCATATGAGAGCTATTACAAACGCAATTAATGATGGAGAAAAACCTTCTAACTCTCAAAGAGGATATATTATTAGAAGGTTGATAAGAAGAGCTTATTATGCAGGTAGAAAATTAAATATTGAAAAGAAATCATTTTTATATAAATTAGTTTCTATTGTAAAAGATTCCTTGGTTTTTGATATTAATATTGAAAAAGTTTCTCAAATTATAAAAGGAGAAGAAGAAATATTTTCAAAAACTATAGAGCAAGGAAGAAAAATTTTAGAAGAAGAAATTAGTAAAACTAAATCAAAATTATTCGATGTTAAAATAGCATTTAAATTATATGAAACATTTGGTTTTCCAATTGAAATGACTTATGATATTTTAATAGAAAATAATTTAGATTTAGATTTTGACAAATTGAATAAATTAAAAGAAGAGCATGTTAATAAATCTAGATCAAAAGCTATTACTAATAAGTTCGACTTACAGATTAATTCTTTGGCTGATATTAATAAAAATATAAGTAAATTTATAGGATATAGTGCTTTAGAAAAAAAAGATGCTCAAATTTTATACTTAGTACCTAAAGACATTAATATTCAAGAAAATAAGGAAGATCAAATTTATTATTTAATTTTAAATGAAACTCCTTTATATGCTACTAGCGGTGGTCAATTACATGATAAGGGTTATTTAAAACAAAATAATCATAAAATTGAACTTATAGATGTTTTTAAAGATAAAAATAACAACCATATCCATGTGGTTAAAGGATTAATTGATGCAAATAAACCTATTGATGTTTTTGTTGACAAAAATAATAGACTTTGTTTAATGAGGAATCATTCAGCTACCCATCTATCTTTTGCTGCTTTAAGACATGTTTATGGCAATGATATAGAACAATTAGGTTCAGATAATAATCAAAATCGTTTAACTTTTGATTTTCCTTTGGAACACAAGCCAACAGAAAAAGAAATTAAGCTGATTGAAAAATTTGTGCATGATGCTATTAAGAAGAATATCAAAAGAGAATATATTGAAACTACTATCGAAGATGCTAAAAAAAGAAATGCTATTATGACAATAGAAGAAACTGAATATTTTGATTCTAACAAAGTAAGAATAGTTGATTTTCCAACAATAACAATTGATTTATGTGGTGGTACTCATGTTGATAATACAAAAGATATCGAAGATTATAAAATTATCAGTGTTGAATCTAAAGGAATGGGAAAATATCGTTTAAGAGCAATTACTTCTTTTGCTGCAATAGAAAACTATTTTAAAAATGAAATTGAAAAATATCAAGAAGTATATAATGCTACTTATAATAAATATTTAAAAATACGCAAAGAAAAAAATATAACTAATAAACCACTTACTTTTTCATTTAAAGAAGATAATTTAAAATTAAAATTAGATTTAATACATTCTGCTATTAAAAGCATAAGTGAAGAGATTAAAATATTAAATAAATCAAAAACTAATATAGATGATATCGAAATAAAAATAGAAAAAACAAATAATATATTATTTGCTAATAATTTGAATAAAGAACATATAAAAGATATTGCTATAAAGTTAAGAGAATCTAATCCAGATAATATTGTTGTTCTACTATCTAAATTTGAAAATGGAAAATCTTTAATTATAATAACATCAAAAAAATATGATGTATTAAAATGAATTAACAAGAATAATCCACCTATAAAAGGAGGCGGTAATAAATTAATTTGACAAGGCATAACAAGCCAAGAAATTAATTTAGACCAAATTAAAAAATGAGATTAATTGCAATAGATTTTGGTACAAAAAAAAGTGGAATAGCAATTTCTGATCCATTAAAAATTATTGCTCAACCTTTAAAAACAATTTTCTATGATAATTTAAATTTTTCTTATATAACTAATGAAATAAAATCAATTATTAATGAATATAATCCAATCGAAAAAATAATTTTAGGTATTACAAAAAATATTGATAATTCTATTTCTAATATAGGAAAAATAATTTTTCAATTTTACCAATTTTTACAAAAAGAAATACCCAATATTCCAATTATTTTATTCGACGAAAAATACTCTACTAAAAAATCTAAAGAAGTGATGACAATAATGAAATTATCTATTAAGCAAAAAAAAGAAAAAAAAGATGCTATTGCTGCACAAAAAATTTTAGAAGATTATATGGATAGATATTAATTATTAGTTTATATAATATTTTTATCATGAATATTAAAGAAGAAATAAAAAAATGGAATGATTTATTTTCAGAAGGTAATTTGTCAAAAAAATATATAAAAAATCAAAAATATAATGAAGAATTTATTGATAATTTTTATCAAAACCTTCATGTATCCGATAATTCAATATATGGCGAGTACGGGATTGGTTATTCAAAAATAAATAGTGTTACATTAAAAAAAATTATAGATATTTTTGTTCAAATATTAGAAAAGAAAAATGATAATGATTACTTTGTAATTTCCTCAGATGGTTCAAATATTTGTAATAATATTATCAACAATTTAATAAAAATTAATAACCAAAATATTAAATTCATTACTTTTAAAGATTACGAGGGTTTTGATAAAAGTTTCATTTTATCATCTATTAAAAAAATTAAGCCATTAGGTGGTATCCATATATCTCAATCTATATTTAGTCCAAATATTATTAATATAAATTTATATGATTTTCAAGGAATTAAAATTAATAATGAAATTTTAGTAAATATAATTCAAAATATAGATAAAAATTTAAATAATATTTCTATATCTAAAGAAGAAAATTTATCTTTTTTTGATAATGAACTACTTATAAAAATTTTTGTGGATAAAATGAATAAATCATTTGATTCTAATATTTTAACTAAAAAAACTAAAATAGCAATTTCTAATCGCTCAAATGGTATAACAAAAATACTAACAAAACTTTTAGGTACCCAAGATTTTTCTTATGTAATTAACAACAAAATTAAAAATAAGACAATTGATATAAATTACAAAAAAAATATTTCATATAAAAATATAAAAATGTATTTTTGAAAAGAAATATTATTTGCCAAATTAAATAAAGCAAATTTATTGATTTGTTTTAACGCTGAAGGTACTCAATTGTTTTTATTTGTTTTAGAAAAGACAAAAGTAATATACATTGATCCTAGTTTACTTTCACTAATATTTTTAAATTGTTTTATTGACAATTTAAATAAAAATGGGAAAAAAATGTCTGATATTTTTATTGCTTCTAATGGTAGTCCACATACTAATATGGTAAATTTTATTAACAAATATAAAGTGAATTTTAAGCAAATAACAAATAATAATTTTTTGCAAGAAGATATGCTCTTATTATTTTGAAATGACTATAACCAGTATGCATTTGGCAAAAAAATGAATCAAGAATTTTCTATATATCTTTTTCTTTTAAAAATTATCAATATTATTGACAATTACATTAATCAATATGGTACTATTAATGCTTTATTAAATATTTTAACCAAAATGTATGGCCCTAATGATTATCAAAATAAATATTTAATAAATATTTCATATGAATTGGTTCTTGCTAAAATTAATAAACTTTTTAATATGACTTTTGAATTTTCAGATCAAAAAAATAAAAATTACGAAAATGAAATAATATTAACAGAATTTAATATTAATAATGAAATAGATTTTTTAATGAAATATAATTTTATTATCAATCAATTTATTATTATTCTTACTCATAAACATAATTCAAACATTTTAAAAAGAGGAAAGAAATTTTGGAAAATTAATTCCATTATTAAATATATGCAAAAGAAAAAAATCTAAAAAGTCATTCTTCATTTGAATATTAATGTTTTAAAATACATACTAAATCCTAAGAAAAAGTAATGATAATGATAAATTTTACTTTTTTTCATAATTTGTTTAATTTCTTTATAAATTTGTTTATACTCTTTTATATTTTGAATTTCTTTTAAATAATTGAAAAATAAAATTATAATAAATTGTTTATAATTTTTTTCTTTATTGTCCATTAATACTTCATATGTTTTATAAATATCTTGAATAGAAGAAAACATATGCTGTTTTTTATATGTATAAAAATTTCTAATAACTGAATATTGTTTTGGTAAATTAATGTAATTTACATTTTTAGTTGAATAAATTTTAGAAAGAATATTTAAGGTGTCTTCATAATTAATTTCATTTTCTCATCTAATATTATATTTTTCTATATATTCTTGATTAAAAATAATAGTTGAAGGAGCTGTGCAAAAAAATTTTGATTTTCAAAGCCAACCCATTTTAATTTTTTTTCTTTCTTCATTTAATATTGGCAACCGATAAAAATCTTTATTTATATCAAATTTAAATTTTTTCAAAAATTCTATAAACTTGTGTGTGGCAACTTCATAATAATCTACAAAAAACAATCAATATCCTCTTTGAAAATCCAAAGATAAATTTTTTATTTGCGATGTTGTTAATCTTTGAAGAGTTTGATAATAAATCACATTATATTTAGTTAAAGTTGACACATAATCCTGAATTGATTTCATGAGTATTTTGTTTTTAGAATAATTATTAATAATAATAAATTCAATATTTTTAATTTTTGTATCTAATAAAAAAAACGAATTTAAACATTGTTTTAATCTTTCACAATCATTATCAGAAGTTATAATTATTGAAATTGTAGGTTTTCTTTTTCTTGATATTTTTAAATCCATAATCTTTATCAATATTTTATTAAAATATTTTATAAAATGAATCAAATTGACGAAAAACTAAATAATCTTATTTATTCTAGTAAATATCAAAATATAATAAATCAAATTTATAAGAATAAAAACACTATCCCAAACAAAAGAGACTTATTTAAAGCATTTAAACTATCCCCATTATCTAAAACCAAGGTTGTTATTATAGGTCAAGATCCTTACTATATAGAAGGTTTGGCTGATGGTTTGGCTTTTAGCACTAATTCTAATATAATTCCTAAATCATTAAAAAATATTTTTATAGAAATTAAAAATGAATATCCTAATATTGTATTAAATTCTTATTCCTTAAAATCATGAGCAAAGCAAGGAATATTATTATTAAATGCAATTTTAACCACAGAAATTAATAAGCCATTAATTCATAAAAAATATTGATCTTCTTTTATGTTCGATGTAATAAATATCATTAATAAATATAAAGAAAATGTTATTTTTGTTTTATGAGGGAAGGAAGCTCAAAAATATAGCTATTTTATTAATCACAAAAAACATAAAATATTGTGTTCTTCTCATCCTTCGCCTTTATCGGCGTCTAGAGGATTTTTTGGAAACAATCATTTTATATTAATTAATAAATTCTTAAAACAAACCAACCAACAAGAAATAAATTGAAATATATTAAATGAAAATAACAAAATTTAAAATTAGATATCAAATAATAATGCAAGAAATTATGCCCAAGACCCAAATAATTATTGCAAATGAATAAAAAGTTGTTTTTATTTTTATATTTCCTTGAATTATTTCCTCTTGTGTCAATATTTTTTTTATTTTATTATATTTATCAATTCTAGATTCTCCTATAAATATAGTTAATAACATAAATGCTGACAAAATAACTAATCCAAATGTAAAAATAATTCTTAATAGAGTTTGAAAAACTTCTACAGAATAAAATTGTTCTCCACCATTATTAGATTTGAATATAGACCCCAAAATTTCTTTTGTAGCTCAATCAGAAACACCTATTCCTGATGGGATAATAAAATTTAACGCATTTATTGATCTAACCATTGTGTTTCCAGAAAGCATTTTTATGCTTGCTATAAATCATTCTCCTTGCAAGAAATTTCCTATTAAGGCACATATAACTCCTAAATCAATAATTTTAATTACAAAATAGAAAGTTATCATTTCTAGAAAAATTAAGAAATTTTTATATGGTTTATTATAATAAAAAATATTTTTAGAAGCAGTATTGATGTTGGCAAATTCATATTTTAATTGTGATCCTCTTTCAAGAGATGATTTGGATACAATAAATGGAATTCATTCAATTAAATGATTTATTTTTTTTGCTATTAAACTTGTTAATTTTGAACTAAAAGCTAATAAAGATATCATAATTGCTGCAAATCCGTCTAAAATAGTTCCTATAATCACTAGAAAGATAATAATTGGTCCTTGTTCCTGATTTAAAATACTTCCATAAAAACTTACAAAACCTATAGGCATAAAAATTATAGAAAATATAATAAAACTAATTTGTGTAAATAATGATTTAATCAAGAAAATAGCAGCAATAGAAGAACTATCAATTTTTTTTCGTCTTAGGTATCAATAACTAACGCTTTCTCCTCCATAAATTAAGGGGGTTATAGCTGAAATACAAATAGAAATCATGTTGGATATTCATAAATGTCTTAATTTGACTTTCTGATTTAATTTTTTAAATAATAATTTATCTACTAAACTAAATGAACAAATATATAGTGAAACTATTAAAATTAAAAATGGTAATAAATATGCAAAATCTTTTTGAACTTTTAAGAATGATAAAACATTATTCCATAACCCTTTATCTCCACCCAAAACAAAAGTAAACATTAATATTATTAATCCTATAAAAAGAAAGACTAAAATAAGATATTTCAAAAAACCGTATCAAGAAAATTTTTTAACATCAAGTGTTTCTTTCAATGAATTTAACTCATTCATAATCTTTTTTTCTTTTACAATTAAATTCATAAAATCATCTTCAACATTTTTATTGTTAGCATCTTGATTTCATACAGATATATTAGAAACTAATTGATTAATATTTCTAAAATATTCCAAGTTAATAATTGTTTTATCCTCTAAAACTATTTCGAGACTCATAGCAGATTCTTCAATATGATTGCATTTTATTATTTTTAAATTATTAATTTTTTTTAAATTTTTAATTTTATAAAAAAAGGAATTAGCACTTTCTATATCTATTTTTTCTTTTTTAGAATTAAAATAAAAAATACCATTAGATTGATATACTTGATTTAACACTTGATATAAATTTTTATTTTCTTTTTTGAAATAAGAAATTAAATTTAAGAATATTTGAATATTAATTATAGGATCAGAACAAAGTGAAGTATTGTGTTTAGATATAAAATAATTATTACCATTTGTTGCTAATAAAATTTTATTTTTCATTTCTTTGACATCATATTCTGAAAGAGAATTATAGTAATTAGTAGAAATTTTATTGATATTAGCATAATATTCAATATATTTACTTGCTAAATTAGAACAAAATATTTGTTTATCTTGGATATTTTCTTTCATTATCTTTTCATAATAAATAAAAAGAATGCTCAAATCATTTAATGTTAAGTATTTTCATCTTCTTTTGTGTTTTATTAAAATTTCAAAGTTATTAATATCTGTGTTGAAATTAATAATAACATCTTTTTTATTTTTCTTTAATGACACCAAAGATTTTCTTGTTATTTTTTTCTCTTTATTAGGAGATTTTTTTCAATTAATAAAATCATAATTAGCATTATTGTTTTTAAACAAATCTTCTAATAATTGAGAATTAATATTAAATGGATTAGATAATAAAATATTTAAATTACTTCAATCATTTGTTTTTTTAGAAATTTCTTGAAAATATTTTAAACTTAGATTTTTTTCTGTAATAGATGGGACATTATTATTAGGAATTTTTAAACTTAAAAAATTTGTTTCAGAAATTAAAGCATTAATTTCTTTTGATTTTTGAGAACTTAATAAAGAACCCTTTTTATCAAAAAAAGATATATAATGCATATTTTTTTGAATATGATTTGAAAATGTAACAATATAAGAAAAATTAACTTTACTTTTTTGAGCAGTATAAATTGCCATTGCATTATTTAATGGTTGATTTTCATAATTAAAATATGCATTAATTTTTTCCTCAATTAAAGCCGAAGCAAAAACTTTGGCAAACACAATTGCTTCTAAAGAGCCATCATGAGAAATAAAAACACTTCCTTTATTATTATTTTTTTTATAATAATAAGAAAAATTTTGA
>DBMA01000006.1 GCA_002298905.1 Mycoplasma sp. UBA710 | reverse complement strand
ATAAAATTGTACTTTTGTAATATTATATTTATCTTTTTTTACTTCTTATCCAAATAATAATTAATAAAATCTTTAATTTCTTTAGCATATTCTATTTCTTGCTCTTGAAATGGAATATGAGCTGAATCATTCATTAATTCAATTCTAATAAAACCTTTTTCTTGTTGTTTTCTATTACCAAAAGCTCTAAATAAAGAAATTGGTGGAATTAATTTATCATATTTACCTGCTATAACTAATGTTGGTGTTGCTAAAGCTTTTTCATTTTGACGACATAATAACATATTTTTAAATGAAAACATGGATTGTTTTAATTGAACCATAAATGGACGGTTATCCATTTGATATTGAAATTCATCATTAATAACATTGTGAATTTTCTCTTGATCATTATTATGTAATTTGTTAATATCATGGTACAAAATATTAACTAAATGATGTGCTTTTTTAAAGCTTTTAGGATTGAATTTAAAATAGTTAATTCCTTTTCAAAAAGGTATTCTCGAATTCATTGGAGTAGATAAAATTAAGCAAATTGTTTCATTTTGGAAATGATTTGCTAATCTTAAGGCAATTCCTCCTCCCATTGAATGACCTAAAATAACAAATTCTTTTAAATTTAAACTTTTTATTAAATTAATACAATAATCAACCATATCTTCTACTTTAGGTTTTTTATTTTGCTTTCATCCTTGTATTCCTGCTCCAGGTAATTGAAGAGCAATATAATCAAATTGATCAATTATATGTTTGATAAATACATCATGATATTCACTAGTTGTTGCAAACCCATGAATAAAAATAATAGTTGCTTTCTTTTTGTTAGTGCATTTATAATGATAATAATTACCAAATTCATTTTTTATATTTTCATATTTCATATTTAAATACCATCAAATAATTTTTCACTTTTAATTTTATCCATAATTATATCAACTTGTTTTTCTGTTGGTAAACTAGAATCTAAAACAAGATAATTAATTCCATAAATTTGACATGTTTTAACTAAATAATCAACATAAACATTATGTAATGACCTAAAGTAAGGTTCATTAACTGAAAAATTTTCAATTTCGCTATTTCTTCCTCTTTTAAAGATTCTTTCTTTAAATTCATCTCATTTTAAATCAAGAATAATATAGAGTTTAGGAACACCTATAGAATAAATTAATTCTTTTGTTTTATCATGTCACATTGCATCATAAAATCCAAACATAATAGGATCAGCAGTCATATTTTGATGAGCAAATAAACGGTCTTCAAATATGGTTCGATCAAAAACTGATAATTTATGGTTTAAAATACCTTGACGATAATTTTCAAATCTAGTACAAAAGAAATATACTTGAAAAGCTATTGCTGAAGTTTCATCACCTTCATATAATCTTTTTAACAAAATATTTTGTAATTCATCATTTTCATTTAATTCAAAAATAACATCTGCATTTAACTTATTCCCTAATGCTCTAGTTAGAGTTGATTTACCTGCTCCAATCATTCCTCCTATAGCAATAGCATTAGCAACTTTAATTTTTTGAAAATTAGCTGGATCTAAATTTTTGGCCATAGTTATCTCTTTTCCAATTTTGTTCAATTATCTTAAATTTTTATATCTATGTTATTCATTTTAAACTAATATTTTTAAAAATATTAAATTAATAAAAAAAATCTTTTTTTATATTCTTATTTTAAAAAAATATTGTTATTTTTGATATAATTAAAAGAATTAATGTGTTCATTAATATTTTTATCTTGTGCTCTAGTAATTGCAACATTTAAAGCATTTCTACCATTAGGACGATAAACATATGTTTGAGCTAATTTTGTATAAATTACTGAAATGATAACCAAATCTGCTTTATCACCTTGAATATTTTCTAAACTTTTTTGAATAATTTGCTTAGTAGGCATATTTTATCTTAGAATTTTTTCGTTTTCAAAATACATAAATTACTAAAGAGAAAGTTTGAATTTACTAAATAATGCTAATTTTATTGGAAGAATTGTGGATGAATCTATTCAAGTTCAACAAATTTCATCTAACTTAAATGTTGTAGTTACATATTTCAAAATTGCTATTAATAAAGGTTTTATTGATAAACAAACAAAACAATGAACTGACAAAACTCAATTTACATCAATCAAAGAATTTGGAGCTAAAGATTTTTATATTGCTAAGAACTTTAATAAAGATAATTTAGTTGCTTTAAAATTGTGAGATTGATGTAAATAGCAAAAAAGATGAAAAAGGTGAATATATAACTTATTGATCTTTAATCATACAAGATATTAATAAATTAAGCAATTCTTCAAAAATTGAAGAAATATCTAAAACACATGAAATTGCTTTAGAACAAAATAAAGCTCAACTTGTTGATGTAGAATTAGCTAAAGAAAAAGAAGCTCAAGAAGATTCTCCTTAAGAATTAGATTTTTAGTTTGATAAAATTTAGTTTATGTCTATTATCAATAAGAAAAAATTAAATGAATTATTAGCTTTATCAAATGATCCAAAAATAGAATTAATTGAAGATTCTTCTGAATCTTATAAAATTATGGTTATTGGAGATAAGAATAAAGTGAAAAAAAGTGAATTTCAATTAATATTAGATGAGCTTAAAAAAATCAATTCAAGATTAGATGTTCTTGAAACTAAAGTTGACCAAATGATGGATACTCCAACAATGAAAAATGAATTAGCCAAAAATAAATAAATTATTCAATTATATTGAACACAAAAATAAAGAAAGCTATATCTTTGATATAGTTTTTTTGATATATAATTTATACAATTTTAGAAATATATAAGTTTTTTCTAGGATTAATTCTTTAAAATTAAAAAATCAAAAATATATTTTCTATATGTTATTTGTGTAACAAAAATCTTTTAATAAAAATGATTAAAACACTTGCTCTCAGTAATGAGATTTTTTTATTATCTTTTAGTATGTAATTAGGGAGATCCAATATCGTTCTTTGAAAACTTAATAAAATTGAGGTTATCTCATATTTTTCTTTTTTAAGAAATGTATTGGATCATTTTTTATAAAAGGAGAAAATATGAGAGAGATATTAATATATTTTGCTTTAAAATACAACGGGAACTTTTTCAAGATTTATGAAGCTATTTAAAGAAAAGAAATTGTTCCAATTGAAGAATTGAAAGAAATTGTAAGAAAAATAGAAACTCAAGAAATTAAAGCTATAAAAATTGTAGATGATGAATATTCTAAAGCTTTTAAAAGATATTAATATTCGCCAATAGTTTTATTTTATGAAGACAATATTAATTTATTAAACAAAAAATAGCTATCATTACTGGTGAAGCAGATGAATCTAATAAATTAGAAATTGAAAAATATATTAAAAATCTTTTAGATAGAAACATTATATTTATTTTGGGATTACAAGAAAAATTAGATTTTCATGTTGCATCTATTTTTTTATCTAAAAATAAAAATATAGTGTTAGTTTCACCTAATGATGTTAAAAAACCATTATTCAAATTCAATTTAAATGAAAATCAAGTATTTATTTAGTTTTAAAAACATTAAAATCATAAATTGATTACTTAGTGTTTTTTTTTATTTATGAAAATCACCATATCTAAAAGGAAAAAGAATATAAAATCTTATTATTTCATTGCTATTTATATCAAGATCAATATTTTTATAATTTACAACTAATAGCAAACACCCTAAACTAAATTGTTGATTTTTATTTCCTTTACCAATTTTGATTTTTACACAAAAAATTTCTTTAT
>DBMA01000025.1 GCA_002298905.1 Mycoplasma sp. UBA710 | reverse complement strand
ATTATTATTATTGTTATTGTTACTATTAAAATTATTAAGATTATTATCAAAAGCAAAAAAACAAGCAAAACCTAAAGAAGATACTGCTCCACCTGTAGCATCTGATGCTAATAATTCATTTGGTATGCTAACTTGAGAAGTGGTGGCAATAGTTGCTCCTTGAGTATAAGGTTGGTCATTAGCAAATGTTTGATCCTCTATATAATGAGGGTTAAATATTTCAGGATCATTAATTCTTGGAGTAAAATAAACTGTATCAGGTTGATGAGTAATATGCAAGGGATTAATACTAACAGAATCTACTCTTCATGCAGACCTTATTCTTTCTCGTGGAATATTGCCAACATTAAATCATTCTCTTTGATATGCAAATTCATCAAAAATAGAATTTACTGCTTCAGTCATTGTTTCAATATCGCCTTCTTCAAAAGAAACTTGATTAGTTTGAATTCTTTGTTGATAAAAACTTGCAGTTCTTAAAGCACTATAAACATTTTCATCAGCTCTTATTTCATATAAATAAAATTCTAATCTTTCATCGGGAGAAGTTAGCATTCCACCGAAAAATCTTAAAGCTGAATCTGGAGAATCTGAAGCTGAGATAATTCCACTTCTCAAATCTTCGTCTATTTCAGAACCTAAAGAATGCCCTAAGATATGATTAAAAAAATCATAATTTCTTCCTCATGATGTAAAACCTTGTTCAAATATTTCTTGTGGTGTTCTAGAATCAATTCGATAAATTAATTTAGGACTACCTTGATTATTACGATTAGTTTTTGGCATAATATTTATATTTTATAATGATTTAATTATAAATATAACTTCCTAAATCTTATATTTGAGTCTTAAAATAAATTAACTTATTCCTCTAAATTCAATTTATTATATTCATCTACAAATTCTTTGAATAAATTATAAAGATGTGAATATACTTTATCTTCTTTAATTTCATTTTGGTCATATATTATTTCAATTTGTTCATTTGTTGGCGTATTGGTTGATAGTTTAATTAGAAACTTATTAATTCCTTCAATATTTCATACTTCTGAATTAATATTAATTTCTAGTTCTTCTTTTGCAAATTTTGCTAAGTATTTATTATCTTCTAATTTTTTAACTTCTAATTTCATTTTTTTCTCCTTAATTATTAATTATTTTGTTATATCTTTTTTCTAAATATTCTTTTCCTCCCTCTAAATAATTAGCAGATTCTTCATTGATAATTTCTAAAATATTAGAAATCTTATAAGGTTCTTCTTCATTATTTAAGTTAGCTACAATAATTTGAGATGGATTTGTTAATATTCCAATATTTGCATTATGAGTAACAATAAAAACTTGTTGATCCTTTTTTTCTTTAATTAGATCAAGCACTTCAGTGGCAATTGTATTATTATCTAAGTTATCTTCTGGTTGATCTAAAAATAAATCTTGATTCATTGAGCGATTAAATTTATATTTCAATCCATAAATTGATTTTTGACCTAATGATAAGGAATTATAATCTCTTTCTTCTGATCCAAAATCAACCATAATTTGAGTATTTTCTTTAATGTTTCGAGCAATACAATTTTTAATTTTTTCTTCATTAAATTCTTTAATACCATTTTTTGATAATGATTTTAATCATTTATCAACATCATCCCTTGAGCTTCCTGGTGAATGGAAAATGATTTTTAAAATTTCAGTTTTTGATTCATCACTTAATTTGATATTTTTATCAATTTTAAATCTTAGCGGTGTTTTTTGATTTAAATCATTATTAATATTTAAATAAATATCTTCTGAAATTAATTTTTCAAAACTTTTAATTAAAGAAAAAATATTTTGAGCAAAATTTCTAAAATGATTTTTTGCAGCTATTTCATAGCTTTTTAAACCACTAGTAGAATAATTTTCATTTTTGATATTATCAATTATTTTTTTATAAGAAAATGCAAAAATATCTGTTGTTTTAGCAATATTTTCTAATTGTTTTTTTCTTATAAATAATTCATTTTTTAAGTTATCAATATTGTTATATATATTAGTAGTTAATTTATTAATTTTTTCTGTAAAATTTTCTTCTTGAATAATTAAATTTTTATCTAATTTTTCAATTCTTTTTATTTTTGATTTGAATTCTTCTGTAGATTTAATAAAGCCTTTATACTCACTTACTTCTTCATTAATTGTATTTTTAATTTGATTATTTTTATAATCTAATTTAGTTAACAACATTAATTTATCTTGGTCTGTTTTTAATTCATTCATTCTAAAAGTATTAGATCAATTAATGTCATTATTTTCTACCATATTATTCAAATAATTCATTGAATTATATAAATTTTTTAATTTAAAAATAAAATCAACAACACTTTCTGATTGATATACTTGCTTTTTGATATATTGAAATTTTTGTTCTTCAATATCTTTTGCACTTGTTAAATCTTTTTTAATAATATCATCTTGATAAATAACATCATTTCTTTCCTCATAATCGGCAATTTTTTCTTTATTTTTTTTCTTAGATAATTGTGAAAACAAAATTTCTTCATTGCTAAATTTAATTGCTTTTTCAAATTTTAGATTATATCCTTCTAATGCTTTTATTACAGAATCAGCAATATAATTATTTTTTAAACCTGCAAGTAAATCAAATAAAGTTGATTTACCTCCACCTTTAGGACCAATAATAACATTAATATTTTTATCGAAATTTAATACTATTGGTTTTGCATTAAAACTATTAGTTTTTTTAAATATAACTTGTTTAATCATCAACTCTCCTTTTTGTATAATTTTTATTTTTATTTAATGATTTTTTTAATTCATAGAAATTAATATTTTCTAATTCAATTAAAGTAATCAATCTTCTCAATTGAGGATAATCATTTCATTTATGAGTATCTGAAAATGCAACTATTGATGTATTGATATTTTCTTTTTTCATTACACTTAAATAATTCTTATCATTTTCATTAGATATTTCAATTGCATCGTATTCAACTTGTAATAAATCATCATATTTAAAATGATCACTTTTACCTACATGAGGAATTTTAATAGTTTGAAATTCTTGAAAAATAGTATTACATTTTGCTAAACTAATACCTCTTTTAGGAATTTCTTGATTTGCAATTTTGCTTATTTTTATTAATTCTTCTATTTCAAGATCAGAATCAAAAACATAAATGATGTTTGCAATCTGTCCATCAGAGCGAACTACATTTACTTCAATGGCTGGCAATAATAAAATATTAGCTGTTTTGGCAAGATTTTTAGCTTCAATATAAAAATTTACATCTAATTTATTATGATCTGAAAAAGAAGCTATTTTGACATTATTTTCAACCAATTTGCTAATTGAATCAAATAATGATGTTCATTTAATACCATCACCATTAGATCTTGAAATAAATGAATGTAGATGTAAGTCTACTTTTATTTTCATTTAATCTCCAATATTAAAAAATTATTTTGAGTATTCATCGAGCGTTTTTTTAAATCAATAAATTAATTATTTATTTTTTAAAATAAAGCACTCCTGTGTGAATACTCATGGTAATTTTATCATAAAGTTTATATTATTTAAATTTTGTTATTTTTTAAAAAATGTATTTGAATTAGATTTATCTTTTATTTTAAAATTGATTATTTCAAATAGTAAATTAAAATCTACTTCTTGATCTTTTTTGATTTTAAACAAATTTGAAGTTACTTCATAATTGAATGATAATAATTTTTCTTTATATATATCAATTGCATATTTTTCAAGAGAAATAGAAATATGATTTTTTCAAACAGAAAAAGCTATAATGAATGAATTATTAAATGAAAACATTGGTTCATTTCATTTAATTTCCAAAACTAATTCTTCAAATTTTTCTTCCATAAATTCAAAAATTGACACTATTGATCTTTTAAAATAGGATCTATATTTTTAATTGAATTTACATATTTATTTCAAATTTTGCTATCAATCATAAGATTATTTTA
>DBMA01000005.1:2090-7158 GCA_002298905.1 Mycoplasma sp. UBA710 | reverse complement strand
CTTTAGGAAAACAAATTATTGATAATCATCAAAATAAATTACTAAACGATTTATCAAGACAAACATTGGCGTGAGACCAATTCCCAAATATTAATCAACCTACAAAATCTATGTTTACTAATACTTCTAATATAAAAGATTTAGGAAATTTAGGAAAAGGAATACCATTAACTCCTTATGGTTGGTTAGCAACATATAATCAACAAACACCTCAAAAAGTAGATTTAGATGCAAGAAATTGATATTGAGATAATACGGCTGCTCTTATTGGTTGAGATGGTTCTATTATTTGAGCAACAAATACAGATGAAATTAGAAATTATAATTCTAAATATAATTTTTCTAATGATGTAATATTTTCTTTAAGAACTCAAGACCATAGTGGAGCTGGGAGAAGTAACTCTTTTGCAGAAAAAACACATTTTAAAATGATTGATGCTAAAACAGGAAAACAACTTAAAAATAATATAGAACCATGATATTTTTCTGATTTATTTACTAATACTTTTTTAAATAATTATGAAAATAATCGTTATGAATTAATTTGAACAGAAGAAAACAAAAGAGATTTATATTTTCAAGATTTTGTAACATTAAGCAATGGAGATATCATTTGATATTACATGCCTAATCCATTAAAATTTAGAGTTAAAGATAAAACTACTAATCAAATAAAAAATTTAGTATCAATGGATATGTATTCAAAAGCTATTATTGGAAATACAAATATTACAAATAATTCTATGGCAAAATGTTTTTATATTAAGAAACAAGATATTGATAACGCTAAAACAAATAGTAATATAGTAATGCCAATAATGGATATTTCACAAACATTTTTTGATACACAATTTTATAGTTGACCAAATTATTATCTTATAACTACCCCAATTGTTTGTGCGGGAAATAACGGTAAATTTAAAATTATGTTTTATTTAGCAAATTCTACAAATGGAAGTATCAAAGTTTTAGATTCTGTTTGGCAATTAACAAATAATACTCTTCAATTAATAAGTGGTTCCGAACCTTCAGTAAGCAATAATCCTTTAGGTTTTGATTTATTTAATAGAAGCTTAACAGAATCAAATAATCATGTTGCTAAGATTTGAGAATCAAGTCAATGAACTGATGAATTTAATAAAAGTTTATTAATACCAACAAGAAATATGTTTGATGAAAACACTATTACTTTTGCTTATCCTTATGCAGCGCCTGGAACAAACAATACAAGTTCAACTAAAGTTCCAATATTTAATGTTGCTACTTTGTCATTTGATAAAAATGGATTAGATAATCCTAGTATAATTAAATATGATAGCAATAAATCAAAAATATTTAACTTTGGAACTAAAATAATAACCAAATATATTAGTGATCAAGGTTGAAATAAAAATCCTATAAACGATTCAGTTTCAAATTTACTTTGATATCCTTGACCAGGGTCAGGATCTCAATCTGATACTAACACTTATACTAATCAATTATATTCTCGTCTAATTTCAGTTAGTCCATTTGATAATAGTATTATTTATGCTTCAAGACCTGATAATAAAAAAATATCAGGTAATAGGGATATTTTTGTTGGTTTAGATAGTAATAAAAATGATTATGCAAGTTTTTGAATTGGAAATAGTAGTAGTGGAAATATTAAGAATTTTTATATACCTAATTCTACTTCAATATTTGGTTCAGCAATGAGTAATGAATTAGTATCTTCATCTGATTTTTTTTATAATATAGGATTTTGATTTGATATTTATTCTTTATCTATAACAAACAGTAATAGTGTAAATCTTTACTTTTTACCAAAAACAGGAACAAAATATAATCAAAAAATTTTAGGTAATTCAAATGATATTAAATCATCACCTATTGGTGTGGTTAGACCACTTGTTTCTAATTCTAAACCTATGGATACTTTAACAAATACTTCTAATGAAAATTTTTCATCAATAACTAATAAATCTTATACTAACTATATTACCTCAAGAGCCGACTTAACTCAATGATTTAATAGAACATATATAGGAATAAGTAAAGGAGCTAATACTTATAAAAATAATGATGTATTAAATGATTATAATACTAGTGATAAAACTAGAGTTACAGTTAATGAACAATTTTCTAAAATAACAAATACTGCCTATAATACAAATAATAAATCAATAGAACTATATTTATATTGAAATATTGGTGATCAAAATGCCTATAATTCAATGCCTGTTAAAAGAGCAAAAATAGTACCTAATGTAGATACTAGTACAGCAGCAGAACCAGTGTTAAATGCAGAATTGCAATTTATTTTAGAAAATAATAATTGAAATAATATTTTTTTATCTAATAGTGACAAACCTAAAGTAACTACTTTTAAATATCCTGTAACTATTAATAATGCTTCATGACAATTATTAGATTCTTGATCAACCAACTATAAGGTATCAACACTTACACAAAATCAAAATGTTAATAGTATAAATGTTGATGTTGTTCAAATGAATACTGGTGCAAATAATTCGACAGGAAATTATGGTTCTAATTTTGGAACACATAATATAGGATATTGATATAATGATCCTAGTGCTAATTGAACTTATTCTAGTTCTTCAGGTATTACTAACGACACTAGCAGCAGAGCACCTTTAAGATTAGAATTAGGTATTAATTATGATCCTAATAATAATGCAGACTCAACTTGAAAAACTGCATTAGAATCATATGAAAATGGTAAATTTACAAAAACATATCCTATTAATTCAAAAAATAGTAGTGACCCAACATTTAACAAAATTCTAAATGATTTTATTCAATGAAAAGCAAGCAATATAATGTATGGTGATTTAAACAATCCAACTAATAATATTTATTCACCAGGACAAATAGTAATTCAAGCATATTTAAAATTAAATCCTGATTTTGATAAATTTAACAACACAATATATACATTAAATAATGGCATTCAAGTAGCTTATGATTCAACTCGTAGAATTTCATATATATATGATGATCAATATAAAGGTAAAAGAGATGTTTATAAACAAACATCTCCTACTTGAGATGAAAATAATCAATATGGTTTTGGTTCTCAAGTAGCAAGTGATATTAATCCTTCTTGAAATAATACAAACGTTGCTAGAAATAATTTGGTCGCTTATTTAAATGCAAATACATCTATCAAAGATACTTTAGTGCGTGATACAAATATAACAACAAATCAGATGTTTACTGTTAAATATAATGAAGATTTGAGTTCAATTATCTTAACACCAGAAACTTCTCATTTAGATTGAATCAAAAAAAGATTTAGTTCATACAATCAAATGGTTGGTAGATATATTACATTTCAATATTTATTAGTTGGCGAAAGAGATGAAAGTTCAAATTGAAAATCCTTTAATAATAATATTTTAAAAGATAGTGAAGCAAAAATTATGTTTGATACTAATGGTTCTTACACTATCCCTTTTAGTAATGGCTCAAGCACATTACCAAAAAATATTCAAAAAATTAGATTTGCTCTTTATAGTTTACCAACTAATGATGCTCAATTTAATAATAATCGAATTATCTCATCTAAAGATATAACTAGTAATAGAGCATTTTTATCTGATGCTATTCCTTTAGATCAAATTCCTGTTAATATTGATTATCAAACACTTTTACAAAACAAAGCACTTAATGTATCAGGAAATAATATGTATTTAGGTGCATCTAATTTTACAGCTGAAACTCTAAATACAGCTGCTACTACATACCAAGAGTCAGTATTATCTACCAACCCACTAAAAGAATATTTAGAATTAAAATATTCTTTAGAACAAGGTAATTCAAGTTATTATGATGCACAAACATTATTTACTAAATTACAACAAAAATATCAAAATTATTCAGATCCTGATCAAGGAATTATAGATCTTTGAACAACATCTAATCAACAAGGGAATACTAAAATTTATGTTAAAGTAGTAGTAAAACAAGAACATGAAGATAAATATGAAATTAAAGAAACAAATGTAAATAGCAATTATGTACAAGACACAAATATTAAATTTTTCTTAAATTTAAAAGAATGATTTAATGTATTAAAAACTAAAAAAACTAATGTTATTTTAAATTCTAGTTCAAATCAAATAAATGCAATTACTAGTTTTACACCTCCAGAAATGACTGGTCAACCAGGACAAGGTTTCTTATTTGGTAAATCATATGATGATATCGTAACTTTACTTAAAAAATTTGGAGTAAAAGTAGAATATCAAAAAACTGATAGTAATTGAACTGAAGATAAAAATGAGATTACTAGTTATGATATAAGTACAAGAAAAATTAATGTTAGATTTAGTCTTTCTTCTGGAAATTCACATAATGTTGTGATATCTGGTGATGGAATAAATGTTATAAACAATTCTGAAATAATTGGTCTACAATTAAATGTACCAATATTAGTTAATCTAAATGATGCAACAAAAAATAACTTCATTAAAAAAGATCATATTAGTGGTAACACATGAACTATTAATATTGACCAAACTAAAGAACAAACAATAATTAATGATATAAAAAGTGATCAAAATGGTCAATGAGGTACTGATCCTGTTTGACAAGAATTAC
This sequence comes from Mycoplasma sp. UBA710, assembly GCA_002298905.1. Taxonomy (GTDB): domain Bacteria; phylum Bacillota_I; class Bacilli_A; order Mycoplasmatales; family Metamycoplasmataceae; genus UBA710. Next base: position 2,550 of record DBMA01000005.1, on the reverse strand, counting down.
CTAATTATTTAGAAGTACAATATGCTTTAAGTAATAATAACCCTGATTCTTCTACTGTTTTCTATAATAGACAAAATTTAATTGACCATTTAAAAGCACAAACAGAAACTAATTACAATAACACTATTTGAGCCCGTTTACACATTAAAACTGTAGAAGGTGAAGATGCAAAATTCATTTTAAGTAATACTGCAGCACAACCATTTAAAATGAATAATACTACTATTGGTAGCACAAATGTTGGAAACTCTATTAAAATCTATGTTCAAGCTGCTAAATATGAAGAAGGTCTAAATCAAATTGAAGCTATTGGTTCAACAGGAAAATTGCAATTAAGTTATCCAGAGATTATTACTCAAGTTATTAATACTAGTACTAGTTTAGGAATTAAAATTCAATATTCATTAAAACAAGATATTAGTTATAATGACAATACAACAGGAACAGATATTAATACAAG
>DBMA01000005.1:0-1768 GCA_002298905.1 Mycoplasma sp. UBA710 | reverse complement strand
CAGATATTAATACAAGTTGAGTAGATACAGCTCCTACTTCAGTGCCTGTTGGAACCCCTTCTATTAAAGTAAAAATTACTACAACAAATCTTACTTATGAATATGGTATGGGTAATACTCCAGGAAGTGTTAGTGTACATAGTATTGATCTAACTAATATTGCTTCATTAATTGATGTTGATAGTTCATGATTTACTCAAGAAGCTTTAACCATAAGCAATAATGGTAATTATTTAAAAGATATTCAAGAATCTGATATTACCACTTGAAAAGAAAAAATATTAAGTAAATCAAAAGCTTTACAAGCAGATGCATCATTAAAATCAAAAGTAGAAATCAAATTCAAAATTGAAAATAATGATAATTTATATGATGCACAAGGTCTTGTTGCTCAATTAAAATCAATGATCAATGATTATGCTGGAAATGATTTAGGAATCATTTATTTATGAGATGGTTCTAGAGGATTAAAAATAACAGCTCAATTTGAGAAGAAAAATTCAGATGATAAAATTATTTTTGTTGATACTACTCCAGACTCAACTACACCAAACACAAATTTAAGTGCTGATGTAAAAACTGATCAAATTAAAACTTATGTTGATTTATCTTCATATATAACTGTTTTAACTACTAAAAAAACTTCAGTTGCTTTACAAAATCTTCAACCTGGAACTATTGCAAGTTTTACACCTCCAGCTATGGAAGGAACTTCAGGTCAAGGTTTCTTATCTGGTAAAACATATGATCAAATTGCTGCTCGTTTACAAGCTTTAGGTATTACTTTTAAATTTAATACAGGTTTAACAGGTGATAATGATTGAAATAATAAAGAAAATGTTCATAGCTACAATACAAGCAACCCTATTTTATATTTAGGTTTTCAATACGATACATCTCTATCACCTAATATCACAATTAAAATAAATAATAATAGTACTAATAATGAAATAACTTCAACTAAACTAGAACAAAATCTAGTTACTTTAAAATTATTGGCCCCAGTTGCTGTAACAGTCGATTTAAGTGATTTAAATCAATTAGCTTTTGAAGGTAATACTAAAACTATTTCTAATGCAAATAACATTCAAACTAAAATCTCTGAAATTATTAATCAAGTTAAACAACCACTTCAAGATAATGGAACTGATATAAATGATTTAAACCTAGAAATTCGTTTCTCATTAAATAATCTTACTTTAGAAGAAACAATTAGTGATTCTTCAAAAACTGAAGATGGTATTTGATTTACATTTGATAAATTAAATGAAATATTATCTCAATCTACAACTAACTATAATACTAATAGTATTTATGCAAAATTCTATATTAAAGATAACCCTCAAATTGAAGGTGTTAATAAATATATTCTTTCAAATACAGGTACTCAAAATATTAATCAAGAAAACTTAACATCATCTTCAAACTTTAAAGTGTATATTAATAATACTACTGAAACTCAAGAACCATGAATTACTGAAAATCTAAAATTAGTAGGTTCTCAAGAAAACTTTACCATTACTAATTTAAATACATGACTAAATGATCAATTACCAGCTGGTCTAGAAGTACAATATAATGCAGTAGCAAGTACTACTGATAAAACTCAACCAGATGATGCTAGTTGAAAAACTGTTTATAGTGATGCTTCTCCAATTGATTCATTAAGAAATTATTGAATTCGTTTCAAAGTTAAAGATGCTTATGTTTTTGAAGGAGCTCAAACTGATAATACTTCATATTCAAAAGCATTTAAATTAGATGCATC
>DBMA01000029.1 GCA_002298905.1 Mycoplasma sp. UBA710 | reverse complement strand
CTAAAGCATTGATTCAAGCAGGCGAAATTCGATCGTGAGGATTTTGTCAATCAAAAGGTCTTAATTTACTAATATCAACTTTTTTAGTAGTTTGATCAAAAATAGCATTATTAATATCGCCATAATATTGTTGTAATCCAATCACTACATCAGTAGAAGTATTTAGAATGTGATTTACGATATCTTGATAAGAATTTCAATATTTACCTTGTCATAAATATTTAAAACTTTCTCTTGCTTCTTGGTCTCTTGCTATAATATCTTTATCATTTAAATGGTTAGTAATTGTTGTAGTTAAAGTAGCAACTTGTGATCCAATTAAAGGAACTGCTAAAATAGAAGCAGTTAATATTGAAATTATTTTATTTTTTTTATTCATAACTTTCACCTTTAACAATTTTATCATTTTCAATTGCTCAGTTAATTAATTTAGATTTTGAATAGAAAAACAGAATTTGTTTTACTTGGCATGAATGCAGGTGGGGAAATGAAGTTTCAATTGGTGTTCAAAAACTATTGAATATTTAGCGTAGAAAAATCTTAAGTTCATTTGCTCTGGGTTTAAGAATAATTTTATCAATAACTGTTTGAAATTATATGTTTTCTTTTTCTTATAAAATTATATTTTTTAGGAACTAATACTTTATGTTTAATTAAAAAATATGAGAATTGGTAAAAATAGAATTTTAACTTATTTTAATTTTCGTGGTTGATAAAGTTTTACAACATCTTCCAAATACTCATGATTAGATAAATCATTAGAATGTAAATAAATATTTGGTTCAAAATGAACTCCTCATCCAGTTTGAAATCTAGCTTCAACAAATGTTAAAATAGCTTTTTGATATTGTCTTGGATGAATCATTATTATCCTTTTTGGTTCAAATAAATATTTTCTAAGTAATTCAAAGCAATCAACTAGCCTTTCTGGAGGAATAATTAAAGCTAAAAAACCTTTTTGTTCAATAATCTTGGAACTACCTTTAATAATATCTTCTAAATTTAAAGTAATTTCATGTGTTGCTTTTAACATTGCTTCTGAAATATTTTTTTTAAATTTTGTTTCTTTACGATAAAAAGGAGGATTGCATATTATTAAATCATATTTTTTTCCTACATTTTTTATATGTTTTTTTCATCATTCATTAAAATCTTCATTGATAATATTAATTCTATTTTCTAAATGATTCATATTAATGTTATAAATTGCCAATTCACATGCTTTCTCTTGGATTTCAATTGCATCTATACTAATATTTTCTGCTCTTTGAGATAAAAAAATAGATAATGCTCCATTATTAGTTCCAATTTCTAAAACATCCTTTGTTTTCTTATTTAAAGTTGCTAAATTAGCTAATAAAATAGTGTCAACTGAATAATTAAACATAGTTTTATCTTGATAAATAAACAAATTATTATCATAACCTAAAGAATTTTTAACTCATGATTTTTTGATTTTCATATCTTCATTATATTTGAAAAGAGAATTAATGAATAAGCTTTTATATTAAAATATAATTTATGGCTCAACAAAGAAAAACAAAATCAATTAATATTTCTCAATTTATTAATGTAAATAAATTATGTTTAGATAATGAATTAGATATTTTCAATAAAGAGCATATTAAAAATTGAAGAGAAATTAAAAGGCCATCAATTAATCGAGTTGGATTAGAAATTATTGGTCATTTCGAGCATGATGATATAGATAAAAATATTATTGGTTTTGGTACAAAAGAATCAACATTAATGAATAATATACCAAAAGTGGAATTGGAAAAAAATTTAAAGAAAATTTTTGAATATTTTCCACCTTTAGTAATTTGTTCTAGTGGTGTGAGTGAAAATAATAAAAAACTAATTCTAAAACATGCAAATAATACAGAAACACCAGTAGTTTTTGTTGATACTAAACTATCTTTTATCACCACAACTGTAGGAATTTATATTGCTGAAAATTTTGCGCCAGAAGATTTTGTTCATGGATCACTAGTTATTATTAACGGAATTGGAGTATTGATAATTGGTGATAGCGGTGTTGGTAAATCAGAAGCTGTTTTAGAATTAATTCAAAGAGGTCATATGTTTGTTTCAGATGATTCTGTAATTATTAAAAGAATAGGTAATAATTTTATTGGTGTATCACCTGAAATTACAAAAAATATATTAGAAGCTAGAGGTTTGGGATTAATTAATATTAAATCTATCTATGGAGAAAAATCTGTTAAAGATAAAACAAATATTGATTTAGTAATTGAACTTAAAAAAGATGAAAATACTAATTTCGATCGTTTAGGTAATGAAAATCATTTTTATAATGTATTAAATGGTAAAATTAAAAAGATTTTAATTCCAATTAAATTGGGAAGAAACACTGCATCTTTAATAGAAGTTGCAACATCTTTATATATATCTAAAAAAGATGGTGTTGATGCATTTACACAAATACAAGAAAGGATTAAAAATGATCAATAATGCTCCTAATTTACCTTCAATAGCTCCTGGTGGCAGTCCTTTAACATTATTTGGTGATTTTAGAGTTTATACATTCACTATGTTATTAGGAATCATAGCATCTATTTTTTCAATTTTATACTTTTGAAAAAAAAATAGATTCCCTGTGGATGTTTTATTAATTTTAATTATTATTACCATCCCTACTGCATTAATAGGAGCAAGATTATTTTGAATAATAGAAGTTGCTATTAGTAATAAAAGTGGTAATGGCTCTTTAGATAGATGATGAGCAATATGAGAAGGTGGATTATCAATTCAAGGTGGTGTGCTATTACCAACTATTTGTGATTTAATCTATTTAAGAAAAAAAAGAACTGTAGTTGATATTAGAAAGGCTTTTGGAATTATTTTACCTAATGTTTTATTAGGTCAAGCTATTGGAAGATGAGGAAACTTCGCAAACCATGAATTATATGGTGGAATATGTGATTTTAATTCAATTAAGTGATTGGGAGAAGGAATAGCATTTAATATGTATATTGATGGACATTTTAGAATTCCTCTTTTCTTAATAGAATCATCTACTTCAATAATTGGATATTTAATAATTGTATGAGGAATTTTGCAATTTAATCTTTTAAAACCCGGATCAACAGGAGCAATATATTTAATGTGATATGGATTGATTAGAACAATTTTAGAACCATTTAGAGATCCTGCAGATTATGAAACTTGATATTTAGTATTAGCTATTCTTTCATTTACAATAGGTTCTATATTATTATTATATTTTGAAATAACTGGAAAAAAAATGTACAAAAAAATTCAATACAAAAAATATTCATATTATTACTTTAATACAAAAGTACAAATCATTGTTGCCAATACAAGTTTGAGATGAATTAATGGATAATATTTAACTGAAAAAGTTATAATTATTTATATATAAATAATAGGTGGTTTAATTAAATGAAATATAAAAGAATACTATTAAAACTTTCAGGAGAATGATTAGCAAATAGAGAAAAAAAACTATCTATTGATTATGACCTTGTTGTTAAATTGGCAGAACAATTGAAAGAAATTGTTAAACAAAAAATCCAAATAGCAATTGTTGTTGGTGGAGGTAACTTGTGAAGAGGGGCCTCTGCTGAAAAAAATGGTATTCCTAGATCTAAAGCAGATTATATAGGAATGATTGCAACAATTATGAATGCATTAGCTTTAGAATCAATATTTGAAAACTCTTGTGATTTAAAAGCTAAAGTGATGTGCTCTGTTAATATTGACCAAAAAATTGCGGAACCTTTTAATTTAGAAAACGCCAATAAATATTTAGAAAAAGGTGAAATTGTAATTATGGCCGGAGGAATTGGGAGACCTTATTTTACTACTGATACAGCTGCTACTTTATTAGCATCAGAGATTAAAGCTGAAGTATTGCTGTTGGGAAAAAATGGGGTTGATGGTATTTACGACTCTGATCCAAAAATTAATCCAAATGCTATTCATTTTGGTGAAATTGGTTATGATGAAATTTTAAAAAGAAAATTACAAGTTATGGACTCAACAGCTGTTGCAATGGCAAAAGATAATAATATAAAATTATTAGTATTTAATGTAGGAGGAGAAAATTCTATTGTAAATGCAATTAATAAACATGGTAAATTTACAATAGTTAAAAATTAAGCATATGGATTTTAATGTTTATAAAGAAGAATTTATTTTAAGTTGTGATGAAGCTATAGAACAATTAGAAAAGTCCTTATCAAGAATCAATTTAGGTACTGCAAATCCTCAATTATTTTCTATTTTAAAAGTAATGTATTATGATACACCAACTCCTATCGGAGATATTTCATCTATTACTCATCCTGAAGCTCAACAATTAATTATTAAGCCTTTTGATAAATCGCTTAATAAGGAAATTTATAATATTATTATAAAACAAAATTATTCTATAACAATTCAAGATGAAGGAGATAAACTAAGAATTATTTTTCCACAATTAACAACTGAAAAAAGAAAAGAAGCAATTAAAAATTTGTCTTCTTATAAAGAACAAGGAAAAATAAAAATTAGAAATAATCGTCAAAATATTTTAAAGAAAATTAAAAATGATAAAGAACTTACTGAAGATATGGAAAAACAATATCAAAATGAAATTCAAAAAATAGTTGATCAATACAACAATAAAATTGATTTATCAATAAAAAATAAAGAAAATCAATTAATAAAAATGTAAATAAATTATGAACAATATTAAAAAAAATCCAATATTAATAAAAACATTATATGCTCTTATTATTGCAATTGTTGCAATAACTTGTTGGTCTTTAATTGGTTGAGTAAATGATAAGCTTTTAGCAAAAATTATTGGATTTATTCTTTATTTATCACTTATTTCCTATGCTTTATTTGAATATGCAAAAATTCTTCCATTACCTAAATGAACTTGTTTTTATTTTGCCTTATTATCTCTTATTTCATTTTTTAGTCCTTGAGAAGAAACAAAGGGATGATTTTTAAATTCTAATACAGCAAAAAATATTATAAAAGAACAATATGAAGGAAAATTATTTGGCATTCTTGGATTAAGTTATTTAGTACATGCTATCTTAGTCTTAATCCCTTTTTTATTTAACAAAAATAGCTTAAGCAACAAAAATGTTTGATATTATTTTATATCTTATATTGTTGTTATGGTCCTAACAATTACAGGTAAATCAATTTTAATTGTTAATGGAGATTCGCCTATTTTTATTTTGATTTTGTTTATTGGACCTATTATATGTGATATTTTTGCATATTTTGGGGGCCTTTTATTAGGTAATAAAATATTTTCGAAAAAATTGGCTCCTAAAATTTCTCCTAATAAAACTATTGAAGGAGCTATTTCTGGTTATGTTGTAACATGATTAATTTTATTTTTAATTTTTTATTTTGCTAAATTTAAAGGATTAGAACATGTAGATAAAAATATTTTATTAATTGTAATTCCTCTTACTCTTCCCATTGTTGCTATTATTGGAGATCTATCGTTTTCTTGAATTAAAAGATTTGCAAAAATTAAAGATTTTTCTAATATGATTCCTGGACATGGAGGAATTTTAGACCGTGTAGATTCTGTTGCTCTAGTTTGTTTTGTTTATCTAACAATATTTATTTTTGTGTAAATGGCATCTTTTATAAAGACATATGGTGCCGTTTACAAGAATTGAACTTGCGACCCCTTCCTTACCATGGAAGTGCTCTACCACTGAGCTAAAACGGCATAGAATTATGTTTATAATTATAAATATTTTGCAAAAAATAAATTAAATTATTAAAATATATTGTATTATGGAGCAAAATAATAAAAAAAAGATAATTACTCTTTCAATTAAAACTGTGAATAACAAGACCCAAAAAATAGAAAATGCCAAGAATATAGAAATAACTACTAAAAATTTGGATTATATGAAAAGACATCCTAATCCATTTAATCAACCTGAAATGAATACCCAAGAATTTAAAAATAATAATGAAAATACAAATCTTGTGATTACAGCAAATTCAAAAGATAAAGAAATAATTACTAAAAAAGATTGATTAATTATTTTTAAAAAATTATGAAAAAATAAAATAATTTCCTTTAAACAATTTTGAAACAAAAGAAAAGAAATTAAAAAACAAAATAAAAATTAACTAGAATCTACTATTTAATTGTAGATTGAATAAAAAAACTCTAAATTGAATTTAATCTAGAGTTTTTTTATCATTTAATTCGTTTTATTATAGATTATTATAAAAAATTAGCTAACAATAAAATTTTGTTTTTGTCAATTTTCATATTTTTCAATTGAACCAAATTTTTTAATATTAATTTTATCTTCGACCAAAGTTGTTCCATATGATAAAGCAACAAATATAACTAATGTTATAACTAACATAACTCTACTTACAATAATATCTGTTGCATTTTCAACTTTAGCTAGATCTAATTGAGCAATTAATAATAAATCAATTATTGGAATTAATATAGTAACTATTAAAGCTAAACTAACAATAATTACAGCACTAATAGCCATTGGAACAAAATAAGATTTTTGATCAGTTTTTATTTTTTTACTTTTTCTATTTTTAATTCCACCATAGATCGATGCTGTGATAAACCCAAATGTAAATAAAGCTGTTCAAGTACCCATTAAATCGGCAAATGTATACAATTTTCCCATACCTGTTCCATATGATGAACCATAATTATCAATATAAGCCAATGCTCCAATTAGTGTAAATACAATAACAATTGGTATTGTTATCACAAATGAATACATAATACCTACTTTAGGCTTACTCTCATTTAATCTATCTTTATATCTAATTGAAAAAGGTAATTCTCCTTCTTTAATTAAATCTTCTATAAATCTTGGTGCTCACATTGCAAAACCGTTAATAATACCTAATACACCAATTGCTATCATTATATTTACAACACCAAATAATACACGTCCTACATTTGGAGCTAGATTTTCCATATAATCTAGCATCCCAAAAAATGATCCACCATTAATTGACATTGATATTGCTATGATCAAATATATTACTGTTGTAATCACTAATCCTAATAAAATAGCCATAGGTGTTTTTTTAGGCTCTTCCATTTCAGATTGAATACCTGCAGCAACATAAAATCCATCATAAGCAAAGAAAATGGCACTAATTGCTAAAAACATTCCTAAACCTGGAGCAAATGCACTTAAGCTTTTTCCGCTAGCTAAATCTTCAATAGGTTTTTGAACACCAATTGAAACTTTATTTCATCCACCTGCATTCATACCAACTAAAACAAATCCCATAATAGCAACAAATGCTAAAGGTAAAAATTTTATATAAGTAACTATTTTATTTTGAATATTCCCTATTTTTGAACTAATACCTGAAGCATAAATAAAATAAGCTGATATTACAATTGAAATAATTGTTCAAATTAACCAATCAACAGGAGTTCCAAAATTATACGAAGACATTTTGGGATTAACTAAAGCTCCAATTCCATCTTGTAATGACATAATTACATACAATGGCATAAAAAAGTATGTTAAAGGTAAATAGATATAAAACATGAAGTTTTTCGATGCTTTAAAAGTTGTTCTACTATTAAATACTTTTGTTCATCCTAATAATGATAAATTGTCATTACGAGCAGATGAAATTTCAATTAATGCTAATGCCATAGCAATAACTGAAAAAGCTGCAATAATTCAACAAAAAATTGCTAATATTAATGAATTTTGAGAATTATCTAAAACGCTTTTTGATTTAAAAAATATACCTGCACCAATTGATGATCCCATAACAACTAAAATAGCTGAGAAAAATGAAATCTTTTTATTTTTAGATGCTTGTGATATTCCTCTTTCTTTTTCTTTTTTTTTCATATTATTTTTTTCCTTAAAATTAATAATATACTTATTATATGCTAAGCAACAATTTTTGTGCCACTTTTACCTTCAAGAGCTAATTCAACTTTTGTTAAATCAGCAATAATTGCTGTTTTATTTTTTCCTGAAGAAACAAAATTTATTGCGGCTTGAATTTTTGGCAACATCGATCCTGGGGCAAATTGATTTTCTTTAATATACTGCTCTAACTCTTTCAAATTAGTATTTATCAATGCTTTTTGATCTTGTTTGCCATAATTAACATAAACATGATCAACAGCTGTTAAAATGATCAAGATATCTGCATTTACTAAAGAAGCAATTTTAGCTAAGGCAAAATCTTTATCAATAACTCCATCAACACCTATATATACATTATTTTTTTCAATAATAGGTATTCCTCCACCACCACCAGTAATTACAATAGTTCCTTTATTCACATTTTCTTTAATAGCATTAATACCAATAAAATCAATTGGTTTAGGTGATGGAACAACTTTTCTATAACCTCTTCCAGAATCTTCTACTATTGTTGAGTTGGGATTATTTTTTATTGCTTCTTCTTTAGATGCATAAAATGGTCCTACTGGTTTTGTTGGGTTTTTAAATGCTTTGTCATTAGGATCTACAATAGTTTCTGTTAAAAGATAAATAACATCTTTATAAACTTTTTCTTTTTTCAATTCATTTGCTATTGCAGTTAACATATGATAACCAATATATCCTTGACTCATACCACCTGCTTCTGCAAAGGGAATTAAAGTTGTTTTATCATTAAATTTTTTAGCATCTGAAAAAGCATTAAAAATCATTCCTACTTGTGGTCCATTGCCATGACCTATAATAACATCATGGCCTAATTTTAATAATGACACAATTTTTTTGGCTGGAATTTTAACTAATTCTTTTTGCTCTTCAGGATTATTTCCTAAAGCATTTCCACCTAATGCAATTACAATTCTTGACATAAACTAGTATCCTATTGTTGCTAAAATAATTGCTTTAATAGAGTGCATTCTGTTTTCTGCTTGATCGAATGCTTTATTATACAATGATTGAAAAACTTCATCAGTTACTTCAATTTCGCCATTTTTAACAATAGGATATTTTTTTCCTAATGATTGAGCAACTTCTTTTGAAAATGAAGTATGGTCATCATGAAAGGCTGGTAGACAATGCATAAATATAACTGATTCTTTTGCTGCTTTCATCATTTTCATATCAACTTGAAAATCTTTTAATTCACTAATTCTTTGATCAAACAATTCAAATGGTTCTCCTAATGATACTCAAACATCTGTATAAATAACATCAGCATTTTTGGCAGCTTTAATTTTATCATCACTAAATTCTAAAGATCCACCATTTTCTTTAAATAATTTTTGACATTTTTCAATAATTTTTTTATCCATTTGGTCTTTATATTTTTTAGGTCCACATAAGCATACATTCATTCCTGTAAATGCTGCTCCAATCATTACTGAATAACCCATATTATTTTTATAATCGCCAACAAATACAATTTTTTTGCCTTTTAAATCACCTAATTTTTCTTTCATTGTCATATAATCAGCAATTATTTGTGTTGGATGTTCGGCATCAGTCAACCCATTTCATACAGGTACGCCTGAATACTTCACTAAAGCATCAATATCTGATTGAGCAAATCCTCTAAATTCAATACCATCATAAAATCTTCCTAAAACTTTTGCTGTATCTTCAATAGATTCTTTTTTACCAAAATTTGAACCTGAAGGTCCTAAATATGTAACTCCAGCACCTAAATCTGATGCTGCAACTTCAAATGAACATCTAGTTCTTGTTGAATCTTTTTGAAATAAAATAACAATATTTTTCCCTACTAAAGGTCTAAATGCTGGTTGCAATCCTTGATATTTTGATTTTTTCAAATCTAAAGATAAATTAATTAAATAATTTACTTCATCTGTTGTGAAATTTAATAATGTATCTAAACTTCTTCCTTTTAAATTAACTGGCATAGTAACTTCCTTTTATTTATTTTTTTAAATTTTCTCTATATAAAGGCATAGACATACATCTAGCTGATCCCATACCTAATGATAATTGATTACCTTCAAAAGCTAAAACTTTGATTCCTGCATCTTTTAAAGCTTGAGAAGTCTTTGCATTTCTATCATAACCAACTACCACTCCTGGAGTAATAACTAAATAGTTAGTTCCATCAAAATGAGTTTCAATATTGATATCAATTTCATTTGCTTCTTTTCCTGCAATAGGTATTAATATCGGTTCTTCACCTATTATTGATTTCAACATATCTTTTAAAGATGAATTTTTTTCAATCATTTTTAAATCATTTTTAGTTAAATCTAACTCTCAAAATTTTAATACTGATAACATGTTAGGTGAATATAAAAATTTGTTATGATCTAGCATTGTCAATCATGTATCTAAATGCATTAAATTTGGCATTGGAGGTACATTAATTGCAATTATTTTTTCAAATTTACATTCTGGATCTTTCTTAATATTTTTTCCAATTGATAATATCGCTTCATGATTTGTTCTTTCGCTATTACCAATTACTAATGTTTTTTCATTATAAATAAAAATATCACCACCTTCTATTGTTCCTTGTGATTTACTTAAATCACTAGAATCAAAAAAACGTGGTGTATTTTTATATTTAGGATGATATGAAAATATCAATTTAGAAAAAATTACTTCTCTTCTTCTTGTTGAATATTTCATAGAATTTAATGAAATACCATTACCTATTGAAGCAAAAGGATCTCTTGTGAAATATAAGTTAGGCATAGGATCGACAACTAATGCTTTTTCTTGTTTAATTCCTATCTCTTCAGCAAGGACTCCTGACATCATTTTTCTAATCATTTCTCGAGAATTTTTAGATGAAAGAATAAATTTTTTCACCTTTTCTCTTAATTCTTTATTTAACTTTGGCTCTGATTGATCTAATCATTCTTCTATAAATTGATCTTTGATCTTATCATCTAGTAGATCATAGGTTTCGGCAGTCAAATCAGATAATTGAATTACTTTAACTCCTAAATCTTCTAATATTTTACAAAAAGATTTATGCTCTTTTATCGCTTCATCTGGTTCTAAAACAGCAGAAAAAAGTAATTCTTCTAATCTTTCCGGAGATACTCTACGAATTTCATTTCCTGGTGTATGAACTAAAACTTCTTTTAAAGTTCCAATTTCACTATAAATATTAATATTATTTTTCATTAGAAAAATACCTCTTTTTCTCAGTCTATGTACATTTATAAATAATCTTATTTTGATTATGCAAGTAGTAATAATAACAAAAAAAATCGTAATTAAAAAAGTATAAGGGATAAATTTTAAAGTAAATACATTCAAAATAAAATTATTTTATGATGTACATAATAATTTTATTACTATTTCCAATATTTTTTTATTATTTATTTTTATTTATCTTTTTTAGAAAACTAAATCTTTTATTTTTATATGTTTTAACACTTCTTGTATATGTGCACTCAGGCCAAGTTGAACATGAAATAAATTCTTCTTTATTTTTTTTAGAAGTTTTGTATATCAACGGATTATTGCATTGAGGACAATTTTCTCCTACAAAACGATCTAATAAAACTGTTCTTTCTAATGTTGACTCTGCTGTTTTGAATGAATTATCAAAACGTTCTCAAAAAGATTGCATTAAATGTTTATAATCAATTTCCCCTTCAGCAATTAAATCTAAATCAGCCTCTACTCTTGCTGTATATCCTTCAGTAATTTCATTAGGAAACCCTTCTATTAATTTTGTAATTACAGCTTCGCCAAATTCTGTTGATTTTAGTGAGTTACCTTCTTTAACTACAAATTTACGATCAAGAATTTTTTCAACAGTTGTTGCAAAAGTTGAGGGACGACCAACTTTAATTTCATCTAATTTTTCAATTAATGAACCATCTGTGTAATGAGCTGGAGGTTTTGTTTCATGATCGAAAACTAAATATTTTTGAACATCTATTAAATCATTAATATTATATTTAGGTAATTCTTTTTCTAAGTCCTTTTGAGATAAAATCAAGTACCCATCAAAGATAACTTTAGAAGAAGATAATTTAAATTTATGTTTATTATTTTCTAATTCATATCTTAATATTTCTCTAATTGGAACAGACATTATTGCTTTCATAGTTGTATATCAAATAATTGAATATACTTTATATTCATAAGAAGATAATGAATATTTTTTAGCTGCTTTTTCAGGATCTAAACTTATATCTGTTGGTCTTATAGCTTCATGAGCATCTTGTTCTCCACTGAATCCTTTAATATCTTTTGCAACATATTCTTCTCCGTATTTATCTTTAATAAATGATCTTGTTTTTACCAAAAATGTTTCAGATAATCTTGTTGAATCAGTTCTAGGATATGAAATTAAACCACCATCTCCAAATCCTTCATATAATTTTTGAGCTGCAGATTGAACAATTTTTGAAGACATATCTGCTTTTTTGTATAAAACAGATTGTTTCAAAGGAGAAATTTTAGCATCACTTTTTTTTGTTAATTTAATATCCATTACTTTTAATGGTCCTGATAATTCAGATAAAATTTTCTCAGTATCTTCACGATTTACTCATTCTTTATTTTCAAAAATACCATTAGGGTTATAATAATTAGCACTAATGTTTTCATTAATCTTTGCTTCAATAGTTGAATACAAAATAGGTTTAAAATCTCTAATTTCCTTTTCACGATCTACTACCAATTTTAAAGCAATAGATTGTACTCTCCCAGCTGTTGGTTTTTCAGGATAATTAGACATTTTTTTAATCATTAAATTTGTTAATCTAAAACCAATAATTCGATCTAGCATTCTTCTTGATTTTTGAGCTTTTACCAAATTATCATCAATAATAGTAGGATTTTTAATAGATGACAATATAGCATCTTTTGTAATTTCATTATATTTAATTCTTTTATATTTATCTTTAATATCTAAATATTCTACTAAATTATCCCCTATTGCTTCTCCTTCGCGATCAGGATCTGTTGCAATATAAACTATATCTGCTTTTGTAGCATCTTTTTTTAGTTCAGCAACTATGTGTTTTTTTTCAGGTTCTATTTTATATTTAGGTTCTCATTTTTCAAAATCGATTCCTAAATTTTTTTCTCCTCCTGTCATCATTTTTACTATATGACCCACAGATGCTTTAACTTCATAATCATTACCAAGATATTTTTGTATTGTTTTTACTTTATTTGGTGATTCTACAATTACTAGATATTTCATGTTAATTTTTTTCCTTAATTAATTTAAATAGAGCAATAAATTATTATATATAAAAGATTTAAAAATAGATAAATTTAATATAGATATTGGCTAAAAAATCTAAATTAATTATATTTAAATAATATATTAAAAATCTTTTTAATCTTTAATAAGAGAAGCTTTTTTTACCATTTCTATAATTTGATTTTCATGATATATAATTGCCCCTGATGCTTTTTTATGACCTCCACCATTGTATTGGTGTGCTAATTGAGCAATATTAAATTTATTTGATCTTAATCTTACTCTTATTGATTGGTCATTATTTTGAATAAAAAAAATTCAAATATCATAACCTTTAATATTAGCTAAAAAATCTACACGATTAGTGTTACTATCTTTTAATTTTAATTTTTTAATATTTTGATAAGAAATGAAACAATAAATAACATTTTTATATGTTTTATAATTAGATAAAACATATTTATTAAATTCTAATTCTTCAATTGTTCTTATTGATAAGTTCTTATGCAAATTGAAAACATTAAATTTGGTATCTAACAATCAAGAAACTAATATATGAGTTCTTGATGTTACATTATCATAGAAAAATCTCCCACTATCTGTGTAAATGCCTAAATATAAAAAAGTACTTATTTTTTTATCTATTGATGATGAATCAATTGTTTTAATTAAGTGAGTAATTTGTTCAGCAGAAGATGAATATGATGAATCAACAAATCTTAATTTATAATTAACATCATCTTTTTCAGGATGATGATCAATTCTAATTAGTGTTTTCAATTTATTTTCTAATATCAATTCATTACAAATGATTCTATTTGCATAATTAGCATCTACTATAATACCTAAGGAATTACTTAAAATTTTATCTGATGGTATTTTGTTAAATTTTCAATTTAAAAAGGTAAATAAATTCTCATTAGAACCAATAGCATATATTTTTTTATCAGGGAACATTTTTTTAATTCACAATTTTAAAGCTTGTTGAGAACCTAAGCAATCTCCATCAGGTCTTTGATGATGAAAGATTACAATGTATTGATGTTTTTTTATTTCTTGTAAAAACTGTTTAGCAAATATTTTAATAGAATTATTTTTCATTTTTGATCCTTTCTCAATATTGATTCATTTTTAGTTCTATATCATTTTTTGAAGGATAATAATATTTAGTACCTTTTAAATTCTTTGGTAAATATTCTTGTTGAACTCAATTGAATGGATAATCATGAGGATATTTATAACCTGAATAACCTAATTTTTTATGGGATTTATAATGATTATCTTTTAAATGATTAGGTACATCAAATGTTCTATCGTCTTTTAAAGCATTTGAAATAGCTAAATATGCGGAATTAGATTTAGGAGACAAACATAGTTCAATAGTAATTGTAGCAAGCACTTGATAAGCTTCAGGAAAACCCAATCTCTCTGCTACATCAATTGCATTTTTAGTTCTACTTACTAAATTAGGATTAGCTAATCCTATATCTTCATATGCCATGGCCAATATTCTTCTAGAAATCGAATTTAAATCCCCTATTTTAATTAGTTGAGCTAAATAGTAAATTGCCGCATCACAATCACTGCCTCTTAAAGATTTATGAAAAGCTGATAATAAATTATAAAATTCGTTACCATAACTAGAACCTATAACTTTTATATGGGGCAATAATTTTTCTAAATTTTCATTGGTGATTGAATTTGATTCATAAATCTTGTAAATAAGATCAATAATATTAATACTAGATCTTAGATCTGCTCCAGAAGATAAAACAATTTTATTAATTTGTTCCTTAGTTAAATTCATATTAAGTTTAACGCAAATTTTTTCTAAATATTCTTCCATTTCTTGAGCAGATATAGGTTTAAGTTCTAAAATAAAACATCTACTTCTAATCGCTGGATTCACAACAAAATATGGATTTTCAGTTGTTGTTGCAATAATTGTTAAATTATTTTTTTCCAAATATGATAATAGAATATCTTGTTTATCTTTATTCATTCTATGTATCTCGTCAATAATAATGACAATTTTTTGAAAATCTGTTATTTTATTTAATATATTTTCTAAATCTTGTTTTGTATTTTTTGTTGGATTAAAATAAAAGTATTTTGATTTTAATTGTTTACAAATGGCAAAAGCTAAAGATGATTTCCCTATACCTGGTAGACCAAAAAAAATTAAAGAGTAAATAATTTTTTTTTCTATCATTTTGCGAATAATGCAATTAGGTCCTACTAAATGTTGCTGACCAATAATATCATCTATTGTTTCGGGAGTTAAAATATTTGATAATAATTGATTCATACTAAATTATTTTAATAAAAAATAAATATATTATTTAATTAATAAATAAAAAACAAATACAAAATGCTATAATTTATTATGTTACTTAAAGTAACCGAACCAAAAAGGTTTTTTAAAAATTAATTTAGTTTTAAATTATTTACCTTAAGGTCGAGCCACATTTAAGACAATTTAAAATTTTTTTTAACTTTTTTATTTGTATATTTTTAAATGTTGCTACATTAGATTTAAATTGCGCTAAAGGAGAAATAAATACATGATTGCAATTATCAAAACTGGTGGTAAGCAATTACTTGTGAAAAAAAATGATATTATTTTTGTAGAAAAAATCGAAGGAAAAGAAGGAGATAAAATTAATTTTGATCAAGTTCTTTTAATAGGAGATAAAATTGGAACTCCTATTGTTCCAGGAGCAAATGTTACAGGAATAATTGAAAAACAAGGTAAAGGTAAAAAAATTATTGTTTATCGTCATAATGCAAAATCAACACATAAAAGAAAATTAGGTCATCGTCAACCTTATACTAGAGTAAAAATAGAAGAATTAAAAGGATAAAATAGAGGTGAAAAGCTATGGCAACACATAAGGCCGCAGGTAGTAGTAAAAATAATAGAGAATCACATAGTAAACGATTAGGACAAAAATTAAGTGATGGGCAATACACAAATGCTGGACAAATCATTTTTAGACAAAGAGGAACAAAAATTCATCCAGGAAATAATGTTGGAATCGGTGGAGATGATACATTATTTGCTCTAATTAGTGGATATGTAAAATATGAAACAAAAAGAAATAGAAAATTTGCTTCAGTATATAGTGAAAAAGTTATAAATAAAGCAAATAAACAAAAATAAATATTTTTAATAAACCTATCAAATAATAAAAATAACACAAGTAAGATCATTTGTGTTATTTTTATATTACCTATAAATTAAAATTATTTATTTTAATTCCACTGTTTGATATTTATTTCCTACTGATGGATCAAGAATGAAATGAATTTCATTTGCAATATTGTTGCTATCTACAAAGTTTTTTGAATATTCTCATTCTATTTTTGAACCATTTCTATAATACATAATTACTTTTTTAGGATACAATTTTGCTTCTATCCTATTACCTGATTGTGAAGTTTTTACTAATTGTCATTCTAATCTTATATCATTAAGAGTTGCTATGTTAGGAATTATATTATGTTGTTGAACTCGAAAATCATTTCAATTCATTGATTTTCAAATACTTCTAAATAGCATGTTGTAATATGCATCGCTTCGATTCATTCAATTTGCTGGACTAAGTATATTTTTTGATAATTGAATATATAATCCATCACTTGTAGAATCAATATAAGCTGGTCTTGCTTTTATTAGTTCATAATCTTCGTATCCTGGAAGATGGTATGGACTATTCGGATCATTTATTGGTTGTATTTGTTCATAATACATTAAGAATGGAATTCTTTTTCTTAATTCAATTATATCTGCAGAATTTGTATAAACTCCAATTTTTTTATTACTTACAGGTATTTTTTGTAAATTATGTAAATTTAAAATTTTAATTCTATTATCTTGTGATATTGCAAAAGTAATTGTTGTAAGATCTGTGATATCTTTTCATTTAACATTAATAGAAAATTTATCATAATTATTTCCTACTAAACCACCTGGAGTAACTCTTTCAATAAAATCAATTTTTTCAAATAAATATGAATCTGCAAATATTTTGTCTTTGTTATCATAAAGAATATCTCTTGTTATATTTCTCATAATATTATCAGCTGAAGAATAAATAATATTTCCTAATCCTTTAAATGAATCTACATAGATTGTAGAACTAGATGGTTCTAAATTTAAAAGTGGAGAACTACTTGATGGAATAACACTTCCAATATTTGAAGATGAATTTTTAGATAAAGTTAATTCATATGAAGATAGTGATTGTTGGTTGGAATCATAAGCTAAATTAATAGTTTTAATTGAAGTAGAATTTGATGAATTTTGTTGTTCAAAAACTAATTCAACATTTGTTGCAAATAATTTATATCTATCAATTTTATTATCAATTTGCTGAACATTAAAAGTAACTTTAAAATTAGTTATATATTGAGATGCATTTGGCATATTTGAAAATAAATTATCTCAGTTTTTTCTAAATAAACTTAAGCCAAGAGCATTTTTAAATTCATTTGTTTTACCTTTTAAATCAAAATTTCATATTAACTTATCATTATTGATAATTGATTGAAATAAATTTTTTCTTTCTAAAATATAATTTTGCATGTAAAAATCTTTTTGATTATTAACATAAGTATTTTGTTGATTTACAATATATAAAGAAATGGCTTCCATTATTTTGTTTTTATCTTTAACATAAGATGATATATTAATTGCTTGACCTACTCCCAGTGGTCATGCTTGCAGATCATATAAAAATGTTGAAGAAGGAATAATAGAAAAATTTGAAATATTTAAAATAACATTATTGTTAATAGTTAATTTAATATTTGCTATATTTTGATTATTAGATTCAAAAATTGGAGTAAAAGATAAATTCTCTAATTTATCTAAAGTTAAATTTTCTTGCCCTGATGAAAATAAAATATTTTTATTTTCTATAATTCATTCTTTAGTCATTTTGGTAATAGCTTCATCTATAGTTAGATTTTGTAATTTCAATGTAGATGATGTTAAATTTGATTTTGGAACTAATATAAGAGGCTTTTCTTCTGGTTTTGCAGGTATTTCAGGTTCTACTGGTTTTTCAGGTTCTACTGGTTTTTCTTCTGGTTTAGTAGAAGGAGTTGTAGGTTCTCCTGGTTTTACCTCTGGTTGATTTGGCACATTATTATTATTAGAATTATTGTCGGGGTTTATTCCACTATTATTTTTAAACTTTGAAGAAGCACTTAATCCAAAAGTTGCTCCTAATGTTGCTATTGTGGCAACTGAAAAAATTGAAAATCCTATAAAGCATTTTTTTAAATTTTTCATTAACATTTTGACACCCCCTTATTAATTGATGTCCTATAAAATTATAACAAATTTTTTAGTTTATATCTTGATATAAATACATTTATATTTATTATGCATTACAAATATAATGAAAGTTATTTCAACTAAATTTAATATCCATTTAATTTTTTTTGAAAAGCTAATGTTAATTTTGATAATGTTTCTTTATCTATTGGTGATAAATTTTTTACATAAATTTTTATTTGTTCATTAGTAGATGGTACTTGAAAAATTGATCTTGCTATTTCATCTATTGATTGTGTTTCATTATTGTAAAAATAATTTTCATAAACATAATTATATGCAGCCTTTGCAGCTGGAGTGTAATTTACATAATCAAAAATTCTTAATATAACATTATCTTGATATATAGTCTCTGGATTTTGTTCATTTAATTCTTTTTCGGAAATAAAAATATCTTTAAAAATAATATTATTAAAATATTCTAATAAATGTTGTTGATCATTATTATTAATAGACGAAGAAATTATAAAACAATCTAAAATTCTAACAGTATATTTAGTTCTAATAATTCTTAATCTGTCGCCATCGGCTATACTATTAAAATTATCATGACCATAATAAGCATCTAGAGCATCACCATTGTAAATAAAAGCAGCATCAATTTTTGATGTTGGATTTATTAAATTATTCAAAATAATGTCTGAATCAGAATCAAATAGATTTCTTTTTATATTACTTATCAAAGCTCCTGAACCTTCAAAAATCATATTTGAAAAATTATTGATTAATTCCAAATAATTTTGTTTTGTAATAGTAGTATCTCAATTATTTTGGGGGTCATTTGTTGAAGAACCTAATGACACATTTTCTCTCTCATTTTTTGTTCATTGAATTTGAATATCATTTAATTTTGAACTTAACATTCTTAAAGCTTCTACAAGTGTTGGAGGGGATTGAAAATTAAAGGGGTTTTCAGACATATTTATTTCATTAAATATTTTAGAAGTATCATATGCTAATAATTTATCATTAATAAAATACGGAATAACGAAATCACTAAAATTAAATTTATAATTTGAACCATATTCATTGCCATACATACTTGTTAATAATTCTTGGTCTAAATAAGAATTGAATGAATTCATTTGATCAACAACTTCAGGAGTAAAGTAATTTTCTCAAGAGTTGTCAGGTAAATTATTAATTTTTTCCATTTTTTTTCTTAAAGGACTTACTTTTCCTTCATTAATCAAAGTAATAATTGCATAATCCGAAGTTATACCACCAATTATTTTGTTATTTTCTAAAGCATATTCAAAACTGTTAACTTCTCCATACTCTTTACAAGTATATTTTTTATTAATATCTCTAATTGTTTGTTCATCAAAATAAGAACTATAAAAATAAAAAGTGGGCTTAAAGGGAAATGCTATTTTTAAATAAATGATTGTTACTATTAGTGCTAACAAAGCAAAAACACTTAATATTATTTTTATACTTTTTTTCATGCTTTTCCTTTAGATTTTTTATTAACATGTATAAAGAAAATAATATTTGTTGTAATCATTATTAATAAAATTAAAGTACCTAGTGCTAAAGCCCAAGAACGAAATTGTCCTTGATATAATTCTGTTCCTACTGTTGTTGTATTGGAAGTAATAGAAGTTATTATAAAATCATCAAATGAAAAAATAAAGGTAATAATAATTGTAAAAATAATTGAAGAAAACATATAAATAAAATAGGTTTTAAATCATGTTTTAATTTTAGAATATCCCAAATCTCATGAGGCTTCAAATAATGATCTATTAAATTTTTCACTTTTAGGATACATAATTAAAATACCATAAGGAAGTGTCATAACAGTATGCCCCAATACAGTTCTCATTAATCCTTCGCTGCCCGATGATAAAGAACCAAAAACAACACCAAAAAATAAAGCCAAACTAACACCAATGATAATATCTGGATTGATCATTGAAATATTATTATTAATAGAATTAATACTTTTTAATAATTTATTTTTTTGTTTTCATAAGGAAAAAACAGTTAATAAAGAAATAGTCACTACTAATAAAGCTGTTAAAGAAGCTACAATAATAGAATTTAATAGTGAAAGCATAATTTTAGAAGAAAATAAATTTCTATAGCTATCTCATGAAAATCCATTTCAAACAAAAGAAACGTACCCTTTATCTGATGTTTTATTAAAACTAAAAATTGCCATTGTAAATAAAGGTATATAAGATAATACTAAGATTAATAATAAATATGAATATTTAATTATTTCCTTGATTTTATTCATTAATTCCTCCTTTAATTTTTCGATAAATCATAGGAATAGAATTAATTATAAAATAAACTATTGATGAACCTAATAATGATATCAAAACAACTGATGATGCCTTTTGCATATCAAAAGGATTTGATGGATTTGATAAATCACTTATAACATTACCTATCATTTGATTTCCGGCAGAATTATCTAACAATTTATTACTTACTGCAACTGACATAATTACTAATAAAAAAACAATGATAATTCCTGAACAAATAGCCTTAAGTCCATAAGGAATAACTATTTTCATAAATGTAAATATTTTATTATATCCTAAATCTTGAGATGCCTGAATCATTGATTTTGGCATTCCATTTAGAACATTATAAAGAGGAATAATCATAAATGGTAAAAATAAATATACAAAACCTAAATAAAGATATCCTTCTGCATCAATAGGAATATCAAAAATGATAGTTAGTATTCCTCTTAAAGCTAATATTTTAACTAAAGTAAATAAAAATAAAGGAGTGATAATTAGTGATAATAAAATAAATTTAGCGCTTTTATTTTTTGTGTTAATTAGTATAAAAACATATGGAAGAGATATTGCTAAACAAATTAAGGACACTATTATTCCCATAAAAAATGATTTGAAAAAAATTTGTCAAAAGTTTCTATCTTTTCACATTTCTCATTTATCATAATCTATTGCTGATCCTGAAGGAGTTATAAATGATAAAACTATTATAAAAATAATAGGTGTTAAGACAAATAAAGAAACGAATATTAAATAAGGTAAGAATAACAAAATATTTGATTGAATTTTAAATTTATTTACCATATTATTCCTCCTTTTCCATTAAATGCATTGATGTAACTGTTCATGATATATAAACTTTTTCTCCAATTTCATATTCATTTGAAGATTCTGCTAAAAATGTCTTATTTTTGGTTTTAATAGTAATTAAATAATAACTACCTTCATATGTTATAGTTTCTACTTGACCTTTAATAAGTCCACTTGATTTTTTAATGACTATATCTTCAGGTCTTATTAATATATCAACTAATTCATTATTATTAAATTTATATTTAGTTCAATATTTCATTTTTTTGCCAAGTAGTAAAATTATTTCTTCTTCTTGGTCAATTATTTCTCCCTCTAAAATGTTTGCATCACCTATAAAATTAGCTACTCATTTATTCTTAGGATAATCATAAATTTCTTTAGAAGTACCATATTGTTCAATAACGCCTTCTCTGACAATGGCAATTCTATCTGAAAGTCTTAAAGCTTCTTCACGATCATGAGTAACAAAAATAAAAGTAATTCCTAATTTTTTTTGAATAGAAGATAAAAAAATTTGCATTTGCTCTCTTATTTTTGCATCTAAAGCCGATAAGGGTTCATCTAATAATAATAAAGATGGTTCAATAACCAAAGAACGAGCAAGAGCTACTCTTTGTTTTTGTCCACCAGAAAGCATATCTATTGATTTTTTTTCATGACCGTTTAAATTAACTAATTCAATAACTTCTTTAACGATTTTATTCATTTCTATATTTGTAATTCGTCTAGTTAAATATCTTTTTTCAAATCTTTCATTCATTAAAGATGGTCAAACTTCTCAAGAAGCATATTTAAAATCCAAGTCATCTAATCAATTTTGTAATTTATTTCTTTTTTTCTTAGAAATTTTCTTGTTTTTTAGATCAGATTCATATTCTATTTGAATTTTATCTAATTTTTTCGTTGCTTCTAATGCTTGTTTTGCTCATTTTTTTTGTAAAGATTTTTGCTTAGAAAAAACATGAGGTTTAATTGATGATTTAGGCAATGGAATTCTTTTCAATCTTAATCCATATTTAATATTGTTTTCTACGCTTAAATGTGGAAATAAAGCATAATCTTGAAAAATAGTTGATACATCTCTCATATGTGGAGGTAAATCTTTAATATCTAACCCTTTAAATAAGATTTCTCCTCTAGTTGCTCACTCAAATCCGGCAATCAATCTTAAAATGGTTGTTTTACCAGAACCTGAAGGTCCAAGCAATGTAATAAATTCTCCTTGATTGATAGATAAATTTATATTTTTTAAAATTGTTTTATCTTCATATGTTTTAACAATGTTTTTTAACTCAATAATAGGTTTTGTTTCTTTCACTTCTTCTCCACAATAAAATTAAAAAAGATTTAAAATAATATTTTATTATTTTTTATAAAAATAATATAAAAATAAATTTCAATTTAATAAATAAAAACTTTTTAATTAAAATGTAGTAAATTTTAATGCTTATTATTTTGTTTTAATTAAAATAATATACTATGATAGATAGAAAAAATATTAGAAATTTTGCAATTATAGCTCATATAGATCATGGAAAAAGTACCTTGGCAGATCGTTTACTTGAGTTTACTAACACAATTGAATCTAGAAATTTAAATGAGCAACATTTAGATACTATGGATCTTGAAAAAGAAAGAGGAATTACCATTAAGTTAAATGCAGCTCAAATTAAATATAAAAATTACTTATTTCATATCATTGATACTCCAGGTCATGTTGATTTCACTTATGAAGTTTCTAGATCTTTAGCTGCCTGTGAAGGGGCTTTATTATTAATTGATGCTACACAAGGTATTGAAGCACAAACTTTATCTAATGTTTATTTAGCAATGGATAATGAACTGGAAATAATTCCAATTATTAATAAAATTGATTTACCTTCTGCCGATCCTGAAAGAGTAAAAGAAGAAATTGAAAATGTTATTGGAATTCCTGCTGATGATGCTATATTAATTTCTGCCAAAAATGGAATTGGAATTGAAAATGTTTTTGAAGCAATTATAAATAAAATTCCAGCACCAAAAAATTGCGATTATAATAAACCTCTAAAGGCTCTTGTATTTGATTCTTATTTTGATTTTTACAGAGGGGTTATTTTGTTGACAAGAATTTTTGAAGGGAAAATAGAAGTAGGTGATGAGTTTTATTTTATGTCATCAAACAAAAAATTTCATGTAACTGAATTAGGTATTAAAAAACCTCATGAAGTTAAAAAAGATGCTTTATTTGCAGGGGAAGTTGGTTGAATTGCGGCTTCTATTAGAGACGCAAAAGATGTTTCTGTTGGTGACACTATTACATTAGCTAAAAATCCCACTCAAGAATCATTACCTGGTTATAAAAAATTAAAACCTGTGATTTTTTGTGGTTTTTATCCAATTGATACTATTGATTATGATAAAACTAAAGATGCTTTAATAAAAATATCACTGTCTGATTCATCAATTACTTATGAACCTGAAACATCAAAAGCATTAGGATTTGGTTTTCGTATAGGATTTTTAGGTTTGTTACATATGGAAATTTTGAAAGAAAGATTAGAGAGAGAATTTAATATATCTATAATTGCTACAGCTCCTTCAGTAGAATATAAAGTTTTTTATACAAATGGAAAACACGAAATTATTGCTAATCCTTCTGAGTTTCCTGATAAATCTTATATTGAATATATTGAAGAACCATTTATTAAAGCTTTTATTATAGTTAGTGAAGACTATATTGGGCCAATTATGGAATTATGTCAAAATAAAAGAGGAATTTATATAGATTTAGAATATATTGATAATGTTAGAAGAAAAATTGTTTATGAATTGCCATTAACTGAAATAATTTTTGATTTTTTTAATAAATTAAAATCTGTTTCTAAAGGATATGCTTCTTTTGATTATGAAATTATTGGTTATCGTAAAAGTGATATGGAAAAAATTGATATTCTTTTAAATGGTGAAAAAATAGATGCTTTTTCTATGATTGTTCATAAAGATTTTGCTTATACAAGATCAAGAGAGTTAACACAAAAATTAAAAGAAGTTATTCCTAGACAAAACTTTGAAGTTCCTATTCAAGCTGCAATTGGAGCCAAAATTATTGCTCGCGAAACTATTAAAGCTTATAGAAAAGATGTAACTGCTAAATTATATGGCGGTGATGTAACAAGAAGAATGAAACTATTAAAAAAACAAAAAGAAGGTAAAAAGAAATCTAAATTATTTGGTAAAGTAGAAGTTCCTCAAGAAGCATTTTTATCAATTTTGAAAACAAATATTAATGATTAGCGATAAATTTTTTCTGCATTTATAACTTCATACACAATATTGTTAAATTTTATTTCGTCTTCTTTGGATTTATGATCTAGTCCTAATAAATGAACCAATCCATGAGTAAATAAAAAACAAAATTCTCTTTTTAAAGAATGATTAAATTCTGTTGCTTGTTTTTCGATCTTTTCATAAGATAAAACTATTTCTCCTAAGAAATTAAATCCTAATTCATAAGAAAAATTATCGAAAACAAAAGGAAAAGATAATACATCCGTTTCTTTATCTATATTTCTATAAGTTTTTGATATTTTTCTAATGGTTTTATTATCTGTTATTAAAACATCAACACAAATTTTTTTAGATAAATTCATAACTTTTTTAAATCTTTTTAAAATTTTTTTGAAATCTTTTTGAAATTCAAAATTATATTTATTATCAATTTTAATAGATAATTTTTTCATAATTAATGTCAATTATATATTAAATAATATTTGATATAACTTTTTAGGAGCATAAAAAATTTTCACATTATATAAAGAATTAGTTTTTAAAATTTTATACAATTCATCATTTTGAAAATTAATTCTATAAATATTGTCACCTTGATTAATAAATTCTACATTAAATAAATAAAAGCTTTTGTTTTCTATTGAAATTTGTAAATCTTTAGCGATATTTAAAAAATGAATATTTGATGAAGGAAATTTTATAGAAAAATTTTTATAATTATCTACTTCTAATGTTGCATTTATATTTTGTTTTGTTTCAACTTGCAATAATATCACAATAAAAATTATGGAAAGAATTATTAATATCAATGAATATATAAAATATTTTTGTTTATATAAATAATTCATTATCAATTTCCTTTCCTTCAAAAATATAATTATTTTGATGTGAAACTTCAATTGTTATTTTATTTTCCAAATAATCCTTCAAAATTGGGAATAAAATTTTTTTAAAATTTAGATCTATATTTTCAAATATTTCATCTAACAAAACTAAAGATGGGTCTTGTGCAAATATTTTTAAAAGATAAATGAATTGTTTTTGTCCTATAGATAAGTTTTTTCCATCATCACTTATATTATTATTTAATTCTAAATTCATATATTCTAGTAAGATACCTAAATTATATTTTTCATAATTTTTTAATAAATATTTAGGATTATTATCATTAGCTGATATTAGATATTGATACAAAGTGCAACTTGGTAAATATTCATTAGAAGATATATAACATATTTGTTTTTTTAATTGATTTAAATTGCAATTTATAATATTTTGATCATTGAAATAGATGCTATTTTGATAAATTAATAAAGATATTATTTTCATTAATGTTGATTTACCTGAGCCATTTTTACCTATTAATTTAATGTGAGAATTAATAATTAAATTATTTATTTTCAAATTAAAAGTCCCATAATTATAATTAATGTTTTTTAGCTCTATTTTGCTAATTTTATTTATATTTACAGTATTATTTAAATTATTATTTTCATTTTCATAAATGAAAAATCCGTTTAAATTTTCTAAGTATTGATTTATGGTAGGATATTCAAATATAACATTTATAATTGAAGAAGACGAGTTAATAAAAAAGTTAAACATTGATATATAAATAAATAAATTTCCAATTGGAGAATTAAAATTCGTAATTTGAATAATAGAAAAGAATATTATAAAAATAATTGCAAAATTTTTAAAAGATAAATGAATAATAGAATAAATTAAATTAGTTTTTAAAATCTGTTGCTCATTAGATTCAATTGTTTCTAGTGAATCTTTTAATTGATTATTTAAAAGATATTTAGTCTTATTTAATTTAAATTGTTCTATTGAATTTATAATGTTTAAAAATATCTTTTTAAATTTTGTAGTTTCTTTAAAATTTATTAAAAAAATTTTT
>DBMA01000016.1 GCA_002298905.1 Mycoplasma sp. UBA710 | reverse complement strand
CTATTAAAAAAGAATTAAAAAATTTAAAGTAATTCATTTAACAAAAAATAAAAATATCTAATCATAATTCTAATAAAAATAAAATTTAATTATTTTAATAATTTAGTTAAATATAGATATTAATGACATATATTTATATAGTATAATTAATAAATATATGAAATTTAATGAACTAAAAAATATTAATAGTGAATTATTAAAATCATTAAGTGAAATAAATTTTGAAACATTAAGTCCAATCCAAGAAAAAACTATTCCTTATGCTCTTGAAGGTTTTGATATTATTGCTCAAGCTCCAACAGGAACAGGTAAAACAGCTTCTTTTGGTATTCCAATATTAAATAATTTAAATTCAGAATCTAATTACATTGAACATTTAGTAATAGCCCCTACTAGAGAACTTTCAATGCAAATTTATAATCAATTTATTAAATTAGGTAAATATTTAAATTTGAAAATTGCTCTTATTATTGGTGGTGTTTCATATGAAAAACAATTTAAAGAATTAAGTAAAAAACCTAACATTATTATTGGTACACCAGGAAGAATTAATGATTTTATTAAAAATAAAAAAATTAATTTTGATCATATTAAAACTTTTACTTTAGATGAAGCTGATGAATTACTAAATATGGGATTTAAAGAAGAAATAGAAGCAATTATATCTAATTTAAATAGTGATCATCAAAGTTTCTTTTTTACTGCAACATTTGATGAAAAAATAAAAAATATGGCAAAAAAAATTGTAAAGGATGATCATAAAAATATTGAAATCTCTTCTGGATTAAAAACTTCTCAAACAATAACACAAGAATATCTTTTAGTAAAAGAAAAAACCAAATTTGTTTCTTTAATTAAATTGTTACAATATTACAAACCAAAATCGTTGGTTATTTTTTGTAGAACAAAAAAAAGAGTAGATGAATTATGTGATGCACTAAAACAATTAGATTTTGATGCAATTGGACTACATGGCGATATTGCTCAAAAAAATAGATCATTTATTATGAATCAATTTAGAAATAATAAAAAACAAATCCTAGTTACAACAGATGTGGCAGCAAGAGGTATCGATATTCATCATATAGAATGAATTATTAATTTTGATTTACCTCAAGAAATTGAATATTACACTCACAGAATTGGAAGAGTTGGAAGAAATGGAATGTCAGGTTATTCTTTATCTTTTGTAAAAATAGATGAAATTGAACATTTAAGAGAAATTGAAATTAGAACAAATTCTCAAATTAAAGAAATTTTCTTACCAAAAGAAGAAGAAATTTATCAAAAATGAAGAATACAAATTGATGAAAAGTTTCAAAAAATATTAAATCAAAATGAAGATAATCAATTTTCTTATTTAGAAAATGAATTAATGGAAAAATATACTCTTCATGATTTAGCAACAATTATTGCTCATTATTTACTACAAGATAAACATAAATATAAAAAAATAAATTTAACTCCTGAACCTTCTGTTATTTTAAAAGGACAAGCCAAAATAAGAAACATCAAAAATAGAATTAATAAATTTAATCATAATTCTAGAAGCAATAATTCAAAAAATAATAATAAACAAAATAGAAGAGCAAAATGACAAAAATAAAAGAACATGATATTTTTATAACTACCACAGATACTGTTTTAGGTATTGGTGGAAAAGTTAATGATGTTAATAAACAAAAAATTTACAAAATCAAAAAAAGAGATTATGCAAAACCACTAATTATTGTTATAGGTTCTTTAGAACAATTAAAATCTTTGGAAAATATTAATGAAGAACATTTAAAATACATTAATAAATATTGGCCTGGTAATGTCACTTTAATTATCAATAATCAAGGATATCGAATGCCTAACAATAAAGATTTATTAAATTTTATTTTAAATGAAGGTCCTTTTTATTTAACATCATGTAATATTTCTAATCAAGAAACAATAAGAACAATTCAAGAAGCAAAAAAAGTTTTTCCCGACTTAATGTATTTTGATTTTGGTTCAGGAAGCAATAAAGCTTCTCAAATTATTGACACAAAAACTGGAAAAGTAATTCGAGATTAATTAATGTTTTATCAATATACATTCAATAATAAAATAAATAACTTATAATTTATTTATTATGAAAGAAAAAATATATTTAAGTAGTGATCATGCTGGATATGATTTAAAAGACAAAATTAAAAAATATTTAGAAGATCAAAAATATGAAGTAATAGATTTGGGTACTAATAATAATTCTGATTCTGTGTCTTATTCAGAATATGGAAAAAAATTAGCTAAAAATGTTTTAAATGACAAGGGTTCTTATGGAATTGGTGTTTGTGGGACTGGTTTAGGTATTTCTTATTCTGTTAATCGTTTTAAAGGAATAAGAGGAGCCAGAATAACTTCTGTAGAAGATGCTAAATTAGCTCGTGAACATAATGATGCTAATGTTCTATTATTTGGTGGTAGACAAATGAACATTGATCAAGTTGAAAATATGATTGATCAATTTTTTAAATCTAAATATGAAGGTGGTAGACACCAAAAAAGAATAGATGAATTAGATGAATAATATTTACTTATTTATATTATTTATAATATAATTTTTAAGTACAATTACTCTAACGTTGTTAGTTTAGTTTTATTTAGAATGTTATTCTAAATATATTACTTGTAAAACTTTGTACAAATTAATCAAAAGGAATTTAAAAATGAATCAAAAGTTTGTCAATAATTCATTTCTTAAATCACTTAAAAGATATTTCAAATTTGATACTTATCAAGCAATATTGAAAAAAGAAATCATTGGTGGAATATCAACATTTTTAGCAATGGCTTATATTATTGCTATAAATCCTTCCATCATTGGATTAAGTCCAATGGATCCTTGAAATGCTCCTAATGCTAGTTATGCTAGTCAATATCAAGGTGGTCTATTTTTATCAACAGTAATTTCTTCATGTGTTGCAACATTTATTATGGGAATGTATGCAAGAATTCCAGTAGCATTAGCTCCTGGAATGGGATTAAATGCTTTCTTTGCCTTTACAGTAGCTCAACAAATAGGTTTTAGTTCAGCTCTTACAGTTACTATTTTATCTGGAATAGGATATTTTATTGTAGTTATCACTCCTGCTAGGGAAAAAATTAGTAAAATGATACCATCTAATTTAAAACTTGCTATTGGAGTTGGTATAGGATTTTTTATATCTTATGTAGGTTTACAAAATGCTGGAATCATTGTAAAAAATTCATCAGATTCGCTAGTATCTAATTTAGGTAATCTTGGTCATCCAATGGTTTTATTAGCAATTATTTTATTAGTTGTAGGACTTGTTTTACACTATGCCAAAATACCTAATGCAATTATTATTACCATGATATTAGGAGCTATTATCTTAATACCTATTGTTGTTTTAAATGCAACTGGAGTTGAAGGCTATTCAGCAGATAATATTAATCCATTAATAATTGGATACAAGAATTTTGAAACATTCCCTTCTGTTTTAAAAGCGACATGAGAAGGATTTGCAAATGTAGAAATGTGAAAAAATCCAATAACTTATATTGGAGTTTTATCATTTTTATATATGGATTTCTTTGATACAACAGGAACATTAATAACTATAGATAAATCAATTAATTTATCTCAAAAAGATAATAATTGATTGAAAAAAGCATGTTATGTTGATGCAGTAAGTACAGTTATAGGAGCTTCAATTGGAGCTACTACTGTTACATCATTTGTTGAATCAACTGTCGGAGTTTCAGCAGGGGCTAGAACAGGATTTGCTTCTATTATTACATCATTATGTTTTGGTTTATCAATTGCATTGTGACCTGTAATTCAAATTTTTATGCCAGTTGGTGCTTACCAACCAATAACTGGACCAATTTTAATTATTGTAGGAACAATCATGATAAATCAAATCAAACATTTTGAATGACAAATTGTAATTGATATACCAACTTTATTTATAACTATTATTACTATGACTTTATCAAATTCTATAGCATATGGAATTGCCTTTGGAACAATTACATTTGTTTTATTAAATGGATCATTAGGTATTATTCAATTATTATTCAAAAAGAGTAAAAAAATAATTAATACTTTGGAGATTCCAATGTCAGAAAATGGTGTTAATATTATTACTCGAGAATTTTATTATTGAAAGAGATTAAATTGGACATTAATTGTAATATCAATATTATCAATAACTTACATCATATTGCAAAATGGAATGACTTACTTAGGGTGATTTATGTAAAATTAAATCTAGGGTTATCCTAGATTTTTTTTATTTCTTTTTATAATTTATTAGGATCAATTTCTTTGTATTCACCTTCATTTAAGTTTAAATCCTGGAGTCTAATTTTTCCTATTCTTATTCTTTTTAATTCAATAACTGGATTTTTAACAATTTTAAATATTCTTTTAATTTGATGATATTTTCCTTCAATTAAAATAATATTTAGTTTATTTTTATTAATATTTAAAATTTGAAATGGTTTTAATTTTTTGCCATCCAAAAAAATATCTTTTCCTAATTCTTGAAACATTATATTTGTAAATTCTTTTTCCAAAACTACTTCATATTCTTTTTCTATATGATACTTATTGCTTTTTATTTTATGAGTAAATTGACCATCATTAGTAATTAATATTAATCCTTTAGTGTCTTTATCTAATCTTCCAACAATATGTAAATTTTTTCAATTATTTTGTTCAATTAAATTTAAAACACTTTCTCCTTCTTTATTGCTACTAGAACAAATATAATCTTTTGGTTTATTTAAAACTAAATAAATAAATTCTTTGTGAGAAATAACTAAATTATTAATTTTAATAATATCGTTTTGAGCATCAATTTGATATGCAGCATCTATTATAATTTTGTTATTTACTAAAACTTGTTCTTTTCTAATTATTTTATTAGATTCTTTTCTTGAAAAACTTGTATTATTAGCAATAAATTTATCCAATCTCATAATTCTTATTCTATTAAATAATATTGAAATTTAAATATAAACATGAAGATTATTAATAAGAATAAAATAATAATTTATAATTTAATTATGTCATTAAAATTAGTAACCAATTTTAAACCTTCAGGGGATCAACC
>DBMA01000032.1 GCA_002298905.1 Mycoplasma sp. UBA710 | reverse complement strand
ATTCTCTTTCTGCAATTATGGCCTCTAAAAATAAATCTATTGCATTATTAATAAATTGTTCCTTTCCATCTACTAAAATTCTTCTATTAAATAATTCAATTAATTGCTGTTTAGATTCATATCAAGGTTTTTGCATTTTTTCAATTTCAACAATTTTAATAACTTCAAAATCAACAATTATTCTAAATACTTCCATTAAATCTGAAGCAAGAGCAAAATGATTATGAAAAGATTTATGAAAAATAGATATTCTTGGATCTAATCCTTTTTTTACAATAGATTTAGAAAAATAACTTCTTAAAATAGCATAACCATAATTTAAATATTTATTTATTGGATTTTCTTCATCACGGCGATTGAATTCTATTCCAAATAATGTGTGTCAATATATTTTGGCTGCATGACCTTCTCGATTAGTTATATCATATTCTTTTACTTCATTTTTCAAATCATTCATAACTTTTATATTATCGTTATAATAACCAAAAAATGAAAGAACCTCAATTTGATTATCTATTTTTTGAATAATAAGTTTTTTTCATAAATTAGATTTATATTGATGATTTCATTCTAGTTGTTTATTCAAAACTTTCAAAGCATTGTAATTACCTATTATTGGTAATAATTGCGCACTGGGTAAATGCTTTTGATCACAAATAATTACATTAACATTATTTTCAGATAATTTATTTATTAATTGAATTGACAAATTAATTTGAACATTGTCAATAATTAATGTATCAATATCATTAATAGGAATAATAATTTTATCTTCTTCTTTATAAATAACTAGATTATCTAAAAATAATCTTAATCTATTTGCATTTTCAATTTCAACGATTTTTCATCCCATAAAAATAAAAAACTCCCTAAGGAGTGGTTGCGACATTGAGTCTTGTCTTGACATGTATAATGTATATTAGTAGACTTGGAACTATTTTGTTCCAAATATCATTATATACTATTATTTAAAAAATTCTTCAAATGATTTTATATCATAAATATTTCCTAGAGGATCTGACTTACATAATTTAAAATCTCTAGCAATTATTGATAAAGAAATTTGTCATTGATTTCTATTAGGAACATTTTCTCATTTTACATATTTATTTGCAATTTCATTTTTATATTCTAATGATTTTATTTCTATTTGTTGGGTTCTACGAAGTCCACCTATAACATAATATAAATCGCCTTGATTATATAAAATACTTCCTCTTTTTAATTTTATTGGTTTTTGTTTTTCATCTATATTTAATTTATTTTTCATTTTATTCATTTTTTCTTCATCAACAACTAATTTATTTAGTTCTTTATCTCATTTAACATTTAAAGCATTTAAGAAAATTGCTTTCATTTTTTTATTTTTATCTTCATATATTCAAATAGCTATAGATTTTAAAGAATCATAAAAAGCATTATTATTATGAGATTTTAATACTAAATAATCTTCTTTATCTTCAAGTTCATTTTCCATTACTTTTAATTCTCTTATTCAATTTGTAATTGAATTTTTTTTGAAATCAAATATTGGAATTTTATCTAATAATTCTACTTTAATATTTTTATTTTCAATTTCTTGAATTTTTGATTTAACTAAATCAGAATTTAAATATCTAAAGAAGGGATTTGTTTTGGCTGATTCTTTATTTTCATTTATTTGTGTTAATTGTTCTTTAAAAATATTATTTAAATAATTATATAAATTAGGTTCTTTTTGGAATATTCTTAGTTTTGTTTTATATTTTTCTTGTGAATGATCTCCAAAATATTTAGATAATTCATTTATATCTTTTTCCAAAATTTTCAAT
Source organism: Mycoplasma sp. UBA710 (assembly GCA_002298905.1). Lineage (GTDB taxonomy): Bacteria > Bacillota_I > Bacilli_A > Mycoplasmatales > Metamycoplasmataceae > UBA710. The sequence goes on along the minus strand of DBMA01000032.1, from coordinate 8,309 downwards.
TTAGACATTTTATATTCTTTTTGATTATTATCTTTATCTTTAAATGATTTTATAGAATATAATGTGTCATTTGATAAAGGTGTATTATCTTTTGAAATAATCATTCTTGAGAATTTAATAGTTTTATTTTCATTATTTTTATCTAAAAAATTTCTCATTTGATTTCTAAAATATTTTGCAAATGGCTTTTCTTCTTCTAAAAAGTTAGATTTATCTGCATATATTTCACCTGTTGTTATATCAATATATTGATCTTTATTTTTTTCAATATTTTGATTTTTAATTTTTAATATTTTTTTCATTTTATGGTTTAAACCTAAATATGCAATAATAGAAGCATCTATTGCATGATGATTATATATCTCTCTATTTTTATAAATAAGTCTTTCATTTTTTTCTAAATCATCTTCTTTAAATAAATTATTTCTTGCAAAAGATGTTAAAACTCCATTTATTGTATGAATAATAACTTTATTTTTATCTTTTCAATATTTACTTTGACTAAAAAATTTCTTTAACTTATTTGAAAATTCCCTAGAAATGTATCTTGTATCATTTAATTGTCTCTCAACAAATCCCTTTAAATTAGTAAATGGATCTTCCATATACAATAAATATTTATCTATTTTATTTTGCAATTTATTTTTTTCTTGATTATCTTGAACTTCATCTACTAATTTTTCACATCTTTTTTTATATTCTTCAAATTTACCTTCACTATATAATCATTGATATGGTGTTTTATCGCCTTTTTTTCTATTATTATCAAAACTAGTTAAAACTTTGTTTTGCATAGAATCAATAAAAGAAATAGATATTGGCAACACGTGATCAATATTGTATGCTGTAGGATTATGTAATAAATTTCTTAAATCTATTTCTTTTCCATCATATAAATCGCATTTATTTTGCTGTAATCACAATAAAAATTTTAATCTTCTTTCTCCGTCTTTTATGTCATTTAAAGTAAGATTGTGTTCTATTAGTTTTGCTTTTAATTTTTCCTTGTTTTTTTCTAATTCTCTTTCGATTCTTTTAGCTTCTTCTGGAGAATTTAGCTCACGAGCCATTTCTATAATAATGTAACTTAGTTCATAATTTTCTTTTTTAACATATTGTTTAATAATTGCATTCAATACTTTGATTGCTTGATTAAATGTTCTTTTTACAGTTAAAGGCATTATCTCATTAGCGAAAAAATTATTAGGAAAATATTCATATTTTGAAAAGCTATCAAATATTTCTAAATTATTTTTTATTTCATTAAAAAAATTCATTTGATTTTTACCTATTGAATTTGGATCATTTAATGCAAATTTAATAAATTCTCATTGAGCTTTTTGTGACAATGAAGAAGTACCTGAAGAATATATTTTTAATTCAGATAATTTATTTATTTGATCATCATTTATATCAATTCCTAATTTAGAACGTTGCTCTTTTAATTTTTCTTTTCTTTCATTAACATTTTGGAATTGAACTCCTTGACAAAATAGATTATCAATAAATAATAAATCATCTTTATTATTTAAATTTATTTGTTTATTGATATTATTTTGTTTTAATCATTTTAAAATTTCTCTTGTTGATTTTAATTCCTCAATAACAAAAGAATTTTTATTATTAGTTTTTAATCCTGAAGCTATTAATTTTTTAAGTGAATTTATTTCCTTTAACATTTTATCTAAAGTTAGTTTTTCAACTGGAAGAGAAAGTATTTTCTTTTTTTCTTCTAAAGATAAATATCTTGTTTCTTTTGTTTCTGAATTAACATATAATTTCAAATTTGATAAATCATTTAATAAATTAAATATTTCAGTTACAGGTGATTTTTTATAGTTTCTTTTTTCATTAGGATAATAAGTACATTTTCCTACTTTTAGGTCTCATAAATTGGTTTTATTACCATTTTCATCAATCCCATTTCAAATCAAATGTTCTTTGCCATTTCGTAATTCAATTTTTACTCTTCCATATTTTGTTAAACTTTTTTCTGAACCAGGACCTTCTGAATAATGACGATGTCTTTTAAATAATTGTAGAAATAATTCAATAAAATTTTGATTAATACCTAAATGATATTGATTGGATAAAATTTGTTTAATTTCTTTAATGAAATCTTCATTTGTAATAATTTGATTACCAATATTACCAATAACTTTTCCTGTTGATTTAAATCATTCATATTGATTTTCGCAAGCAAACATTTTTGAGTTATATTGAAAATTTGAAGGATCATCTTTCTTCTTATTTTCTTGTTGATCATCATCTTTGTCGATTGTATTTAAGGTTCCTCGATGTTTTATATAATTATGTAAAATTAAAATTAATTCCTGCTTTGATAACTTATTATTTAAACCCTTAATTTTAATTTCTATTGGTAATTGATAAGTTTGAGTAACTTCATCATAAATTGAAGATCTAATAATATTTTCATATTCTTGTTTATCGGTAACTAAATTGTAATTTTTTAATAAATGATAAAAATCTTTTTTTCTTATTTTTAATCTATTAATTCTTCTTCTTCTACCTCTTGCCATTCTTCTATTTTCTGTATTATTTTTTGAACTAGTAGGATCTTCAAAAAGGCGAACACCCATATCTAATATTTCTAAATTTTCATCTTCTTTATTATCATTAATTTTAATGACAGATCATCCAACGCTTGTTGTACCTAGATCAAAACCTATTGCTATTTTTTCTTTATTCATAAAATCCCCTTTTATAAATATAAATAAATAATATAGTAATATCAATTATATAATAATTATAAAAAGGAATTTTGAATGAAAAAACTATAATTTAAACATAATATTTTAAGATAATGTTTAAATAATAAAGGTTAATATTTTTCTATTATTATATAATAAACTTTAATATATGTTTTATTTAGAAACAAAGGATAAAAAAGCAAAATTTACAACTATATATACTTATGTATATAGTTTATTTATTGCTATTCCATGTTTTATTGTAGGATTAATAGTTAATCTAATTTGGATATCTGATAAAAATATTAATGTTAATCTTATAAATATATGTTGTATTACAATATTAACAACATCTTCGTCAATTAGTTATATCATTTTATTTGCAAAAAACATTCAATATAGAAAAATGATGATTAATGAATTTCATGATATTGTAAGAAATTCTAAATTACCTAAAAAATTACCTAAAGTTGTTTATGTTTATACAACTTATAATGATTTTAATTCTTCTAGATTGCTCCAAAATATGCAACAAACATATCAAAATATAGAATATTGAATTTCAGTTGGCAATCCTGATGACCCGAATTTATCTAATATAAAGGAATTTGCTAAAAAAAATAAAATTAATCTCTATATCAAAGAAACAAAAAGTAAATCAAAAGCTGATAACTTAAATCATTTTTTAAAATGTCCTAAAGTTAAGTTTGATTATTTGTTGATTGGTGATGCTGATGTTGCATTTGAAAAAACTTTTGTTACAAATTCACTTAAATTGTTTTATTCAGATAGAGCACTTAATTTAGGTTATGTATCTTCAACCTTAATGAATTATCGTGGAAATAATTTTTTTACTAATGCTTTTCTTCATTTCGATAATGAAAAATATATTGTTAATGATCAAATTAAAAATTTTTCTTGAAATGTTTCTCCTAACTTATATTCAGCTTGTTGTCTAATTTCGAAAAAATTATTATTAGAAAATAATTATCAATTTCCTGAATCAAATTTAGAAGATTGGTATTTAGAAAAATTTGCAAATAAAAATTTTTGAGTTGGTGTTGTTTCTCCCTTAAATGTTGCAATGCAGTCATTTGATAAAGATATATGACAAAACTTAAATAGAATTTCTAGATTATATACATGGGGAGTTAAATATCAAAAAGAACAACATTTTATTAAATACAATGTAAAATATGATAGACAAAATAATATTGAATTTAGAAATTTATTTTTAGGAATTTTTTTTATTTTTGGTTTCATTAATGCAGGAATTTTTTTAACCAATTTATTCATTAATTTAAATCAAATAATAAATAATCTTTTTTCAATGATTTTTATTTTAAACATTGTACTTAATTTAGTTGTATTATTAATTACAAGAGGATATTTTTTATCTAAAATTACCACAACTGATAAATTCAAAAAAATGTTTTTCCAACCATTTTATGGTATTTGTTTATTAACATGTTTACTTTATTATTGAGTAAATTCTCTATTTTTTAGTAAATACAAATCATTTGATAAAAAAATATTCAAGATAGATAATAAATGAATTATCTTAACAATCATATTAGCTTCAATTTTTATAGTTACATTTAATTTCTTATTTTTTTGATTTAAATTAAATCAATATAATCCAAATTGATTATATTTGTGTGTATTTGTAAATATGATTTTAGGATATATTCTTTTTTTTAGTGTTAGTTTATCAATTTTAATTATATGTGGAAAAATTAGTTCTAATAAAAATTATGACGAAAATAAATTTGTCTACTGTACAAATGAATATGCAATTTTAAAAAGGGTGAAAAATGATTAACTTAAAAGCTAAAGATTTTTTCATAAAAGCAAATTATTGAAAATCATTGATAATTAGAATTTTTAGTATTTTTTTATTTATATATATATTTTTTTATTTTTTATATATTAATTTAAATTCTAATATAAATAGCATTGATCATTATGGTTTGAATATTGTAATTGTTTTTTGTTACTTTACTTTTTTAAGTATTTTTAATAAATTTTTTAATTTTTGATTATTTAAAAAATGTTATTCATTAATGATGAAAGATGTTAAAAAAATACAAAAAACAGTTGAATTACCTAAAAAATTACCTAAAGTTGTTTATGTTTATACAACACATAATGATTTTTGAGAAACAAGATTACTCCAATCTATGCAACAAACATATAAAAATATTGAATATTGAATAAGTGATGGATCAAGCAACAAAGAAAAAATTCAAGAAATAAAAGATTTTTGTAAAAAATATAATGTAAATTATCATTCATTAAATCGCCCTAGTTTAAATAAAGCTGATAATTTAAATCACTTTTTAAAATATGCTAAAGTTGATTTTGATTATTTACTAATAAGTGATGCTGATGTTGCTATTGACAAAAATTTTGTTTCAACTTCATTAAAATTTTTTTACTATAATGGTTTTAAAAGATTAGGATGAGTATCTTCTTTATTAAATAATTATTGATATGACAATTGATATAGTTATATTTCATGTTATTATTGAAATAATGTTTATTTTTATAGATTAGAACCTAATTTTAATCAACAAAAAAGTGCTTCTCTGCATTCAGCTTGTTCTTTAATAAAAAAAGAATTGTTGTTAGATTTTGATATGAAATTTCCAGATTCTAATTTAGAGGATTTTTGATTAGAATTTCTAGCAACAAGAAAATATTGAAAAGGATTTTTAAATCCTATAACTATTTCCTTGGAAATATATGACAAAAATATTTTTAATAATTTTACTAGAATGTTCAGAATTAATGATTGAAGTGTTAAATTATATAAAGATCATTATTGAACTAATTTAAATGAAAGTAATAAATTAATAAATCAAGAATTCTTTAATACAATTTGAATCCGTCCTTTAAAATGAATTTTTTTACCAATTTTATCTTCTTTAATAATTTTTATATTTATTAATTATTCAAATATAATAACTAGTCATTATCAATATTTAATTATCATTAGCTGTATTCTTTCTTGGATTATCTTTGATTTTATATATAAAATTATAAAAAATTTAAATTTATGAAATTGGAAAAAATTTCATCTTGTATTATTATCTTTACTAATATATTATTTATATAATATTTCTACTTTTTGATATTCATCAATGCGTTTTTTTAATTCATTTTTTAGATCTAAATATGCTGATTTTATTACATCTAAAAATATTAGCAAAAATAGCAAATTAAATAATTTATATAAAATGCGCAAATTTATTATAACTTTTTTTTCTTGCTTAATAATTTTAACTATATTTGATATTATTTTTATTTTTTTCAAATGAAATGCTTTAAATTTTGTTTTAATGTTTGTATTTATTTATGTTAACTTATTATTATCTTGAATTTTATTAAGTCTTATTTCTTTTTTTATTTTATATTCTTTATCATGAATTAATAAAAAAACTAATAATTCAAAAAAATTCATTTATTGCCAAAATGAAAAAATGTTTGGAAAAAAATAATTTTATATTATCTCTATTTATTTGTTATTAGATATTTTATTTAATTTAATTTAATTACTTTGGCAAAATCATTTGAATTTTTAATTAAAAAATACAAGCAATTAACTTGTATTTTTTATATGGTGCCCAACAAGGGACTTGAACCCTTATAACTCTCGTTGGCAGATTTTGAGTCTGCTGTGTCTGCCATTCCACCAGTTGGGCTAATTAATATTAATTTTTATATACATTATAATAAATTTTAATATCTTTTATTTATAAACAAATAAAATTTGCAATTATATAAATTGCATTATTTTAAGAATTGTTAAAAATATTAGTCAAATCATTTTTTACACAAGATGTAGATGTAAATATTATTAAAGATGAAATTAAAAATAATATATTTATTTTTTAAAATTATCCATAATTTATTATATCTATTTTATTCATTGACAATCATTTTAAATTAATTGTAATGTAGCTTAATTTATTAAACAATGATACTTTTATTATTTAATTAAAATTTTATAAATAAAATACAATGATATTTTTACCATTGTATTTTGTAATTGCTATAAATTAATTAAATATTAATTAATATGATGTTTCTCCGTGATCTCATCCTATATCATAATGTTGTTGATTTACAACTCTAACATTAAATAAGTCATAACTTCTAATATAATATGCTTCACCTTTTTCATTAATAATTTTAACAGTAAAAGATACTCAATCTTCTTGCAATCCTACCTGATCAAAAAATTTAACTTTTGAATCAATTGATCCTCAACCAAAATTAATTTTTTCTTTTACTTCAAATGCTCCAACACCTAAATATTGTAAATTTTGAGGAAGATAAATAATATTATTTGGTGTATATCCTGCAACATTTAAGGTGATGTTGTTGTAAGCAAAAGCTCCTCGTTCAATTGTAGTAATATATATATTATGTTTAAATATTGAATTAAAATCTGATGTAGTTAATTTATTTTCCTCAAAAGCTCCAATTCCAATAAAATAAATTAAATAATTTAAAACGATGTTATTAATTAAATTTTTTCCAAATGCTCTTGTTGGAATTTTACGCAATAATGTATTTTTTAAATTAACTTCAGTTAATTTATTATTATAGAATGAACTATCTCCAAGATTTTTTAATGAATTTGGAAATTGAACTTCTGTTAAATTATTGTTTGCAAAAGCATTATCTCCAATAGTTTCAATAGTAGAACAAAAACTTACTGAATTTATATTTTTATTATTAAATGCATTTTTTGCTATTGATTTAATAGTAAGTGATTTAATTTTTTTACCATTGTAATCTCGACCTTCTAAAACACTATCAATTTTAACATCTTTACTTGTTCCTTCATATCCAACGATTGTATCTTTTACAAAAATTAATCCATTAGTTGTTTTAGCTGTATAAGATGAATTTGTAATATCAATATTTGGGTTAGGATTTCAAAATTTAAATGATAAATTTGATTTCATTGAATTTGATTCAATTAAAAATTTAACATCAAAGCCAACACTTCCTTTAACATCTTCAAAACTCATTAATGGATATGTTTGGATTTCCTTTGTACCTGTTACTCTAATTCCAGTATCTGTTGTTATAGATAACATAGAATTCATTCAATTATAAATTTCTTCATAATAATCATTTGCTATTTCAGCATGTGCTAAGGCTTTATTCATAGTTGAATTGAATTCACTAACATAATTATTAAATTGATTTTCTGTTGCATCAAAATATTTAAAACTAATAACAGATGGATAATTATAATCATATTGATTATTTTCACCAAATTTAATTGTTAAACTTAAATTTTTATTTTGAAAAGCAGCATTAGTTACAACTAAAGTAACTTTAGTTGTGGTTGATCCTTCTTTAATAGATTGGGCTAGCATTTCAATATCTGTCACTGATTTTTTAAATGAATAAAGAGAAATATCTAAAGGTAAATTTGTACCTTCAATTACAACTTCAAATTTATTATTTAATGAGTTAACTAAAATATTTGAAATTGTTGGATTTAATGTTTTATCATAACCTTCAACAGGTTTGTCTGGTTCTGTAACACCTGGTTTTGATGGATTTGACACATCAGGT
>DBMA01000010.1 GCA_002298905.1 Mycoplasma sp. UBA710 | reverse complement strand
AAATTATGAAAAAAGTATTATTATGATCTATCCCTTTAATTTCTATTGGTACAATATGTATTTCTATCTCTTGTAAAAATAATGAAGTTGATAATAATGTTGGAAGTTCTGATTCAGGAAGCATTACTCCAAATCCTATCAAAAAAAATGAAACTAAAATTAAATCAACAATAGAAGCTTCAGAATTAGGCTTATCAAATCAAGAAGCAAAAAACGCTCTTGATTTAATAGATCAAAAATTTATTTTTAAAAATAAAACCATTTTTTTAACTGGTGATAATAATTTATTTTCTGCTTCTGAAATAATTCCAATTGATAAAAAAGCTCAAAATAATCAAATTACTTTGACATTTTCATTAGCTGCAAAAACATGATATGACCAAAATGGAAATTTAGGAACTAATAATAAACAATTTAATACAACAATTATAGGATTTAAATCTAATACTCCAAATCCTGTTAAAAAAAATGAAACTAAAATTAAATCAACAATAAAAGCTTCTGAATTAAATTTATCAAATCAAGAAGCAAAAAATGCTGTTAATTTAATAGATCAAAAATTCATTTTTAATAATAAAACCATTTTTTTAACTGGTGATAATAATTTATCTTCTTCTTCTGCAATAACTATAAATAAGAAAGAAGTACAAAATAACCAAATTACTTTAACATTTTCATTAGCTGCAAAAACATGATATGACCAAAATGGGAATTTAGGAACTAATATTAAACAATTTAATACAACAATTACAGAATTTAAATCTGTTAATCCAAATCCAGAACCAGACAAACCTATTACTCCTCCTATTATAGAACCAGATAAACCCGGTGTTTCTAATCCTAATAAAGTTGAGTATCAATATAAAAATGATCAAGAATTAATTAATTTTGTAAATATAGAGTATAAAAATAATTTAAAAGCAGAAATTATAGAATTAGCAAAAAAAGATGTTACTCCTATTCTTCCTGCTTTAGGTATCAATAACATTAATGAGTGTGATATTATTATTCCTGAAACTGTGGCATTAGAAAATGTAATTTTTGAAACAAAAAATAATGTATCTAGATTAACAGGTTTTAAAAATTTAGAAATTAAAATTGTTTCAAAAAAAAATGGTCAATCTTTATCAATTCAAACAACTTTTTCTAATAATAAATGAGAGATATATTTTATAAAAAAATAATTTGCAATTTAATAATAAATTATAAAAAAAATAATAAGGAGCTTTACCTTATTATTTTTATATGGTGCCCGAAACTGGACTTGAACCAGCACGGCATTACTGCCCGGGGATTTTAAGTCCCCTACGTCTACCATTTCGTCATTCGGGCTTTATATTTCCAAATTATACAATAATATTAATATATAATAAGAATTAATTATAATTAATTATTAATAAAAAAAAGAGAATGTAAAATAATATGAAAACAAAAGATTATAAGTCAACCTTAAATATGCCTCAATCAGATTTTTCTATGAAAGCAGATTTAAATATAAAAGAACCTGAATTTTTTAATTTTTGAATTAATAATAATATATATCAACAAGTATTAAATAAAAATAAAAATAATAAATCTTTTATTTTACATGATGGACCTCCTTATGCTAATGGTCCATTACACACAGGACATGCTTTAAATAAAATACTAAAAGATATAGTAATTAGATATAAATCAATGTGTGGTTTCTATTCTCCATATATACCTGGATGAGATACACATGGATTACCAATTGAAAATAAAATTCTTTCTGAAATGAAATTAGATCATAAAAACATTTCTATTATTGAATTAAGAAAGAAAGCTGCCCAATATGCATTGGAACAAATAGAAGTTCAAAAATCCCAATTTCAGAAATTACAATTATTTTCAGATTTTAAAAAAATATATAAAACATTAGATAATAGTTATGAAATTGAACAACTAAAATTATTCTATTCTTTATATAAGAAAGGATTAATTTACAAAGGTTTAAAGCCTATATATTGGTCTCCCACTTCTCAATCTGCTTTAGCAGAAGCAGAAGTTGAATATCAAGAACATCGTTCACCTTCTATTTTTGTTAAATTTAAAATAGTTGAATCAGATATTTTATCTAAAAATGATTATCTAGTGATTTGAACAACAACTCCTTGAACTTTAATTGCTAATAGTGGAGTAGCTATTAATAAAGATTTTAATTATTCTTTAATTAAGTACAACAATGAAAATCATTTAGTTGCAACAGATTTAATAAATAAATTGATTAAAGAGTGAGAGTGAAACGATTTTGAAATTATTAAAAATATTAATGGAAAAGATTTAGTAAATACTAAATATATTTCACCTATAAATAATAATATTAGTCCACTTGTTATTGGTCATCATGTAACACTTGAAGCAGGAACAGGTCTTGTTCATATTGCCCCTTTGTTTGGTGAAGATGACTTTATAATAGGTAAAAAAAATAATTTGAATATGATTATGCATATTAATGATGATGGAAAAATTAATGATGCTATTGGTCAATATAAAGATATTTTTTATGAAGATGCAAATAAATTAATTGGTCAATTTTTAGAAGAACAAAAATTGCTAGTAAAATTGAGTTTTATTAAACATTCATATCCTCATGATTGAAGAACAAAAAAACCAATTATTTTTAGAGGAACCCCTCAATGATTTGTATCAATTAATAAAATCAAAAACAATATATTAGATAATTTAAAAAATGTTAAGTTTTACTCAAATTGAGGATATAAAAAATTGTCTAATATGATCGAATCAAGAGAAGATTGAACTATTTCTAGACAAAGAGCTTGAGGAGTTCCAATTATTGTTTTTTATGATGCAAATAATGAACCTATTTTAAATGATGAAATTTTTGAACATTTAATAAATATTTTTGAAAAAGAAGGAACAAATAGTTGATATGAAAAAACAGTTGATGAGTTGCTGCCTCATAAATATCAAAATTTAAACTGAAAAAAAGAAAAAGACATCATGGATGTTTGATTTGATTCAGGATCTTCATTCACAGCAGTTAATATTGACAATATTAAACCTCCATTTGATTTATATCTAGAGGGTAGCGATCAATATCGAGGATGATTTAATTCTTCTTTAATTAATGCTGTTGCATACATTAATAAACCTCCTTACAAGGCGATTGTATCTCATGGATTTTTAACTGATGAAAAAGGTAGAAAAATGTCTAAATCTTTGAATAATGGAATAGATCCAATGATAATAGTTAATAAATATGGTGCAGATATATTAAGATTATGAGTTGCTAATAGTGAATATTTTAATGATATTTCTATATCTGAAAATATTATTAAACAAAGTGCTGAAATGTATCGAAAAATAAGAAATACAATTCGTTTTTTATTGTCTAATTTATCTGATTATCAACATCAAAATATAGATTTAGAAGGGATTCATCTTTTAATTAATGAAAAATTAAATAATTTAAAAATAATAGTAAAAGAAAATTATGATAATTATCAATTTATCAATATTATTAAAAATATTAATAATTTTATTATTGATTTATCATCATTTTATTTATCAATAACAAAAGATATTTTATATATTGAAAAAAAAGATAATAAATATAGAAGAATGATTCAGTTTAATTTTTATAATATTTTAGAGTTTTTATTAATATCTTTAGCACCTATTTTACCAACTACATGTGAAGAAGCATATCAATTTATTTTAAAAGAAAATAAAAAAATCTCAATATTTTTAGAAGATTTCTATTCAATAAATAAAGAAAAAAATAATAAATATGAAAATATTTGGAAAGAATTTTTTGATTTAAAAAATGAAATTTACAAGTTAATTGAAGAGCAAATCCAAAAAAACACTATTAAAAGATCTAATGAAGCAAAAATTTATATTTCAACTAATAGTGAATTCATTAAATCATTAAATTTAAAAGAGCTTTTGATGGTAGGAAAAGTAGAGTTTGCTGATAAAACTTTTGTTGAATTATTTCAAAACTCCATAAAATGTCAAAGATGCTGAAATCATTTTGAAGAAAAAGAAATAATTGATGATATTTGTTCTAGATGTTTTAATGTAATTAAAAATTAAATTATTATTAACTTGGAATATTATTAGATTGTTTTCTTTTATTTCCGCCTAATAATTTTTTAATAATTTCATAAGCAATTCCTGCAGCAGATCATAAAACCATACAAATAAAAACTGTAATGTATGAACCAAATGAAATTGAATTAGATTGAGCAGAATTTGTTAATATACAAAATGAGTTTCATATTTGCTCATAATTTAATGAAATCCCTTTATTAAATGTTAAAGATTTAAAAATACTTTGAATTGCATCAATTATTCATTGAATTCCAAATCCCAAAATAACAAATGAAAATAAAATCATTCCCACGCCAAAACATAAAGTTAATATTTTTCATAAAGATTTTTCTTTATAAAATCTGAACAAAATTTTTATTGAATATCAAGCAATACCAAGCATAGAAGATATGAAAAAGAAACATAAAATTATTAAACCAACAAATGAGGCCCACCCTTTTTTGTCAATTGTTAAATTAGCATTACCAATGGCAAAAATCATAAAAGTAACAAAGTATATGATTAATGTACTTATCAAAACAGATATATATTTTCCTAATTTCATTTTCATATTCAACCACCTCTTATCTCAAATATAAAAATATAAATAAAATTAAAAATTATTTAATAATAAAGAATTACAATCTATATATACTTTATAATTATATCAATAATGAGATAACAATTTTATAATTAAAATGAAATATAAAAACAATTCAACAATTTATTCAATGATTTTAGCGTCTATATTAATGTCTTTAATTATAATTTTTGATTATTTTTTAGAATTTATTAAAATATTTAATTATTCAATTCAGGTGTTTTTAATCTTTTATGCAATAGGCATATTATGAATTAAAAATTGACAAATTAATATTTTTTTCTTTATTTCTTGTCCTATTATTTTATTTTTTATAGAACAAAATCCTTATATTATTAATTGATTTCAAATGATTTATGAATATTTTCTAGTTTTTTATATTTTTGGTTTATTTTATATTTTAAAAATTATTTTTGCAAATATTGAATTAAAAGATAAAAATAAGTTTTTAATAAATGTTTGTTTTATTATTATGTTTACAATATTAATTTTTTTAAAATATATTTTGCATTCTTTTGCTTCCTTAACATGATGAGGAAAACATTTTGTAGCAGCATTTCTTTTTAATATCCCTTGATTAGTTACTAATTTAATAAATGTTGCAATTTTAATTGCTATTATTCATCCTATTTCTTGACTAATTTATCATTATCAAAATAATCAAGAAAATTATTGATAGTAAAAAAGGCATAAAAAAAATGGCGGAGCAGAGAGGATTTGAACCTCCGCGGGGATTGCTCCCCCTAACGCGTTAGCAGTGCGTCCTCTTCAGCCTCTTGAGTACTGCTCCAAAATAATTAAATTATATCAATTAAAATTATATTTAATTTAACTTAGATAGTTTAAATTCTTGATATAATAACACAATTATGATTGTAATGGAAGATACAAGAAAAATATCTAAATCTAGATTTTGATTACCTTTTATTTTTGGAATGATTGTTATATTAAGCACTTTATTATTTTGTATATTAAATGGAGGAAGATGATTTGAAGCCATAGATCCTAGTACAAATATTAAAAATGAATTTATTAATGATCTTCACAGAGTATTTGGTCCTTTTTATATGATTGGATATTTTACAGTTCAATCAAATTTAATCTTAGGTGTTGCCATGATTGTTTGAGCATATTTGCCAAAATCAGCTAGAGCATCATCATTTTTTATGGGAAGTATTTCAATTATTACAATAACTTTTGTTGCTTATTGAACTTTATTAGCAAGAAGTGTTCCTATCTATGAATGAACACATATTTATTCATTAGTATCTAATATTACTTTACATGCTTTAAATCCTATTCTTGGTTTCACTTTAGCAATTTTATTTAGAAAAAATATCATCTTAATTAAAAGAGTAATTGGAGTATGTTCAATGTATATGTCTTTTTATGTTGCATATAGTGCTATTTTATTTGGCGTAGGAGCAACTGTTGAAAATAATGAAGTTAATGGAGCAACAATTTATTCTTTTTTAGATTTTCAAAATATTTTATATACTAATTTAAAATCAATGCCAGCATTAGCAATTTTTATAGATATTATAATTTTGTTAATAGCTCCATTTTTAGTAATTTTAATAAATTATTTATGAGCAAAATCACTAAGAGTTAAATATATTGATGATTCATACTTTAGATGAATGGAAAGAATTAAGATTAAAAATAAAATCAAAAAAATAAGATAATAAATATTTAACTTTCAATATTCATAATAACTCTATTATGATATTATTTTATTTGTTAGGATAAAATTATTCATTATGTCAAAGGTCATCATAAAAAATAAATTTGCTACCTCTGATTATGAAATATTAGATAAATATATTGCTGGAATTGAACTTAAAGGATGAGAAGTAAAATCAATAAGGACAAAAAATATAAATTTAAAAAATTCCTTTTGTTCCTTTAAAAAAAATGAATTATTTGCATCTAATATTTGCATTAAATCATGAATGCTAGAAAAGAATGATGAATTTAGACCAAGAAAATTGTTATTGCATAGAAATGAATTAATAAGAATTCTAACAAATATTGAAAAATTCAAATGCACTATAATTCCAATATCTCTTCTTTGAGAAAATGGAAAAATTAAATTAGAAATTGCTGTTGCTAAAAAAAGAAATAAAATTGATAAAAGACAAGCAATCAAAGAAAAAGATATTCAAAAAAGATTGAAGAAAATTCTTATTTAAAATATTCGGGGATGTAATGGCTTCGACAAGATTTGGAGTTATTATTTGGCAGTGGTCTTGCAAACCATAATTGCTCTAGGCTTTTCAATAAACGGAAAAGAAAAACAATCAGAAGATAATATTAACTTATTATCTTCACAATCATTAAATCTAGCTTTTGCTTAAGAATAGCAACTAGTTGCTCCTAATGATCCCTTTAAGTTAGATGAGTATTATCCAAGGGTATGTGAGTGGATTCAATTAAAGCTCAAAGAACAATTAATTGACTTTCATTTTGTTTTCTTGTTTATTCTTGCAAAATAGAATAGTATTAAAGAATAATCTAAACTGTAGATAGATAATATTATTTAAATTTTGGACCGGGGTTCGACTCCCCGCATCTCCACCATATGAATTTTTTCACCAAATCATTAATTTATAAGTATTTATTTTTGACATTTAGAACAATAAAAAGTACTTCTTGATTGTTGTTTAATTCTTTTTATTGGATTATTACAATAAAAACAATTTTCTTTTTCACGATAAACAACTTTTAAAAAATTATTAAATTCTCCAGTCTTGCTTTTTCCAAAACTAAAAGAATGAATGGTTGTCCCATTATATTTAATTGCCATTTTTAAAATTTTTTGTGCAGAACTAATTATTCTTTTAATATCTTCTGAATTTAATCTATTAGCTTGAATTAATGGATTAATCTTAGCATCAAATAAAATTTCTGAAGCATATATATTTCCAATACCACTTACATTTGTTTGATCTAACAAAAATGATTTAATATTTTGTTTAGATTTCTTTGATTTACTATATAAATAATCAAAACTAAATTTCTTATCTAAAGGATCTAAAGCTATTTTATTTAATTCTTTTAATTTATCTAAGTCTTTTGTTATATGAAAAGTACCAAATTGTCTAGAATCATTATATGAAAGAATTTTGTTATTAGATAATCAAAAAATCAAATAATCATGTTTTCTATTCACTAAATTTTGATCTACAAAGTATTTTCCTTCCATTCTTAAATGACTAACCATATAAATATTATTAGATAGAACAAAAATTAAATATTTTCCTTTTCTAAAAATATCTTTTATTATTTTATTTTCTAATTGATTTTGGAATTCTTGTAATGAAGAATTTTTTAAAAATTTTAGATTTTTAACTTCAATTGTTAAAATTTTTTCACCCAATATTTCTTGTTTCAAATAATTTATAACTGTTTCAACTTCAGGCAATTCGGGCATTTAATTCCCTCCTTTTTTAATCATTGCAATTTCTTCTTTATATAAATTTTTATTATCTACATAAGGAGTTTCTAAAATAATAGGAATATTGTCAAATGCTGGATGGTTTGCAAAATTAATTAAAGCTTTTTGACCAATAAATCCTTTACCAATATTTTCATGGCGATCTTTATGAGAAAATAAATTGTTTTTTGAATCATTTAAATGAATCACTTTTACTTTAGATAATAAATTTAATTCTTTCAATTTCTTTAATAATTCTTGACCTGAATTATTTTCAAAATCATTTTTTATATCAATGCCTGAATCTCACATATGACAAGTATCTAGGCAAATTCCTACTCTATCTTCATCAATTAAAGATATTAAAACTTGCATTTGATTTAAAGAGCTTCCTATTTCTGTTCCTTTTCCTGCCATTGTTTCTAAAATGATTTCTACATCATTAGTTTTGTTAATAATTTCTTTAATATTACTAGCTAAATGTTTAATTGATTCATTAATATCTTGTTTTAAATAAGCTCCAGGATGTAAAACAAGATATTTTGCTCCAATTTTATTCATTCTACCAATATCTTCTATTAAAAATTGTTTAGATCATTCAGATTTTGAAATATTAGCTAAATTCACAATATAAGGAGCATGAACAATAATATCTTGTGGCAAAATAATATTTTTATATTTTTCAAAATATAAATCTAATTGATATTTATCAATACTAACTCTATTTGAGTTTTGAGGAGGCCCTAAATAAATCATCATAGTATTAGCTCCATTTGCAATACTTTCTTTCACGCTATCTATTAAATAATTGGGTGATTTAAATGAAACATGAGAACCTATTTTAAGCATTAATATCCCTTAATAAAATCATTTTCTAAATATTTAGTAACTTTAATACTATCTTTAAATTGGTCTGTCAATAAATCACCTAAATATTCAACAACAATATCCTCAATTTTGTGAGGAATAATAATAAAATTAATTGATAATGAATTTAATAATTGTTGTTCATTTCATTTAATGTCTGAAGTAATTAGTAAATCAACTTTGTCTTTTTTATTTTTATTTAAAAAATCATAAATATCTCCAGCTCCTGGATAAAAAGCAAATTTATCAATAATCATATTTAATTTACTAAAAGCATTAGTCAAAATAGTATTAATATTTAATTTGTATTTAATTAAAACAATTAGATCTAATAATTGTTTGCCATATTTAACAACAGAAGAAAAATTGTAATTTTTACAAATAGATTGATGTAAATCTAAATGTTTCAATATTTGATATGAAGTGCCTTTTTTATCTTGGTCTAAATTTGTGTGCACAGAATAAACAGCAATTTTATTATCAGTTAATTTTTTTACTAAATCTTTTTTTGTAAAATCATATGCATAAATAGTGTTTCAAGATTTAGCAAATTTAAAAGGATGATAAGAAATAATAAAATCTATTTTCTCTTTAACCGCTTTTTCTACCACATTATAATTAACATCTAAACATACAATTACTTTTTTAATGATTTTATTAGGCAATTTTAAAGAATAACCAGGAAAATCTCATTTTTGAGCTTTATTTAAAGGAAAATTTTCTTCTAGAAAATTTATAATATCATTTTGATTTATTTTGTTGTTCATAAATATATTTTACTATTGTTTTAATGGAATTTAATCTATTCAATTAATAAATATAAATTTAGTTTTACCATAAATTTTTTCATTAATAATAATTAATTCTTTGGGAATATTTATTATGGTGTTGATATTAGTTTCAATAATTATTTTTCCAAATTTTTTTAGCAATTTATTTTCAACAATAAGATCCAAACATGTTTTTAGAATATCTAATTTGTAAGGAGGATCTAAATAAATAAAATCAAATTGAATATTTTTAGAATATTTTAAATAATTCAAAGAATCCATATTTTTGATTTCCATATTATTAGCATTTAATTTTTCTAAATTTTTTTGCATAATTGCAAAAGCAATTGGATTTTTTTCAATTGCAATGGCTTTTGTAGCACCTCTAGAAATTGCTTCAAAACAAAAAGCGCCAGAACCTGCAAAACAATCTAAAACAATACTATTTTCAATATTATTTTGAATAATATTAAAAAGAGCTTCTCTTGCTCTATCCATTGTTGGTCTTGTTATTGATAATGGAGGTTGTTCTAAAACTCGAGAACGATATTTTCCTGCAATAATTCTAAGCATATTTTTATTTTAAACTATAATTTAAATAAAATAATAACGAGGAATTAATTAGTTGATGGTAAAAGTTAATGTTTTGGATCACCCTTTAATAAAAATTAAATTATCTGTTCTAAGAGATAAAAATACAAACCATACAGAATTTAAAGCTAATTTAAATGAAATTGCTTCTCTGATGGTTTATGAATTATTAAGTGATTATAAACCTAAAGAAGTTTCTATTGAAACACCAACAAATTCTAAAACTATTGGTAAATGTTTTGATAAAGAAATTGTTATTGTTCCTATATTAAGAGCAGGAATTGGAATGGTGGAAGGAATTAAATTATTATTACCTCAAGCAAGAGTAGGACATATAGGTCTTTATCGAGATGAAAAAACATTAGAGTCTCATGAATATTTTTACAAAATGCCCAATGTACCCAAAGATAGTGTAATTATTGTTGTCGATCCAATGTTAGCAACAGGCGGATCAGCTATAGATGCTATTAATAAATTAAATAAAGATGGATTTTCAAATATTAAAATGGTTTCAATAGTAGGCGCTCCTGAAGGGATTAGTAATTTAAAAGAAAAAGTAAAAAATGTAGATTTATTTATTGCTGCAATAGATGAAAAATTAAATAAAGATGGATATATTATTCCAGGTTTAGGTGATGCTGGGGATAGAATTTTTGGTACAAAATAGATAGTATATGAGATTAAGAAATGATCCTAAAGCAAGAGAATATTTAAATAATTCTCCATATTTATTAAAGCAATTTCCTATTATATTAAATAGCAATGTTGTACTTGAAATAGGAATGGGAAAAGGAGAAATGTTATGTGAGATGGCTTTAAAAAATCCTAATATAACATTTATTGGAATTGAAAAATTTCCGACAGTAGCTGCTAAAGCTGCCAAAAGATTTAGTGAATATAATTTAAAAAATATTTATATAGTTTGTGAAGATATTGAAAAAATATCAGATAAATTTAATGGATTTATCAATGAAATATGATTAACTTTTTCAGATCCATGACCAAAAAAGAAACATTTTAAAAGAAGATTGACTTATAATAAATTTCTTGACATTTATAGATCTTTATTAGACAAGAAAGGTATATTAAAAATAAAAACAGATAATGATCAATTTTTTAAATGGTCATTTGAACACATAAGTGAATACCCACAGGCAACAATTATTTATTATAGTAATGACCTGCATAATAGTATAAAAAATAAATCAAACATTTTGACAGGTTATGAGAAAAAATGATCTTTACAAGGTAAAAATATTAATTATATGGAAGTTCAATTTAAAAATTAATCAATTAATTCTAATAATTTATCTTTTAAATTACTTGTTTGACCTCGAGATTTAGAAACCAAAACACCTTCTTGATCTACAAAATAAAATTGTGGAACTCCTTTTTGGGGGTTTTGTGTATCATCAAAATGTTTTCTAACAATAAAATTTGTATCTTCAAAAACTCTAAAATTTTTATAACCTTTTGATCAATCAACTAGTCTAGTCTTATTATCATGTCCTGAAAAAAGTCAAACATCAAAACGATCTTTAATAGCATCTTCTTCTTTTCATTGGGCAATTTCTTTTTCCATCGCATTGCAATAAGGGCAATCTATCTTAAAGAAAAAAAATAAAGTAATTTTTTTATTCTTAATATTATCAGATAATTTATATGTATTATTATTTACATCAGTATATTCTGATTGGAATAAAACATCATTTATTTTGTAATTATAACCTTCAGGTGTGAGTGTATTTTGTAAATCTTTGGGTTTAAATACTATATCATAAGAAGGGTTTTGTTCTGAAATTATAAATTCTTTATTAACTTCCATCCCATTTGGAGGATTACCTTGAATTACACATTTATATGTATCTGTTGGTAATTCAAATTCATTAATAGAGTTTGTCATTCATATATCTTTATAAAGAACATCAGGGTTATCATTTTTATAAATATTAATAGTTGAATTATAATCTTTTAAAACTTTTCCATTAGATCTTTTAAAACTTACTTTATATTTTGTATTACCAGTTGCTGGAGGATTTATAGGGGTTGTTATATTTTGAAATCCTGGAGTTTCTCAATAAACTTGTGTGAAATATTCTCCTTTTTGTATTTGATAATAAACTCTTAATGTTCCTTTTGGAATTGACGAATTATTGCTATTAGATTCTGTTTTTATAAAAGAAACATTAATCCCTTTTTGACTATCACTATTTCACAAACCATCAAATCATTCTTTTACTTGTTCTTCGGTTTTAATACTATCTGCTAAAGTATTAGGTAGTTCTGATTTTTTATTTTCTTTTATAGTAGGATCTTTCAATGTTTTTATAAAATTTTCGACATCTAATTGATCAGGTTCTTTTTCTCTGATTTTAAATCCTTCATAAGTATTTGTATATTTAATTTCATTACCATTTTTTGCAAGAATGTAGCAAATTTCTAAACTACCTTTTTTATCATCGGCCGAGGTATATGAAAAAGTTGTAATAATTCCATTTTTTGACTCTGGTAAATTATTAAATCAACTTTGTAAATCTGATTCAGTTTTAATAGTACTTGCTAATACTTGGGTTTGTTCAGATTTTTTTTCAGGTTTTATTGTTGGATTTAAGCTATTTTTAAAGTCATTTAATGATATTTCATCATTTATTTTATTTCCACAACTTATTAACATTGGTGTTAAGCAAATTGAAAATGAAGCTATTAATGCAAAGGATAATGGTTTAATTTTTTTCATAATAATATAATTCTAATAAATTTATGAATATATATGATTATTATTAATATTCTCCAATAAATCCTGAAGAGAATTTTTTCTCAATATTTTTATTATTTTCAATATCATAAGGCAACAATAATTTTGGACGAATTATTTTTTTCTCAAAATTATTATTTTTCTCTCAAATTTTTAAAGGAAGAAAATCAATAATTATTCAATCTTTATTGTTTATAGTATATTCACCTTTATAATTACCATTACCAAAATAATATTTGTCTTCATTTTTGTTAATTATTATTCTATCTCTAAAAAAGATATTGTTTAAATCTTCTGAAATAAATCTAACAACTGCTTTTTTATCTGATAATGTATTTATCTCAGGAAATTTTACTTTTTTAATATTAAAGCACGAATAAAAATTATCATAATTATTTTGAAAAAATATATTGATAAAATCTTGAAGATTATTACATTCTAAAATAGGTCAATTAGTTTTATCTTCTCTTTTATTCTTATAATAACTATTAAATATTTCTAATAGATTTAAGTTATCATTATTTTTACCTGAATTATAAGAATTATTGATGAATATATTATTATAATGATTTCCATTTATTAAATAAGTTTTTGCTCTATTTGAACCTACAGGCATTATTTTTTGAATTACATTAGATATTCCTAAAAATTTTTCTAGCTTGGTAAAAGGAATATTCTTATTTTCGGATATTTCTATAATATTATAGAGATTATTAATTAGATCTCCTATAACTAAGTAATCATTTTTAAGCTCCTCTGTCATAAAAATTTTAATTCTATTAATATAATTTTTACGATATCCAAGTCATCTAGCTCTTTGCAATAAAGTATCAGCTAATGATATTGTTCTTGATCTAAATGTAAAGAAAATAGTAGATAAATTAGATATTGTAATACCTCTAGACATTTTATACAAACCTACAATAATTTGTAATTTTTTGATTTCATGATCTAAATTTAAATTATTAATATTATCTTTATTGTTTGAATTAAATTCAATTATTTCATATTTTGATTTTAAAATGAATTTTTCATAAACGTATTTTTTAATTTTTTCTTGAGAATCTTCAGTATATTCATTACCCTCATAAACTTGAGACAAAATTTCATTTTTGTCAATTTCTTCATAAAATAAAATTTCATTTTCTTTAAAATTATCTAAATAATCATTTATTAAATTGACTAATACTGTTTGCTCAGATATTTTTGGAAATGAACTAATAATCATTCTTGAAAAAAAATTTTTAGAAACTCTATCATGAATAATTGCTGAATTTATAAGAAAAACTAAAATAGCAACTTTTAAAGATTTAGGTAAGTCTTCAAAATCATCTATATCATCTATATTTTCATCGATAATGCTAATAACTTTGGAATCTTGTTGATTAATTAATTCATTAAAATCTATAATACTAGAATAATTTGAACCAGGCTTAAGTAAATATGAATAATCAGGTTTAATATTATTCGAATTAGTTGCAAAAAAATGAATAAAAGGTGTTGCTGTAATAGAAACATAGTTAATTTTGTGCATATTTTTCTTTAAATTCAAAATATCATTAATATATTTATTAATTGTAGATAAATCATCTGATTTTGATGTTTCTTTGGTATTAAAAGAAGCATTATCTCCCTCATCATCTAATATTATTAAATTAACATCCTCATGAATATTTAATATATTTTCTTTTAATCAGTTTAAATGTGTTGTATTTTTTAAAAATGATCAAATATAAATTGTATTTTTTCTAAAATTATTCTTTTTTGATTTTAGTTCATCATAGGATTTAATTTCAATGATTTTTAAATTTTGATTATTATAATTATCAAAAAAATCTTTTAGTCTTTGATGATTTTGAGACATTATTGATGTATTAGATGATGTTAAATTCACAAAAATATTAATATGATCGTTGTTTATATTATCTAAGATATAAGAAATTAAACCAATAACAAAATCAGTTTTTCCGGACTGAACATGACCTGCAACTAAATGCTTTAATAACATTTCATTAGATTGTATGATTCTATTTCCAACATTTTGAATTGTTTTTTTTAAATCATTGATATTTTTTTGAATTAAATCATCTTCTTTAATAAATTTAGTAATTTTTTCTTTTTTATATTCTAAAAAAGAATCAAAAAAATTTTCAATAATTTCATCCATTTCAAAAATTAATTTTTCATTTTCCATACAAGATAGTTATTAACTCCATTATAATTAAAAAAATTTTTATTTTTAGCTAAAAAAACTAGCAAAATCATTTTTATCTTGATCAAAATCATAAATAATTTCTTTCATAAAAACTTTATAGAAATTTTTGTTATTCTTTGTAAAATTTGTTGACGAAGGAACATCTGATATAATTTTTGATCATTTTTTAAGCAATACTTTCTTACATAGTTTAATTCATTCTTCTTTTAAATCATTAATTTCTTTTATTTTAAATATTTGTTTATTGTCTTTGCTTAACTGACTTCATCATTTTTGCGATCATTTTAATAATTTTTTATCTATTTGTTTTTCTTCAGTTGGATCAGATTGAATGATTTGCTCTTTATATTCATTAATAGCTTCATTTCCAAAAAATAAAAATATTTTTATAACTTTTAATAAACTGATTGAATAGAATTTGCAGTATTTAAAAAAATCTTCATAATTTTTGTTATCAGGGTCATTTTCTGTAAAATATTGTTCAAAAATTTTTTCAAGAACTTTTTTAGTAGCTATATTTTTTAAAATATAGTTGAATTTTATTAATTCAATTCAAGTAGGATAATAATCTTCTTTGAAGTATTCTCCAAAAACTGTTTTTACATTTTTTTCTTTAAATAATTTTGCTTTAGCATTTCTTGCAGTCCCCGGAATTAAATCATAAAATGCCGCTGACATTTGAATTATTTCTGAATAATGAATATATTTCCATTTTTCATTTTCACTTAATTTTGTTTTCTTTTCTCCTCTTCTAGTACCTAAATAAATATTTTCATTTTGTAAAAGTTTCTTCATATTTTTTATTTCAGTTAAGTTTACCAATAAATCTTCACTCTTAATAGGTTTTTGACTATTAGTAGCTTCTGCAATATCATTTGCAATATTTAAAACAATAGAACTATTACTTAATTCATAATCATCATTACCTCTTAATTCATTTATACAAATAATTTTGCTTAAAATATAAAAATCCGGAAAATTTTCATTATCAAGATTTTGATAATTACCTATATTGTAGGTTGTTTGCCCTCCATTAACAATAGAAAAATTTAATAACTCTACTTCATTATTATCTAAAAATTTAATATCCTTACAAATGATTACTAATCCATTATTTTTAACTCAAAATAATTTTGAATGACATGGGTCCATTGAAATTCTAATTTTGTCATCAATATTTTTATTTTTTACATAATATCTTAAATTTAAATCTAATAAATTATTTTCATGTTTTGTTCAAAGTTTTCTTAAAGATTTAGCACTAATATTTAAAATATAAGCATTATTTATTTTATCTGCAGGATCTAAATTAGTATATTCTAAATAGTTGTTATGTTTATCAATATTTAAAATATCTCTTTCAATAAAATAACCTTTTTTCTTATTTTTATTTATAGAATTTAAAATATCATGTTCAGATTTGAATAATATATTATTATATTTTTTCTTATTTTTACTTTTTATCAATCCTTTTTCTTTAATAATTTCTTCACAAATATTTTCATATTTTATTTTATATTCATTTGAATAAGGAGAAAAGAAAACTAAGTGATAGATTAAATCATCATACTCATTTTCTTCCAATGGTATTTCATTACAAATGTCTTGTACTTTTTCGCCAAATTCTTCTAAGACAATATTATCCTTATCATTTTTTTTAAATTCTTGTATAGTTTGATAAACAATATCAAAATATCTAGATAAATATGGTTCAAAAAAATTTCTATCTAAAACATTTTCTTCGTTTATATAAACTACAACATAAATATTTTTTTTATCATCAAAATCATCGAAATAAATTCAATTAAAATATTTTTCTTTATCAAATAATCATCTGTTTATATTTTCATCATGTTCTTTATTTATTATTGAATTCGGTCACATTGTATTAGCAACAAACTGAGATTTAAGTTCATAATCAATTTCTTCTTTGTTACTAATATTTAAATTCTCAACATAGTAATCAAATTCTTTATTTAAATCTTTATCTATAAAAATAATTTTATTTTTAAGTTCATTAATATTCATTATTTAA
>DBMA01000017.1 GCA_002298905.1 Mycoplasma sp. UBA710 | reverse complement strand
GCTACAGAAATTCAAGCATCTGGAACATAGTCCTTTATTTTTTTAGCAATATCATCTGATTCTAATAATAAAACAATAGATTCTATTGAATAAATAGTATTGTTATTATAACCACTAATTGATTTCACAATTTTATAAGGATGTCAAAAATTAATTGATTTAAAAAAATTGGTTACTTCTTCTAAATTTCTAGTATCAATTTTTAATCTTACTTTTTGATATTTAGGATAAATAGAATTGATAACAAAACCATTAAGTAATATATATAAATAAGTACCAAATGTTTGACATCCCAATATATTATTAAATCCATTGATATTTTCACTAATATTAGTTGGCATAAACTGTTTAGATAGAAATAAAAACAATATCCCTAAAGTGGCCATTAATGTTCCTGTTAACATCAAAAAAGAACCAACAGGTTTTTTGTATTTATAAGATATATAATAGGCAATTAAATCTGTTCCCCCTGTAGAAGATCCTAATTTTCAAACTATTGCAGCTGCCGGAGAACAGCAAGCTACTGCTAAAATAACATAAATAAATACTGGTCATCCTGCTGCAACATATTTTGTAGTACCTATATCACTACCACTAGCTGACATTCATCCATCTTGCATTATAACAATTACTTTTTCACTAATGAATTTTTCTACAGGTTGAATACCAAAAACAAATCCAAATAAAGCATTAAAAAATAAAAAAATTAAAGTTGTTATGATAAAGTGACGTTTTACTTTTTTTCAATAGAAAATAATTAAAGGAATATTAAGAGCTAAATATAAAATAGTTAAATAAGGTTTTAAAACAGTTAAAATATAAGCCATAGACACAGATATAGCTTCAACACCATCTAATACTGAACCAGCTTTAATCATAAAATGAACTTGTCCAAAAGAATAAAAAATAGAACAAAAAATAATGATTAAAATTTTTTTTCAATTTTGTCCTACATATTTAAAGAAACCTTCATATTTATCATCAAATCTTTTTTTTAATTTAATTGAATTTATATTTTCTTTATTCATAATATCATTTTCTTTTTTTCTTTTTCACAACATAATTAACCAATTTAAAATTTTATATTAATAATATTTTCAATTTAAATAAATTATTCTACAGATGAATAATCAAACCGTCCATATATTTTTTTAACATCAACTTTAGATACTCAAGCTGTTGGATCAATTGTTTTAATTTTTTTAATTAAATCCTCTGCTTCCAATAAAAGGACAACAGTTTCAATTGAGTAAATAGTTTGACCTGTTTTACCACTTGTTAATGTATGTATCTTATAAGGATGGTTATAATGAATTTGCTTTAAAAAATTAGTGATTAATTCTAAATTAACTGTATCAATTTTAATAATTTGTTTTTCATATTTTGGATATATAGCATTTACAATTTTTCCATATAAAACAATATACATAGATGTCGATAAAGTTTGAAGACCTAATAATGATTCGAAACCATTAATATTTCTTTTTATATCATAAGACCCAAATTGTGATAGAGATCATATTACAATTAATGATACAGAAACAATAATTGATCCTAAAATCATTGTTAGTGAACCAATTGATTTTCTTTTTTTAGTTGAATAATAATAAGCAATAATATCAGACCCTCCAGTTGAACCTCCGCATTTTCATGATATTGCACCAGCTGCACCTAATAATCCAACAGCAGATAAAGTATAAACAAAAATAGGTCAACCTTTTTGAACCCCAAGTGTTTTACCATTTTTAATTGTTTCTACAATACTATCATTATTGACAGTTCCCATTTTTTGTTCTAATCAAACAGTGTAGTCTCTTAGATTAACAGCCATTATATTTTTTAAACCATGTTCTTGAGCATATAAAGATTCATAATAATCAGTAGGAGGGCAAAAGATTAAAATATTTTGAGTTATTAAAGAATCTAAACTAACTTCTTTTCCATTAATTAAAGTACCAAAATCAAATCCAATGAAAAACCCAAAAATAGCATTAGTTAATAAAAAAATTAAAGTTGAATAAATATATTGTTTTTTTACTTTTTTCCAAAAAATAGTTATTAAAGGAACATTTAATAGTAAATAAATAAAATTCAAATAAGGTTTAGTAATAGGTAGTATTAACGAAATTGTCATTGAAATAGAAGATAATCCTGTTTGAATAGTGGCAGCTTTTGTTAATAATGATGTAGAACCAAAAGCAAAGAAAAAAGAAGCTAGAACACTCAACAAAACTTTTTTCTTATTAGTTTTCAAAAAATCTCAAAATGTTGTTTTATCTTTATTGTTATTCATGATTTCATTTATTTCTTTTTTTTGAGAATTAGTTTTCATAGTCAATCTTTAAATATTAATTCCAATTGTTTTAAATTTTAAAAATATTAAAAATAATTATACACTTTTAAAAAATAAATATAATTTATTTTATGATTAATAATATTCCCAAAAGACATTTTTATAATAATAAAGAATATTTTTTAGATTTTGAAAAAAAGATATTAGTTTTAGATCCTCAATTTCACGAAAAATTGTTAAACAAAAAATTATGAAATAAATTTGGATTTAAAAAAATAGGTGGTTCTTTTGTTGGTGAAGTTTTAGCAGTTGATAAATATAAATCTCAATTTCAAGCTTTTTGCAAAATATCTTGATGTTCTTTACCAATATTAGATAAGAAATATGTAAATGCCGGAATAAAAATTGAACCCAAAGTTATTAATGCACTAAAAGAAACCTTGAAAGTGGATATTACACAATTCCCTCCTGAAAAATATAATTTTGATTATTTTGAAGATAAAGATGAAATTATTGGTGGTATCCCTGATGGATATATCAATGAACAAAAAATAATTATCGAAATTAAAACAACTGGAGAAAAAAATTATGAACAATGGAAGCAATTTGGTATTCCAGCAGGATATTTAAAGCAAGCTCAAATTTATGCATATTTAATGGGAGTAGAAAAATTTTGAATTGTAGCAACATTTTTAAAAGAAGAAGATTATCTAAACCCTGATAATTTTCCTATTAAACAGAGAAAATTAAAAAATTATCCTTTTATTCTAAATAAGCCACAAGTTTTAGATGATATTAATACCATTAAAGAATGATATAAGAAATATACTAAATTAGGATATAGCCCTACATGAGATGAAGAAAAAGATAGTGACTTAATTGAATATTTAAAATGTGAAAATGAACAACAATATTTAGATTTATTAGAAAAATGAAAAATAGAAGGTAAATTTATTGATGAACCATAATGTAAATCATTTTTTTTATAAATAATAAGTTTATAATTATTAAATAAAATGTCAACTAATAAAATCTATTCTAATAGAAGATATATGAGGATAATGATGGTTATCATTGTTTACACTTATGAACTTTTTAATAAAAAAATTAATGAAAAAGAAATTTTTGAATCTGACATAATGAATGAAATGTTTAATTATAATGTCTTAAAAACTAGTAAAAAAAATGAAATATTTGAAGAACAAATGAAAAGATTTTCAAATATTGAAAAAAATTATGAGACATTCATAAAAATGATTAATAAATTTATTAGAATAGATTGATCATGAACAAGAATTGATCCATTAATAAGAGCAATATTATTATGTGCTTCTAGTGAATTATGAAATATTGATGTTGCAATTGTTTCTAATGAATATGTAGAAATTGCTAAAGATTTTATTCCTGATGATAAAAGTTATAAATTTATAAATAAAATAATTGATAATATAGGGAAAGAGTATGAAGAATTGAAAAAAAACAAAAATTAAATCAATTTTTAAAAAAAACAAACAACTAAAGTTGTATAAAAAAACATTAAAATCTAGCAGTTGCTTTTATTTGCTTACTAAAATAGCAAATATTTTTGATTCTACAATTTCTGATTGGGATCTTTATCAATTAGAAATAAATTTAATGGAAAATATTAATGATAAAAATATGTGAGAAAAAGTTTTTTATGATTCATCAATTTTTTTTAAATTTCCTTTTAATCAATGTGATTGAAAATCTTTTGGTTTATTTATGTATTACAATTGAGGTGTTGCAACATTTAAAAAAAATTTTAAAAAAAATACGTCTTTTTATAATTATGATAATTTCAATGATTTAAATACAATAAAGAGTCAGTATTATAATAATTGAATAAATTCAATTTTAAAAACAAAAGATTTAGAATTTAATATTTATATTAGAAAGGTTTTAAATCTTCTTTAATGACTTTGCTAGAAAAATTATTATTAATGAATTATGATAAAAAAAATGCAATTGGTTTAATCATGTCAGGCAAAGTTTTGATAAATAATGAACCTGTTATTATATATTCTACAAAAGTAAAAGATAGTGATGATATAAGAATAAAAAATAATAAAGAATGAGTAAGTAGAGGAGCTTATAAATTATTGCATGCTATTGAATATTTTAATATTGATATTAAAAATAAAATATGCCTAGATGTAGGTTCATCAACAGGTGGTTTTACGCATGTTTTATTAAATAAAAATGCTCAAAAAATTTATGCCTTAGATGTTGGTACTAACCAATTGGATTTTCAAATAAGAAGTAATCACAAAGTAATTTCTTTTGAAAATACAAATTTAAAAAATATTCATAAATCTATGTTTAAAGAATTGATTGATTTTATATGTTGTGATGTTTCTTTTATTAGCTGTAAAAATTTGTTTGATGTTCTAAATAAAGAAAATATTTTAAATCAAGAAAATTTTATTATTATTTTGATAAAACCTCAATTTGAAGCAAAATATGAATTAGTATCTCAAGGTGGTTTTGTTGATCAGAAATATCATCAAGAAATAATAGATAATATTATTGATTATGCAAAAAAACTTAATTTTTCTTTTTTAGGATTAGTTGAATCACCAATTAAAGGAAATAAAAGTCAAAATATTGAGTACCTTGCTTTATTTAGAAAGGAACAAAATGAGTAATAAAATAAAAGATTTTGTAAATATTAAAAATCAATTTCCAATGTTACAAAATGATTTAATTTATTTAGATAGTTCAGCACTTGTTCAAAAACCAGAATCTGTGATAAAAGCGATTAATGATTTTTATACAAAATTTTCTATTTCAAATCGAACTAGTGATAGTAAAATTGGAATTTTAGTTAACAAGAAAATAGAAGATACAAGACAAAAAGTTGCTAATCTTTTAAATGCAACTAAAGATGAGATTATTTTTAATTCAGGTACAACAGAAGGACTGAATTATATAGCTCAACTATTGGTTTCATTAATAAAAAAAGATAATGAAATATTAATTTCTAAATATAATCATTCATCTCATATTATTCCTTGAATTGAAATTTCTAAAATAACAGAAGCTAAAATTATTTTTTCTGATAATTTGATTAATGATATTAATAATAAAACAAAAATTATTGCTTTTACTCAGTCCAATAATAATTTTCAACAAAAAATTAATATACAAGATTTATCAAATAAAGCAAAAAAATATCAAGCATTAATAATTAATGATGCAGCTCAAGCAATAAGTCATGAAGAAGTGAATGCAAAATATTTTGATGCTATTGCTTTTAGTTCTAATAAATTTTTTGGTCCAACAGGATTAGGCATCCTTTATATTAATAAAAATTTATTAACAAAAATAAAATCTAAAAAATATGGAGGTGGAACTGTTGAAAAAATAGAAGAAAATGGTCAATGAACAAGAAAGCCTTCAATAATTCAACACGAAGCCGGTACATTAAATTTATCAGCTATTTTTGGTTTTTATGAAGCTTTAGTTTTTTATGAAAATATTGATAAAGAAGCAATGAAAAAATATTTAAAAGATTTAAGTATTTATGCTCATAAAAAATTAAGAAATATTAAAGATATTATTGTGTTATCAAAACCTGAAGATTTTATAATTCTTTTTGAAGTAAAAAATATTAGTGCTCAAGATATATCTTCATATTTAGGACATAAAAATATTTATGTTCGTAGTGGATATTTTTGCGCTCAATATTTACAATATGTTCATAATAATCCTACTATTAGAGTATCATTACATATTTATAATGATAAAAAAGATATTGATGTTTTATGTGATTTATTAAATCATAAGGAGGATTTTCTTGATTTCATATAGTGAAAATGACAAAAGAAAAATAATTATGGATTATTATACCAATCCAAGATCTAGAATTGAAAAAAAAGATATTCCAAATTACAATAGTAAATATTTACATTCTTCATCATGTGTTGATGAAATCACTTTATATTATGATAATGATAAAAAAGATTGAAAATTTGTTGGTCAAGGTTGTGCTATTTTTTTATCTTCTTCTGAAATATTTATCGAAAGAATTAAAGAAATAGGTTTTGAAAACAAGATGCAGTTAATAGAAAATTATGAAAAATTAATAAATTTTCCTAAATCCATTGATTCTAAAGAAAAGTGTTTATTACAAAAATTAATGATATTTGAAAATGTTGGCAAACATTTAAATCGAAAAGAATGTGCCTTAATTATAAGTAATATTTTTAAAATGATTATTTAGATTTATTTTAAAAATAAATAAATAAATTTGTTCAAAAAAAAATATAATATTAAATATTATGAAAAGCAAATTAAAAGCAGTTAGTATATTATTTACTTTTTTTACATTTTCTATGTTGCCAGTAATGGCAAACACTAAAAGTAATTTAAGTACCCAATTTAATAATTTTGTTAATAATTTAAATAATAATGAGAATATATATCCTATAGCAAAGGTAGATACACTTTATCCTGTTACCACAATTAGAAAAGTAACAAGTGATAATAATGCTGTTAATCTTTTATTCTTAGGGGATAATTATTCTAAAAATGAAAGCAAAGATGATTTTGCAAATTATGTATATGATAAAATTGCTCTACCTTGATTTTCTACTGTATATCCTAAAGATTATGAATCTTTTATGGACCAAACAGAAACAACTAGAGGTACTAGAATTCCATTTCAAACATATGTAAATGATAAAGTAAATATTTATTCTGTTCAACCAATAGGTAATCATGTTTCTGCTTTAGTAAATAATAAACAAACATTTTTTGGTATACATAATGCAAGAAATGATTGAACATCAATGGTTAAATTTGGGACTTGAGGTGTTCCGAAAAATAAAGTTTTATTAAATGATGTATCTAATAATTTTTTAGAAGAAGGAGCAATTATTAGTGATAGAAATACCAATACTGTTTTTATGGGAAATGGTGTTGGTAGAACTCCTTGTTGGTTTTGAACTATGCCTTCAACATGTAAATCAGTTCTTAACTCTGTTCATATCCATGAAATGATGCACTCATTATTTAAATTATGTGATGAATATGATCCATCTCAACCTACTGGAGTTAATAGAGCCTTATTAACCGATACTAGTGAAGCAAAAATTCCATGAAAAGAATTTTTGAATTTTAGAGGTATAGGATTAGTTTCTACATATTCTACTTCTCCTACAAGATATAATGAATATATACCGTCACAAATTTGCATTATGAAAGACGTTTATGATACAAAAATTGAATTTTGTGAAGTTTGTACTCACGAAATCATTACAAGCACAGCAAAATTTACTCAAAATGAACTTTTTTATATTGCTGATCCTCAATTAACATATAGTGAAGGAAGACCTAATTATAAAGAAAATCTTTATGGAACTCAATATTTACAATCATTAGAATTATATGATTTTAATATTGACCAAGGAAGTAATAAACATTTAGATTTTCGTACTGTTGTTGACAATATTACTACTCAACCTAGAAATATTAAATTAAAGGTAACCATTACAGGAGATAATGGTTTTACTGAAGAATCTCAGACATTCAATATCCAACCTGGTGAAATCAAACAATTAAAATTGATTACTACTAATCAAGCTGGAGAATTGAATAAAAACAAAAATACAATTATTGGTGAAGTAATTGATGCTGATACTAATGAAGTTTTAGCAACAAGTTATGATCGATTAAATTATTATTATCTTAATCAACAATACATGCCTTATGATAGTGTTAATTTTGGAAAAAAATTGCATAAAGTAACCATTAATTTTAAAGATAGTAAAACAAATCAACCATTACCGAATATCAAACCTTCTATTTTAATTAAAAGAGATGGAGAAACATTTCAACTACAAAAAATTTTATTTAATGGATACCAATTAGATCAAAACAAAAGCAACATTGATAATACTTTTATTAATGTCAATGGAAAAGATTTATCTTTTACATATTATTATGATAGTTTACCTTATAAATCATTAAAATTAAAATTAGTAGATGAAAATAATTCCTTAGTTCAAGAAAAAATAGTTAAAGTTTATGATGGACAAAAATTTATTCCTCGTTCTTCAGATTTTTTCTTATACGATTTAGAATCATATTATGGTGATAATAGTGAACAAAATAAAAATTGAATTTATTCTGTTGAACCACCTAATCAAATTATTTCATATCATGAAATAATAGATAATCAATCTGAATTAACTTATAAAAAAACTAAAGAAATTCCTTCATATTTTAATGCAATGGATAGAAGAATTATCCAAGATAAAGACATAGATTTTCCTAAAACATTAAATGATAATTTCTATAATAATTTTTATAATAATAAGTATGAAATCATCACAGGTATTCAAAAAATTATTTATAACAATATCGACTTGTCTTCTCCAAATAAGTATAAAGTAACATTTGCTGATTGTTCAGATTCTAAAAAAATAAGTAAAAGATATAAAACAATTTCTGTAGAAGTTGTTCCTAATTCTAATACAGACAGAATCCCAACAAGCATTGACTCAGAGTTAAAAAGAATACATTCTTATGAATATTTATATATGTCTAAATTTGAGAATCAAGATGCTTCAATGAATGATTTTGAATCTATTAATCAAAATAATTTACTAAGTAATATTAATAATTTTAGTTTGAATAAAGAAAAATTTGATTATGAAGTTGTTAATTTTCAAAAATTATACCCATCAGGTAGTGAAGTTATTTTTTTAACATATAAATTTCAAATTAAAATTACAGATAAAATTTCAAGAACCTCAGCAGTAACTAATGAATTTAATAAATATATTCTATTAAAAGATGATGAAACAATTACTCCACCAACTAATGAGGTAGAATTACAAAATGAAGTCAATAGAATTAATAGTTTAAATTTAACTTTAAAAAACTCTACATTAACTCAAGAAGAGGTAAATAATATTAATCAATCCAATATTTTACAAAACATTAATGGTTGAGTTGAAACTGCAGGATTTTTATATGAAGTTATAAATTTTAATAATTTAAATAACCAATTTAAATTTCAAATAAAAGTATCAAAAGATAATTCAAATAAAATCTCTAAAGAATTTGTTTTTCCTTATCAAATTCAAAATCCAGGACAAACTGAAGAAGAATTATTACAACAAGAAATTGATAGAATTAATAATTTATCTTTAACTTTAATAAGCAACACTTTTACTCAAGATGAAATTGATCAAATTACTACATCTAACTTTAGTAGTAAATTATCAAATTGAAGTTTGGTTACAACAAATTCATCTAAATACACATATGAAATAGCAACATTAAATAAAAATAATAATAAATTTAGTTTTACTATAAAAGTTACTTTGAAAAGTGATTCAAACATCTCTAAAACTTCAAATAATTTTGATTTACCTTATCAAATATCTCAAAATATAAATCAAGATTTATTAAATGAAAAAAATCGAATTGATAAATTAGATCTAAGTTTAAATAAAATGGAATTTACCAAAATTGAAATAGAAGAAATTTTAAAAAATCCAAATAGCATTACTAAATATTTAAATAACTGATCTCCTCAAAATCAATTTAATTATGAATTCATTATTAATAATTCATTAAATAACAATCAATTAAGTTTAATAATTAAAATAATCAACCAAGGTAATACTGAATATAAAACATCTAAAGAATTCACTTTACCTTATCAAATATCTCAAAATAATAATAGTAACAATTCAAGTAATTTAACTACTATTGTTTTAGCTTCTACTTTAGTTCCAGCAGGAGCTATAGGAGCTGGCGCTGCTGGAACTATTATCTACAAAAAGAAAAGAAGAAAATATTAAGTTAAAATTATGAGTTTAATAATTTAAAAATATATTTTAAATATATTAATTTGTTTGTTATAATTAAAATGAAATTATAACTTTGAAGCATGAGGTTCTTGATACACGGAGAATAGTTGTCTATCGTGTATCATGCATTTATGTGGAGTTAGTTCAAAAAGAACAAAAGGAGACAACTAAATATATAAAATATGGAAAAATTAAACATTAAATTATCTGCTTTTGAAGCTTCGTTAGTAGATCAAGCAGCGATGAAAATTGTTAGTGCTATTAAATCAGTTGGCGCAAAATATAGTGGACCTATTCCATTACCTACAAAGTATGAAGAATTTACAATATTAAGATCTGTTCACATTAATAAAAAATCAAGAGAACAATTTGAGAGAAGAACTCACAAAAGATTAATTGTTTTAAATAATTCTTCAAAAGATATTGTAGATAAATTATCAAGAATAGAGTTACCAGCTGGTGTAAACATTTCAATAGCAATTAAAAAGTAATTTAAAAGAAATAAATTAAGGTGGAAAATTATGAAAGGAATCTTAGGTAAAAAAGTTGGAATGACTCAGATCTATTCAGATCATGGATATTCAATTCCAGTTACTATTATTCAAATAGAAAAAAATATAGTAACAAAAGTTCTAACTAAAGAAACAAATGGTTATACAGCTTTACAATTAGCAACAAGTGAAAAAAAAGAAAAACACTCTTCTAAAGCTTTAATAAATCATTTCAAAAAAGCTAATACTACTCCTAAGCGCTTCGTTAAAGAAATTCGTGATATGGAAGGATATAAATTAGGAGATGAAATTAAACCTTCAATATTTAAATCAGGTGAATTAGTAGATGTTACAGGAATTTCAAAAGGTAAAGGGTTTGCTGGAACAATTAAAAGATGAAACCAACACATTGGTCCTAAATCACACGGTGGAGGAGGAGGTTCTCAACCAGTTCGTCAAACAGGATCACTTGGAGATATTTCAGGTAATAAAGTATTTAAAGGTATGACAATGCCAGGGCATTTAGGTAATGTTCAAAGAACTATACAAAACCTAGTAGTTGTTGATGTTAATGAAAGAGATCACTACATTTTAGTTAAAGGTTCTATACCTGGTCCTAATAAATCTTTTGTTATTATTAAGCAATCAGTAAAACAACTTCCAAATAAAGAAGAAATTAAATTAGTAAACTTCAAAACAGAAATCGAAAAAAATGAATTATTAGAAGAATCTAAAAAAGTTGGTGCTGAAATCAATGCTGATATGTCAGTAGCTGAAATGAAAGAAATTGTTGAAACAGCTCAAGCCCAAAAAGCTCAAGAAGAATTAGCAAAAGCTGAAGAAAATCAAGAAAATAATCATAACAAAGAAGAAAACAAACAAAAGGAAGGAGATAAATAATGCCAAGTACAACTACTAAAAAAGCAACTACTAAATCAAGTGTTACTAAAACTAAAAAAGTTGCTGATAATTCAAAAAAAGCATTAAAAACTCCTGAGTTAAAACCTTTAAATAATACTGTAAAATTACCTAAAAATGTTTTTGAAGCGAAAATTAACCATCAAGCTATGTTTGATACTGTAATGATGGAAAGAGCTTCAAGACGTCAAGGAACACATCGTGTTAAATCAAGAGCTGAAGTTTCAGGAACTGGAAAAAAACCTTGAAAACAAAAAGGAACAGGAAGAGCAAGACAAGGTTCTTTAAGATCACCACAATTTGTGGGTGGAGGTAGAGCTTTTGGTCCTAAACCTGAAAGAAATTATTGTTTAAAAGTGAACAAAAAGTTAAGAAAATTAGCATTTTTTTCAGCTCTATCATTATTAGCTAAAGAAGGTTCTGTTTTAGTTAATGATTCTATTAAAATAAAAGAACCAAAAACCAAAGAATTAATAAATCAAATTAAAAATTTAAATCTTGAAGGAAGAAAAAGAATTGTAATTGTAACTTCAGATGAAAACATTTATTTATCTGCTAATAATATACCAAATGTAGCAGCTATTAAATTATCTTCATTAACTGTAGAAGCATTATTATGAACTGATGCATTAATTTTAACATCAGAGGATGTGAAAAAATTAGAAGGGATGGTTAAATAATGGAATTAACAAGCATTATTAAATATCCAATTTTAACAGAAAAAACTTATCAACAAATGCAAGCAAATATTTATACTTTCGCAGTTGATCGTAAAGCATCAAAATTTGAAATTAAAAAAGCAGTTGAATTTATTTTTCAAGTAAAAGTTGAATCAATTAATACATTTAATGTTCCAAGAAAACCAAAGCGTGTTGGTAGATTCAATGGATTTGTTGCAGGATATAAGAAAGCAATTATTAAATTAGCAGAAGGATCAATTCAAATACTTCCTGATGAAGGAATAGCTCAAGATGAAAAATTAAAAGAAACAAATAATGATCAAATTAAAGCAAAAGTAAAAGAAATTAGCGAAGCTGAGAAAAAAGCAGCTGAAAAAATTAAAAAAGCAGCTGAAAGTAAAGATAAAAAAGAAAGTTCTGCAACAGTCAAAAAATCAGAAGCTAAAAAAGATAAAGTTGACAAAGCAGAAGTAAAAGAAAATAAATAATTAAGTTAATCAAGCTTAGAAGAAAAAAATAAAAAATATTTTTAAGCAAAGGAGTAAGAGAATGGCAATTAAATATTTAAAGCCTACAACTAATGGTCGTCGTAACATGACAGTATTAGATTACAATAAAAATCTTAGTGGTCATGAACCAGAAAAATCTTTACTAACTATTTTACAGCCGCAATCAGGAAGAAACAATCAAGGTAAAATAACTACTAGACACAAAGGTTCAAGAGCCAAAAGAAAATATCGTATTATTGATTTCAAAAGAAATAAAGACGGAATTATTGGAAGAATAGCATCAATTGAGTATGATCCAAACCGTTCAGCAAATATTTCTTTAGTTGTTTATCAAGATGGTGAAAAAAGATACATTATTCATCCAAAAGGATTACAAGTAGGAGACACTATTGTATCAGGTTCAAATGTAGATATTAAAGTAGGGAATACATTACCACTTGAAAATATTCCAGAAGGTACATTTATTCATAATTTAGAAATTCAACCTGGAGCTGGAGCAAAATTGGCCCGTTCAGCTGCATCATCAGCTCAAATTTTAGGGATGGATGAATCTAAAAAATATGTTATTGTTAGATTAAAATCAGGAGAAGTAAGAAAATTCTTACTTAAAGCTAGAGCAACAATTGGTGTTGTTGGAAATGAAGAACATTCATTAATTAACATTGGTAAAGCTGGAAGAAATCGTCATAAAGGAATTAGACCAACTGTTAGAGGATCTGTTATGAACCCAATTGATCACCCACATGGAGGAGGAGAAGGGAAACAACCTATTGGTAGAAAAAGCCCAATGACTCTTTGAGGTAAAAAAGCTCTTGGAGTTAAAACAAGAGATACTAAAAAATCATCAAATAAATTAATCATTAGAAGACGGAAAGGAGCTGAAAAATAATGGGAAGATCACTTAAAAAAGGTCCATTTGCAGATGACCATTTATTAAAAAAAGTAGAAGCTATTAATACAAAAAAAGCTCCCAAGAAACCTATTAAAACTTGGTCTAGACGTTCAACAATTTTTCCAGAATTTGTCGGTTTAACATTTCAAGTTCATAATGGTAAAAAATTTATTGATGTTTATGTAACAGATGATATGGTAGGTCATAAATTAGGAGAATTTTCTCCAACAAGAACTTATACAGGTCACGGGGCTGATAAAGGAAAGAAAAAATAATTTATGAAAACACAAGCAATTGCACAATTAAAATTACAAAGAATTTCAGCTCAAAAAGCTCGCTTAGTTGCTGATTTAATTAGATATAAAACATCAAAAGAAGCCCTATCTATTTTAAAAAATTCTAATAAAAAAGCAGCTCGTTTATTATTAAAATTATTACAATCAGCCATTGCAAATGCAATTAATAATAATGGAATGAATGTAGATAAATTATATTTATCTGAAGTATTAATTAATGAAGGCCCAACTTTAAAAAGATTCCAACCAAGGTCTCAAGGAAGAGCATATTCAATTTTTAAAAGAACATCTCATATGATCATTAAATTAGAAGAATTAAATTCTCAAGAAAAAAGCAATAAAAAATAATTAGGAGGTAAACCAATGGGACAAAAAGTTAATCCAAATGGATTCCGTTATGGAATTACAAAAGAGCATAACACAATTTGATATGCCAATAAAAAAGATTTTGCTAAATTACTTTTAGAAGACCAAAAAATTTACCAATATCTTGAGCAATTTACAAGAGAGTATGAGATCGGAAATATGAATATTAAAAGATTCCAAGATGGAAAAGTAATTCTTTATATTCATACAGCAAAACCTGGTGCCGTTTTAGGTCAAGAAGGATCTAATGTTAAAAAATTAATTAAAGATATTCAAAAATTTGTAAGAAATAAAAAATTAGAATTAATAATTGAAGTAATTACAATTGAAAAACCAGCTTTAAGTGCTAAATTATTAGCAGAAGAAATTGCTATTAAATTAGAAAATAGAGGTTCATTTAGAAATGCTCAAAAACAAGCTATTCGTGATGCTATGAAAGCAGGAGCAGTTGGTATTAAAACTAAAGTTAGTGGTCGTTTAAATGGTGTTGATATGGCAAGATCTGAAGGTTATTCAGAAGGTGAAATGAAACTTCATACATTAAGACAAAATGTAGATTATGCAACAGCTACTGCAAGAACAACATATGGCGCTATTGGTGTAAAAGTTTGATTATCACTTGGTGATGTGAAAGAAGGTAAATAATGTTACAACCAAAAAGAACTAAACATCGTAAAACCTTCAAAATATACCATGACAAACAAAAAGCATATAAAGGAAATAAAGTTTCATTTGGAGAATTTGGATTACAAGCAAAATCATCAGCTTGAGTAAGTGCAAGACAAATTGAAGCTGCAAGGATTGCTATTACAAGAAGAATGGGAAGAGAAGGAAAAGTTATTATAAGAATTTTCCCACATCTATCTTTAACATCAAAACCAATTGGAGTAAGAATGGGAAAAGGAAAAGGGAATCCTGAAAAATGAGCAGCAGTTGTTAAAGAAAATACTATGATGTTTGAAGTAAAGGGTGTTAGCGAAGAAATAGCAAAAGAAGCATTAAGACTTGGCGGGCATAAATTACCAGTTAAAGTAAAAATTCTATCAAAAGAAGAATCTTTAGTAGAAAGTGGTGGTAAATAATGAAATTTAAAGATATTGAAAATAAATCAATTAACGAATTAAATGATTTATTAAATGATTTAAAAGCTGAATCATTTACCTTAGGTTGAAAAAATAAGACTCAACAACAAGATCAAACTCATAAAATTAAATTAGTACGTCGTGATATTGCAAGAGTTTTAACTGCTATAAGGCAACAAGAAATTAAACAAACATCATCTAATAACAAAAAAGAAAAAATTGTAAAAACAACATCAACATCATCTTCTATCAAAAAAACAAAATCAACAAAAAAAGCAACAAAAAATGCAAAAGAACAAAAAGAGGTTAAATAATGGAACAACAAGTAAGAGTTAATAACAGAAAATCGTTAAACGGAAGAGTTGTTTCTACAAAAAATACTAAAACTATTATTGTTGCTGTTGATATTTATATTAAACACCCTTTATATGGAAAACGTTTTAGAAAAACTAAAAAGTTTGCAGCTCATGATGAAAAAGAAATGGCTAAAGTTGGTGATATTGTAAAAATCACTTCTACTCGTCCTTATTCAAAAACAAAAACATTTCGTTTAGAAAAAATTAGAGAACATGCGAAAGAAG
Source organism: Mycoplasma sp. UBA710 (assembly GCA_002298905.1). Lineage (GTDB taxonomy): Bacteria > Bacillota_I > Bacilli_A > Mycoplasmatales > Metamycoplasmataceae > UBA710. The sequence continues at coordinate 26,809 of DBMA01000017.1, read as the reverse complement.
GTAATTAATGGTTTTAGAACAATCTAGATTAGTAGTTGCTGACAACTCAGGAGCAAAAGAAGTTGGATTAATTAGAAATATTGGTGGTTCTGTTAAAAAAACTTCTAATATAGGAGATATTGTTGTATGTTCTATTAAAAAAGCATTACCAAATGGAATGGTAAAAGAAGGTCAAGTAGTAAAAGCTGTTATTGTAAGGTCAAAATATGGGATTAAAAGAAAAGATGGATCTCATATAAAATTTGATGATAATGCTGTAATCATTATTAAAGAAGATGGTACACCAAGAGGGACACGGGTATTTGGTCCAGTAGCTCGTGAATTAAGAGAAAAAGGATATTTAAAAATAGTTTCTCTTGCCCCGGAAGTTATTTAAGATAAGGAGAAAATTATGAAATTGAAAAAAAATGATGAAGTAGTAATTATCTCAGGATCAGAAAAGGGAAAAACAGGTTTTATTACTAAAATTGATAAGAAAAAAAATCGTGTATTTATAAAAGATATTAATAAAGTAGTAAGACATAGAAAACCAAATCAACAAAATACAGAAGGTTCTATTGAAACAAAAGAAGCATCAATTCATATTTCTAATGTTGCTTTAAAATCAAAAGAATCTAAAAAAGGTTCGCCAATTGCTTCTAAAATTGGATATAAATTTGAAAAAGATAAAAAAATTAGAATTGATAAAAAAACAGGAAAGGAAATCTAATCTATGAAATCATCATTAGAGATTAAATATGATCAAGAAATTGTTCCTGCTTTAATTAAAAAGTTTAATTATACTTCAATTATGCAAGTTCCTAAGGTAGAAAAAATTGTTATTAATATGACTGCCGGAAAAGAAGTATCTAATTCCAAAGCGATTGAAGAAGTAATCAACGAATTAACTTTAATTACTGGTCAAAAACCATTAACTGTAATTGCTAAAAAATCTAATGCTTCTTTTAAACTTCGTGAAGGAATGGCAATGGGTGGAAAAGTGACCATGAGAAGAGAAAGGATGTGAACTTTCTTGTATGAATTAATTAATGTTTCTATACCAAGGATTCGTGATTTTCGAGGAGTAAATCCAAAAGCATTTGATAAACGTGGAAATTATGCATTAGGAATTAAAGAACAAATTATTTTCCCTGAAATATCATTTGACAAAATTAGAAGAATTAAAGGTCTTGATGTAATTATTGTTACAACAGCAAAAACTGATGAAGAAGCTTATGAGTTATTAAAACTATTAGGAATGCCTTTTGCTAAGGTGCAACAAAAATAATAGATAAAGGAAAAATATGGCAAAAAAATCATTAAAAGTTAAAGCAGAAAAACATCCAAAATTTTCTTCTAGAAAATATACAAGATGTCAATTATGTGGTCGTCCACATGCAGTATTAAGAAAATTTGAAATTTGTAGGATTTGTTTTAGAAAATTAGCTCATGAAGGAAAAATTCCTGGTGTGAAGAAAGCGAGTTGATAATTTATGGCATTTATAAATGATCCAATTTCAGATATGATTGTTCGTATCAAAAATGCAAATGCAAGAAAGCATCCAACAGTTTCAATGCCTCATTCAAAATTAAAAATGAAACTTTTATCTATTATTAAAAATGAAGGTTATATTACTAAGTTTGAAGAAATAGCTCTAAATAATAATAAAAAAGAAATTGTAGTAACTTTAAAATATAAGGGGACCGAAAGAGTAATTACAGATATTAAAAGAATATCAAAACCTGGATTAAGAGTTTATGTTCCTGTAGAAGAAGTTCCACGTGTTCAATCAGGATTTGGGATTGCAATTATCTCAACATCAAAAGGATTATTAACAGATAAAGAAGCAAGAAAGGAAAATGTAGGTGGTGAAGTAATTGCCTACATTTGATAAGATAGGAGGTATTAATGTCAAGAGTTGGAAATCGTATTCTTACTATACCTTCTGGAGTAACTTTAGAAAATAATCAAAATTTAATTACTATTAAAGGTCCAAAGGGAGAATTAAAAAAACAATTTTCAACATTAATTTCAATTAATGTAGAAAATGATAAATTAACCACCATAAGAGCAAATGAAGAAAAACATACTAAACAATTACATGGAACAACTAATTCATTATTAGCCGGAATGATTAAAGGGGTTAGTGAAGGATTTTCAAGAAAATTACTAATCAAAGGAGTTGGTTATAAAGCGGCTTTAGTAGGAAATCAAATTGAAATTCATGCAGGATATTCACATTCTCACAAAATTGAAATTCCTACAGGTATTAAATTAGAAATTGCTAAACCAACAGAAATTTTGGTAACAGGAATTGATAAACAACAAGTTGGTGAATTTACTGCTATTATTAGAAAAGTAAGAAAACCCAATGTTTATTCAGGTAAAGGTATTATGTATGATGATGAGATAATTAGAAGAAAAGAAGGAAAGGCTGCATCTAAATAAAGACTAAATTATGAAAATAAATTCAAGAAATAAAGCAAGAATAAAAAAACATTTAAAAATTAGACAAAAAATTAATGGTACAAGTAGTGTTCCTAGACTTTCTATTTATAAATCTCATCAAAATTTTTATGCTCAATTAATTGATGATAGCAAAGGTGTTACTTTGGCTAGTGCTTCAACAATTAAAGATCAAGAATATAGTGGTAATATTAAAGCAGCAGAAAAATTAGGTCATGAAATGGGTAAAAAAATTAAATCTTTAAATATAAAAGAAATCGTTTTTGATCGTTCAGGATATATTTATCATGGAAAAGTGAAAAGTTTTGCAGAAGCTATTAGAGCAGAAGGGGTGAAGTTCTAATGATATTTTTTAATCAAGATGAAAAATTAAATGTATCTCAAGAAGATCAACAAAATGATTCAGTAATAAGCTCTCATTCAGAATCTCAAGAAACTAAAGAAGTTGTTGCAAAAAATAATAAAACAAATGAAAAATCTTCTAAAGAACATTTTGCTAAAAATAATACAGAATTTAGTAAAACTAAAAAAGCTAAATCAAGAGCAAAAGTTGAAAAAAGAGTATCAGAATTTGAAGATAAAATTATTGATGTAGCTCGTGTTACAACAGTTGTTAAAGGTGGAAGAAGATTTTCATTTTCAGCAGTTGTTGCAATTGGAAATAAAAAAGGAAAAGTTGGATTGGGTCATGGAAAAGCAAATGAAGTGCCTGATGCTATTAAAAAAGCATATAAAAATGCAGAAAATAATTTAATTGAAGTACCTATTGTAAATAAATCAACAATTCCTCATGAAGTTAAATCAAAATATTCATCAAGTCAAGTAATTTTAAAACCTGCTCCAAAAGGTAAAGGGATAGTAGCATCTGGTACAATAAGAATTGTTGTTGAATTAGCAGGGTATACAGATATTTATACTAAATCTTATGGATCAAGAACAAAACAAAATGCTGCCAAAGTGGCAATAAGTGCTTTGAAAAAATTAAGAACAGTAGAAAAATTAGCATCTTTAAGAGATGTTCCAATTGAACATATTCTTAAAAAATAGCAAAAGGAGATTATATGAAATTACATAGCTTATCATCAAATCCTGGTGCAAGAAAAGAAAAACACCGTGTAGGTAGAGGTCATGCTGCCGGTAAAGGTAAACAAGCTGGAAAAGGACAATCAGGACAAAATAAACGTCATGGACATCGTCCAGGATTTGAAGGGGGACAAACTCCTTGATTTAGAAGATTGCCCAAAAGAGGATTTAATAATGTAAATCACATTGAATACCAAATTGTTTCTTTATCTTCTTTGGAAGCAAAATTTGATGCCAATACTGTTATTGATTTTGATGTGTTGTATAAATCTAAATTAGCTCGTAACAAAAATTTACCTATAAAATTATTGGCTAATGGAAAATTAACCAAAAAATTTATTATTAAAGTAAATGCTGCTAGTCAAAGTGCTATTAAAATGGTAGAACAAGTTGGTGGAAAAGTGGAGGTAATTTAAAAGTGGGTTTTTTTAAAAAAACCTGATCAAATATATCATTTTTTTTATCAAAAATATTTTTATTTTTTAATAAAAATATCATTTTAAAACTAAAAGAAAAAGATTTATTAAAAAGAATTCTTTTTACTTTAATGGTTATGATTATTTTTGTTTCTATTGGAACAATAACTTTACCTGGAATTAAAATCTCAAATTCAAATGGATTTGATAGTGCTTCATTTCTTGGTATTATGAATACTATTGGAGGAGGAGGTTTAAGACAATTTTCTCTTGTTTCATTAGGTATTAGTCCTTACATTACAGCTTCACTAGTAATGACTTTTGCTCAAACAAAATTATTTCCTCCAATTTATCATTTATATCAATCAGGTCCTGCAGGAAGAATGAAAATTAATTATATTACATATGCTTTGACATTTGTTTTTTCAATTGTTCAAGCAATTGTTATTATTCAATCTTTAAGCAATTCTGCATCTGGACAATCAAGTTATATTACTATTGTTAGCGATTTTAAAAACACATTTTTTATATGAATTGTTTTACCTTTTATTTTAACTGCTGGAACATTTTTTTCAATTTTTTTAGCAGAACAAATTACAAATAAAGGAGTAGGTAATGGATCATCAATGTTGATTTTAGCTGGTTCAATTATTACTATTCCGACATTATTTACATCAGCTTGAAGTTTGTGAATTCAGTCTAAAACAGGAGAATTATTATTTAGAGGAATTATTTATCTAATTGGTTTTACATTATTATTTATTCTATTATCATTAGTTATTTCTTTTGTATATCAAGCAGAAAGAAGAATACCAATTCAACATACAGGAGTTGGGCGTTCTAAAAATATTAAAGATTTATCTTATTTACCAATAAAAGTAAATGCATCAGGAATTATGCCAATTATTTTTGCTTCTATGTTAATTACATTCCCAATGTTGATTGTTAATTTAGTAAATCAATTTTATCCTTCTGACATTACAAGATGAATGAATGATAATTTCCAATTAAAAAAACCTATTGGTTTAACTTTATATGCTTCAGCAACATTTTTATTAACAATATTTTTATCAATTCAACAATCAAAAATAGATAAAATTGTTGAAGACTTTAATAAATCATCAACTTTTATTCCAGGTATTGTGCCTGGAGAGCAAACAGAAGATTATTTATTTTCAATTGTGATTAGATTATCAATTTTTTCAGCTATTTATTTAACTATATTAGGTTCTTCTCAATACATTGCAATTATCGCTGGCTCTCCAGAAAATATTGTAATTAGTGGTACTTCGATTATGATTGTAATATCTGTTTCAATTGAAACAATTCAACAAATTGTGGCTAGAAAAAAAGCATTAAATCTATTTAAAGCTAAAACAATTAAAAAAATGAAAGAAGCTGATAAATCATCAAACACTGAAGATCAAAGCTCAATTTTGTGATAAATCAATTTTGTAAAGGAATTTTATGGCAAGAACAAATATTATTTTTTTAGGAATGCCCGGAAGTGGAAAAGGGACCATAAGCTCAATATTAGAAAAAAAAACTAATATTATTCAAATTTCTACAGGCGATATTTTTCGAGAAGAAATTAACAATAAAACTGAATTAGGTTTAAAAGTTCAATCCATCGTTGAATCAGGTTCATATGTGCCAGATGATATTACAAATAAAATTGTAGAAAATAAAATATTGCAAATGCAAGCAAACAATCAAAAATTTATTTTAGATGGATTTCCTAGAACTATTCAACAAGCAATGTTTTTGGATCAATTAAATTTTGAAGATTATATTGTAATTTATTTGGATATAAATAAACAAATTGTGATTGACCGTTTAAGTCAAAGATATTTTTGTAAAACATGCAAAAAAAGTTATAATTTAACATCATTTAGGTCTAAAAAACATCCTTATTGTGAAAATGATTGTGGATTGTTAATCCAAAGAGCCGATGACCAACCAGAAGCTGTTAAAAAGCGTTTAGATATTTATGAAAAAGAAACAACTCCTGTTGTTGAATTTTATCAAAGAAAAAATAAATTATTTACTATCAATCAGCATGATGATATAAATGAAATTATTGATAAAATATTAGATATAATATTGTAGGTTTATAATTTAGAATAAAATGATTTATATTAAGTCTCAAAGAGAAATTGAAATAATAACAAAATCATGTAAAATCCTGGCTAGTGTAAAAAAAGTTTTAAAAGATGCTGTAAGACCAGGGATTTCATTAAAAGATTTAGATTCAATTGCTTATAATGAAATTATTAAAGCAGGAGCTAAACCTTCTTTTTTAGGTTATCATGGTTTTCAAGGAACTATTTGTGCTTCTGTTAATGAAGAATTGATTCATGGCATTCCTTCATCAAGAATTATAAAAGACCAAGATTTATTATCAATTGATGTTGGTTTAATTTATGAAGGATATCATTCTGATAGTGCGTTCACAGTTTCAGTTGGTTCATCAAATGAAGAGAATGATAAATTAATTGAAGTTGCTCAAAAAGCATTTGAGGCAGGATTAAAGGCAATTAAGCCTAATGCTACTATTGGAGATATTTCTTTTGCAATTGGAGAATATATTGCAAAAGAAGGTTTTTATACACCAAAAGAATTTTGTGGACATGGTATTGGAAGATCACTACATGAAGATCCTTATGTATTTAATGAAGGAAAGAAAAATAGTGGTCCTAAAATTAGGGATGGAATGGTAATTTGTATTGAACCTATGATTTTACAAGATTCAAAAAAAATTAGAATTTTAAAAGATGGATGAACTGTAGTTGCTCAATCTAATAAAAAATCTTCTCATTATGAGCAAACAGTTCTAATAAAAAATGGGAAAGGAATTGTTCTTACAGAGAACTAATAATAATAAAATTAATGGCTAAAGACGCAATAAAAATGGTTGGAAAAGTTGTTAAGTCTTTTTCAACAAGAGAATATCAAGTTGAATTAGAGAATAAAATGACTATTAAAGCAACAGTTAGTGGAAAGATAAATTTACATTCAATAAGAATTTTACCTGGTGATACTGTAGATATTGAAATATCTCCATATGATTTATCACAAGGTCGCATAGTTTTTAGACATAAATAATATACAAAGGAGGTCAAAACATGAAAGTAAGAGCTTCAGTCAAAACAATGTGTAAAGATTGCAAAATAATAAAAAGGAAAGGAATTGTTAGAGCTATTTGTGTTAATCCTAAACATAAGCAAAGACAAGGTTAATTATGGCGAGAATATTAAATATTGAAATTCCAAATAATAAACGTGTAGTTATTTCTTTGACATACATTTATGGTATTGGAAAAAGCTTATCTTCAAAAATACTAAAAGATGCCGGAGTTGATGAAAACATTAAAGTTGTTGATTTATCAGAAAATCAATTATCTGCAATAAGAAAAGAAGCTGCTAAATATATGACAGAAGGTGATTTAAGAAGAGAAATAGGAATTAATATTAAAAGATTAATGGAAATTAAAAATTATCGTGGAATTAGACATCGTAAAGGTTTACCAGTAAGAGGGCAATCAACCAAATCAAATGCTAGAACTAGAAAAGGTCCTAGAAATACAATTGCAGGTAAGAAAAAGTAAAAAAGGAGTGTTAAATAATGGCTAAAAAAAATAAAAAAAGAATCGTCACTTCTGGTATTGCTCATATTCATTCAACTCATCAAAATACCATTGTTACTTTTACAGATTTACAAGGAAATGTATTTGCTTGATCTTCTTCAGGTGCTATTGGATATAAAGGAACTAAGAAAAAAACTCCTTATGCAGCAGGTTTAGCAGCAGCTGCAGCTGCTGAAGAAGCAAAAAAATCAGGATTAAAAGAAGTGGATGTTAAATTAAAAGGAATTGGTCCTGGTAAAGAGTCTGCTAAAAAACAAATTGAGGTATCAGGAATTACTATTAAATCAGTAGAAGATGTGACTCCAATTCCTCATAATGGTACAAGACCACCAAAAAGAATATTAAAGAGACAAAAAAGGAGATAATTAATAATGGCAAAATTTTCAAAATTAAAATATAGCGAAATTAAATTTAAAAAGATTGATGAATATAATAATTCATTTATTATACAACCATTAGAAAGAGGAATGGCTAATACTATTGGTAATTCATTAAGACGTGTGTTATTATCTTCTATTTATGGAGTTTCTCCTTTTGCAATAAAAATAGCAAATGTTACTCATCAATATTCTTCAATTGCAAATACAGATGTTGATGTTTTAACTTTGATCTCAAGATTATGTAAAATACCTTTTAAATATAATGAAGAAGTTTTTGGAGATAATTCTATTTTAAAAGTTTCTTTTAAATCTTCAAATGAAGGACAAGTAACATATAAAGATTTAGAATTACCTATGGGTGTAGAAATTGTTGGTGACTTAAATGTTCCTATTGTATTTTTATCATCAAAAAATGCATTAGAATTTGATTTATTTATTAGAGCAGATTATGGATATTCAGACGAAGAAAAAAATAAATTATTTATTAATGAAAATAAAGCAAATATTTCTTCAAAATTAAAAGGAGAATTATTAGCTTGTGATTCTAATTTCTCACCTATTAGAAGAGTAGCATATCATGTTGAAGAATTAAATTCATCTTCATATCATATTCAAGAAAAATTAGAGTTGGAAATTGAAACTAATGGAACCATTGAAGCCAAAGATGCTTTATCACAAGCAGCTAAAGTATTAACAGCTCATTTAAATATTATTGGAAATATTGATTTATCTCAAGAAGAAATTGATTCTATGTTTTCACATGAACATGCAAGAAAAGTTGAAGATAAATATTCTTCAATGACAATTGAAGATTTAGATTTAACAGTTCGTTCTACTAATGGGTTAAGAAGAGCCAATATAACTAAAGTTAGTGAATTAAAGGATTTAACATATTCAGAACTAAAAAATATTAATTCAATTGGTGAAAAATCAATCAAAGAGATCATTGATGAACTTGCAAAAATAGGTATTATTATTGATAAAGGAGATGATGAATAATGGCTAATCCTCATCAATTATTTAAAAGAAATGCTTCTTGAAGAAAAGGAGTGATTCGTTCTTTAGCTACTGATGTGATTTTATATGGAAGAATTACAACAACTGAAACAAGAGCAAAAGAAGTAAGAAGATTTGTAGAAAAAATGATTACAAAAGGAAAAAAAGGAACTTTAGCTTCAAGAAGAGAAGCAATAGCATTTTTAAGACCTGTTTTTACTAAAGATAATGTATCAATTGATAAATATTTATTTGATACAATAGCACCTAAATATAAAGATCGTCAAGGTGGTTATACAAGAATAATTAAATTACCTTCTCGTCAAGGTGATTCAACTAAAATGGCTATTTTAGAATTGGTATAATTTTAATATTTAAAAACGATATTTTTATTTAAATTTTATTTAAATTAAATTGTGGTATTAATACTGCAATTTTTTTATATATTTTAATTTTTGTAATAAAAATAATTATAAAAACTATGTTTTTAAATGCTTTCATTAATTTTTATATAAAATAGATAATTATGAATAATATTGCTACTTGAATAATTTTTGGTATATTATTTGCCGCAGTGGTAGGTTTTTTAGTATTTACTTTTTTAAATGACAAAAGAAAAAAAAATAAAATAATTAAAAAAAGAATTGAATTAAGAAGAGCAACATCAAAAACTTCTAAAGAATTAGCAATAAGAATTTATACCTTAATAGAAATTAATAATGAATATGTTAATAAAGTGGTTCCAGGAATTTCTAAAATTAAGATGAAAAATGTTAATTTAGCTTCAAGAAATTTTCTTAAAGACATTTATGATTCTAAATCTTTTAAAGTTTTATATATAGATTCTAATGAAGCTGATCCTATGTATGGTCAAAGCATGAAAAATTTAATAGACACTAAATCAAACTTGTGAAACAAATATTGTTTGGATGAAATAAATTATTTTAAAAAATTTCATGATGAATTAAGAAATGATGAGAATTTTGAAAAAATAAAAAATGACTCTCAAAAAATTATTAATGATTATTTTCAAAATTATTTAGAGGAAAAAAATGAATCTACCAAATAAATTAACAATCATAAGAATTATTTTAATAATACCTATTATTATTCTTTTTTCTATATTTACATGATATGTTACAACTTTTGAAAATGGTGAATTTAAGAATGTTAATCTACATTCATCTAGTCAATATTTTTTGTATACAATTGCAATTATTTTTATTATTTCTATGGTTACAGATTTTTTAGATGGTTATTTTGCCAGAAAAAATAATCAAATTACAATTTTTGGCAAATTATTTGATCCCTTAGCTGATAAAATAACTATCACAATTACATTAATATTTTTATCTTATTTTCAATATACATACATTTATATTCTAATTTTTATGATTATTAGAGATTTAATTGTAGATGGTTCAAGAAATATTTTTGCAAAAAATAATTTAAAAATTGAAGCAAGCATTTATGGTAAATTAAAAACTCTTTTTCAATCAATTGCTATTCCAATTATTTTATTTTTTATTCCTGTTATTGATAATAATATTTGATGACAATTGCTGATTATTAATATTCCAATGATCATTGCACTATTTTTATCTATATATTCAGGATTCCAGTATTTTAAACAAATAATTCCATTTTTGAAAGGATAAATTTGAAAAAAAAATTAACAATAATTATTCCAACTTATAATGTAGAACAATATATTGAAAAGGCTTTAAATTCAATATATAATCAACAAGATATTAATTTAGAACAAGATGTTCAAGTTTTAATTGTTGATGACGGATCAACTGATCAGACAGCAACAATAATAAAAAAATGATTATTATTAAAAAATAATCCATCATTTCAATATATAAAGAAAACAAATAGTAATTGAGGTTCTGTAATCAATTATGTAAAAAATAATAAATTAATTAAAGGTGAGTACGTTTCAATATTAGATGCTGATGATTTTTATACAAATAATTGTTTTCAAGAAGTTTTTAAAATAAGTCATTTAAATAAATATGATTTAATAATTTCAAATTTTAAGAGAATAAATGAAAAAGAAAAGACTAAATCTACAAAAGTCATTTATTCATTTAAATCAAAAGAAATATCAAAAAGTAAATCTTTTACACCTTGATCAATTCCTTTGTGTAAATTTTTTAAAACAAATTTGTTTTATCAATTAGAAAACTTAAAAGAAAAAGTTTCTTATCAAGATCAAATACTATTTTTTTCACAGTTAATTAAAGCTAATAGAATCTATTTTATAAAAAATAATTTAGGATTTTATTTTGTTGCAAGACCTAATTCTTCTTCAGTTGTAGATTGAAATAAAGAAAGAATTGAAGTATGAATGGAAAATATGAATCAGTTATTATCTTACAATATTCCTCAGCTTTCAGCTTACGTTAACATGATGGTTAATTATTGTTATATTAATACTAAAGATAAGAAAAATAAGAAATATATTGTAATTAAAAAAGAATATATTGATGCATTTAAATCATCCAAATTTACATTTCTACCTAAATCATTAGAATGGATAGCCAAAATATGGTTTAGTTTAGTTACAAAAAAAATAAAAAAAGGATAAATTAAATATTTTCCTTTTTTTCTATTTCTAATCTTTGTTGCAAGGTTTTATCTTGTAGTTTTTGAATTTCTTTTTCTTGTTCTTCTATAATTTTTTTAATTCTAATAATTTTTTGAACATTTGATGATAAGTTTTTATTTTCTAAATTTAAATTAAAATTATTTGTTTGATGAGATTCTATTTCGTTATCATTTTCATTATCATTATTTGTTAGAACAATATTTAATAAAGCTGTATTTTGATCTTTTTCCTCTTTCAATTTTTTATACAATTTTTGTATTTGCACATCTTTTTCTTTAAGAATATTAAAAAGATTTTTATTTTCTAATAATAATGTTTTATTTTCTTCTAATAATGAATTAATTTCATGTTCTTTACTTTCAACTACAAATTCTAATTGTTTAGCTTCTATTTCATCAATCAATTTTTCTAAATTATATTCATTTGTAGACATTTCATCATCAAATTTTTCTGACATTTAATACTCCAATTAATTATTTTCTTCTTTTGTAGGGATTTTGTAATGAAGTTAAATAAATTTCTTGAGTTTTAGCAATTTTATTTAAACGTTCTTTATATGAATTAAATTTCATTTCTTTTTCTTTATCTTTTTCTCTTTGAATATTTTTCATCATTTCTAATTCTTGAGTTTGATTAATTAACTTTTGAGTTAAATCTTCAACTTCTTTATTTTTTTCTTTAATAAACTCTTGATTTTGAAATTTTTGATTTTGTACTTCAGTTCTTAATAGATCTAATTCTTCACCCAATTTATTAGTAAATTCAACTTCTTGTGTATGTTGTAATTCAAGTTGTCTTCTTAACTCTTTAATTTCATCTTGAGATTTTTTAGATTCAAATTCCATTGTATGTTTAGTTTTAGCTAATTCAATATCTGATAACAACTTAGCTTCCATTTCTTTTTGTTTATTTATTAATTCTTGTTCTTTTGATTTAACAATTTCAATTTGTTTTGTTTGCTCTTCACGCAATTTATTTTGTAATTCTTCTAATTTTTCTTCATTTCTTCTTTTTTCGTAATTAGCTTTTTCATTTTCTTTTAGTATTTTAATTTCTTGTTCAATTTGATTGTTAAATTCTTTTTTTAATAAATTAATTTGTTCATCTTTTGATTTAGACAATTCTAAATATTGTGTTTGTTGATTTTCTAACATTTTTTTAAGTTCTTTAATTTTTTCATCTTGTTGTTTAGTTTCAAATGATAATTTTTCTTTAATTTTTGCATCTTCTACTTTTTCAACTAATTTTTCATTAAAGTTTGCTGTTAATTTTTCAACATCCTTTTCATTTTTTTTAGAGATTTCTTCTTTTTCTTTTTCTTTTAAATCAACTAATTTTTCTAAATCATCAATTTCATTTTCTTGCATTTTAGAAATTTCTAACTGTTTAGTTTGTTGAATTTCTATTTCATTTAATAAATCTTCAATTTGTCTTTGTTTTTCTTCATCAAAATTATTCATGTTTTCCTCACTTTTGTATTTGTACCTTTTAATAGTATTTTGATAAAAAATAGATATAAACTATATTTTGTTATTAACCTATGAAATTTTAGCATAAAATATTATTTTTATTTCAAAAATATGTTTGCAAAAGTTATATAATTTTGCTTATATATAAATAATATTAAGTGAAAACAATTATAAAAATAAAGTATTTATTGTAAAAAATATTAAAAGATTTATGGAGATAAAAATGAGAAATAAAATTATTATTGGTAATTGAAAAATGAACAAAACACCTAAAGAAGTTAAAGCTTTCTTTAAAGAATTTAATAAAGCAACATTTAAATTAAGACCAAAAACAATTTATGGAATTGCAGCTCCTGCTTGTGATTTATCATTTGCTTTAGAAGAAAGACCTAGCAAAAAATTTGTTATTTCATCTCAAGATATTTCTAAACACGCAAGTGGAGCATATACAGGGGAAATAAGTGGTTTAATGTTAAAAGAAATGGGTGTAACATACGCAATAATTGGACATTCAGAAAGAAGAACTTATCATCATGAAACAAATAAAGAAATTAATGAAAAAGCAAAAGCAGCCTTAGAAAATGGTATTTGTCCAATTATTTGTGTTGGTGAAACATTAGAAGAATATGAAGCTAAAAAGTCTAAAAAAGTTGTAGAAACTCAAGTTAAAGAATGTACAAAAGGAATAGATGTAACTAAAATTGTTATTGCTTATGAACCAGTATGGGCGATTGGAACAGGAAAAACTGCTACTAATGATTATGCACAACAAATGTGTGCGGTAATTAGAAAATTAACTTCAGATAAAACTTTAATTCAATATGGTGGATCTGTAACTCCAGATTCAATTGAAGAATTATTAAAACAGCCTGATGTAGATGGAGCTTTAGTAGGTGGAGCATCATTAAAAGTTGATTCATTTATTAAACTTATTGAGAAAAAATAATTAATTTAATATATTTAATATAACACTTAAAAAATAAGTATGAATTGTAGCATTCTTTTAATAAATTAAATATTAATTGCAATATATAGATAAAATTAAAATTATTAATTATCTAAGAATAAAAACAAGAATAAAGAAGAGAGTGATAATTATGGAAAAAAACACTATCAAAAAAGTTGCTATTTTAACTTCAGGTGGTGATGCACCAGGAATGAATAGTTCAATTAGAGCAATTGTCAAAGCTGCTCGTTGAAAAGGTTTAGAACCATATTTGGTTTATGAAGGATATAAAGGGCTAGTTGAAGGAGATATTAGACCTGCTTCAAACTTTGAAGTAGATCGTTATATTAATCAAGGTGGAACATTTATTTATTCAGCTAGATATCCTGAGTTTAAGGAAGAAAAAGTAAGATTAAAGGCAAAAGAACAATTAGACACAAAAGGAATTCAAGCACTAATTGTTATAGGTGGAGATGGATCTTATCATGGTGCTCAATTGTTGCATACAATTGGAATAAAAACTATTGGTTTACCAGGTACTATAGATAATGATATTTCTTCTTCAGATTATACTATTGGTTTTTTTACTGCTTTAGAATCTATAGTATCTAATATTGATCGTATTAGAGATACAGCTAGATCTCATCATAGATGTATTCTTGTTGAAGTTATGGGACGTTATGCAGGAGATCTTGCTGTTTATTCAGGTATAGCAACAGGAGCTGAATTAATAATTACAGCTGAAAATAAATTATCTATTGAAGAAATTATAAAAGTTGTTGATCATCAGATGAACAAATTAAAAAAAGATAGTGTGATCATTATTATTACAGAACATATTTATGATAATTTAAAAGAAATGGCACAACAAATTCAAAAAGAAACTAATGTAGATACTAGAGAATCTATTTTAGGACATTTACAAAGAGGTGGAACTCCTACAGGAATGGAAAGATATGTCGCTGCTCAAATGTCTACATATGCAATTGAATTGCTTTGTGAAGGTCAATCAGGTCTTGCAATTGGTTTAGTAAATAATAAATTGCAAGCATTACCAATTTTAGAAGCTTTAGAAAAACCTAGACCTAAATATATTGATCTAATTAATAAATATGCAAAAATAAATCAAGAAAAATAATATTTTTTGATTGTTTTGTTTGATTTCATTTTTTTTATTTTTATTAAAATAAATGATAAAATTATATCTTGATACATAATAAAAATACGAAAAGAGGTTATATTATGTTAAAGAAAACTATTTTAATTCCTTTGATTGCAACACCAATAGTTGCCGTAGCTATTGTTGTACCAGCAATTGTTTTTGCATCAAAGAATCAAACAAATAATTCTACTGAAAATAATCAAAATAATGGAAATAGTAATGGTAATAATATAAATCAAGAATATATTACAACATCTGGAAATAATATGGAATTACCAGCAGCTAGTCTTAGTTTACCAACAAATAGTCAAGATATTAAAAATTTTTTTAATAATCAATTAGATTTAGGAAAAGCTTGAATCATAAAAAATAAACAAATTCTTTTTTATGGAGAAACAAAATTTTTAACATCACCTGAACAAATAGCAAATATATTAGCTACAGGAGATAGTAAAGATCCAAACAAAATTAATTTACTTGTTGAATTAAAACCAGGTTCATATATTGATGATAATGGTCAGATAAGTCAAACAGTTAAACCATTTCATTTTGTTATAAAATGTGCTTAATCTATCTAATTTAAAAATATAATTTAATAAAATTTATAAAACAAAATTTATGAATATTTCTTCAAAAAATACTATAATAAAATTTTTAAATATCAAGAAATTTTGATTGGAGAATAACATGAATTTAAAAAAATTTAATATATTATCAATATGTTCTACACCTATTTTAATGTCACCCTTTTTTATATCTTGTACTTCCTCATCAAATGAAAATAAAGATAATCTTGTGGAATCAAAAGAAACTAAAGCAAAACCAAATTTAATAGCTTCAGAATTAGGTTTATCAGGAACTATAAATGATAATAAAAATATTATTAATAAAGAATGAATTATTAGTAATAAACAAAAATTGTTTATAGGTAATATTGATAATCTAAATAATGTTAATCAAATAATCAATTTAGATTTTAATGATGGAGAAGATCAAAGATCTTTAATTGTTAATTTAAAATTAACAAAAGGTTCAACTTTTGGTTCTAATCAACAACCAACAACTAGTGATACAAATTTTAAAATAATTATTAATGGTTTTGAACTTAAAAAATATCCACAAACAATTTTAAAAAATAATTTAACAGCTTCTGCTTTAGGTTTATCAGGAACTGCAGAAAGTAGTATTAATATTATTAATAATCAATGAATTTTGGAAAATAAAGCTAATATTTTTGATGGCACTTTAGAATTCTTAACTAGTTCAAATCAAATTAATAATATTTCAACATCAGTAGATACAAATAATGCAACAATTTTAAATGTATCTTTTACTTTGAAAGCAGGATCTTTTGTAGGTGAAGATCAACAAATTTCTGTTACTGATAAATCAATGAATTTAAAAATTTCAGGATTTAATGAAATATCTCAAAATTATCAGCACACTCAACCAAAATCTGATTTAACTGCTGATACATTTGGATTTTCAGGCACAATTAATAAAAATAAATCAAGAATAAATGCTCAATGAATTTTAACTAATAGAGCAAAAATTTTTAATGGAACTATTGATTTAATAAATTCACCTAATCAAATTACCAATATTACTATTAGTAATGCAGATAATGACACCAAAATGATCCTAAAATTTACTTTAGCTGCTAATTCTTTTATTAATGAACAAAATCAAATATCTCAAACAGAAAAATTATTTGAAATATCAATTACAGGATTTACTACACCTTTACCTCAAACAACAATCAATCAAAATTTAACAGCTTCTACATTTAATTTTTCAGGAACAGCAAAATCAAATGTAGGCCACATTACAAATGAATGAATATTTAATAATAAAGACACAATATTTGTAGGAACAAATAATTTAATAACTAAAAAAGAAGATATTACTATAAGCGAAATTGAATTTTCTATTAAAAAATTAACTAGAATGAAAATTAATATCTTACTAGCACCTAAAACTTCTGTAAATCCTAGTGGAGATATTAGTGAAGTTTCTACTAGTTTTTCAATCATTATTGATAATTTTGCAATGCCAACTGAAACTAAATTAAAAACCAATATTACTGCTAGTTCCTTGAATTTGAATGGAACAGTTGGAGATAATATTAAAACTATGACTATAAATAATCAAACATCTATAGACAATATAAATATGGATAAAAATTGAATTCTATCTAATATTAATAATTTTTTTGATGGAACAACAGATTCAATTGATTCAAATAGTATATTAAATGCCGAAACTATAGCAAACCCTACATTTACAACAACCAACAATGGTCAGCAAATTACAAACTTTACTTTTAGTTTAGAATTAAAATCTTATTCAATTTATAATGCAAATGGGGATTTTGTTAAAGAAAGACAAACATTTAATATAACAATTACAAACTTTGAAAATGTAAGCACTTCATTCACATATAATCCAAAATATGTTTTTGCTAATAAAAATCAAAATAATAATGAAGATATTAATACAGTTATGAATAGCATTGATAGAAATTATATTTTTGAAAACTATAAAAATATAATTAATTCATATTATCGTACAAACATATATGGTGAAGAATATTGTAAAGAAATTTGATTAACAAGTTCTTATCAAATAGAAAGTGTAAATGTTGTTAAAAATAAAGATCAATTACCTTGAAAAGATTATACAGAAAATGAAATTTTTTATCCTAAAGAACCAGATGAAAATACACAATTAAGAGTAGAAATAATATTATCTAAAAATGTATTTTTAGATGAAAATAATACATGAAATTCTCAAAAAGCTTGTATTTTATTTTACATATTTTTTGATCCAACTACCACAAACTAGTTAATTTTATTAATCAAATTTCTTTTTTTATTATGTTATACTGTTAATTATTATGATCGATAATAATGATGATATAAAAATAGAAAGATCAGATTTATTAAATTTTATTTATGAATGCAAAAAATTAAAAGTACCTTATTTTCAAAGAGAATATACATGAGACAAAAAACAAATTAAACAATTAATAAAAGATGTTAGTGAATCAAAAACAACAAATTATTATATTGGAACAATTGTTATTTCTCATAAAAATGGTGTTTGATATATTATTGATGGTCAACAAAGAATTTCTACACTTATATTAATACTAAATGAATTACTATATAATCATTATTTTATTGATGAAAATAATTTTAAAAATATAAATCATTTTAAAAGTTTTTTAGAAAATTTTAGCTTTGCATCAGCTAATATTATTGATGGGAATAATTTAGATGAAATCATTCATAAAAACGATGGATATAACAAAAAAAATAATAAATATTTTGACAATGTTAAAGTTATTAATGAAGAAATTAAATCTTTAAATAAAAATAATTTAATTAAAAAATTTTTAAAAAATTTTAAAAATATAATTTTCTCTTTGGTAATTTTTTATTCTTCTAAAATTGATGAAAATATATTATTTGAAAAAATAAATTCTACAGGTATCCCTTTATCTCAATATGATCTTTCAAAAAATTATTTATTATCTAAAATTTGAAATAATTATGAAAATGGCGATAAAAACGAATTTATTAAAAAATACACTAATGAATTACATGAATTAACAAAATTTTTAGATTCAAATAATAACTTAAATAAAAAAAATAATACTAATTCAAAAAATAAAAAAGCAATTAATAAAGATGATTTAATTAGATCTTTTATTGCTTATAAAACATCATGATTACCAAATAATAATGAAGTTTATGAAGAATTTAAAAAATTAGTTGAAATTAATTTTGATTATAATGGATTAAAAGTTTTTGATGAATTTAAAAAATTTGTTCTTTATTACCAATATATATTTGAAAGAAAATGAAAAGATGAAATATTTGAAAATCAAATGTTACTAATTGAAAAACAATTTAACACTTTTATTGTTTTAGTTATCCGTATTTTAGAAATAAATAGCACCATAGAAGATGAAGAAATTCTTATTAATAATGAACAAAAACAAGAAATTCATAAATTATTATTAGTTATAGAATGTTATATTTATCGAAGAACATATGTTAAATTATCTGAAAAAATTATTTCAAGAAAAATACCTGGAATAAAATTCAATATAAATGATAATAAGAATTTAGAAGAACAATTATTTTATGAATTATATAGTAAGGAAGATAATATTAATAGAGCATATCGTATGCCATCATATCAAGAATTTTATGAAAATATTTATATTCAAAATCGAAACCTTTATACAAACAATAAAAAAATAACTCAATTGTTTTTATATAGATTAGGAACATTTGGTATTAAGGAAAAAATTCAAAATGATAAATTGACTATTGAACATATTATTCCGCAAAAATATCAAAAAATTGAAGAATATAATAAAGATGAAAAAATTGAACAAAAAATGCATGTTTTAGGAAATTTAACTTTAACTGCTTATAATTCTGAATATTCAAATGAACCCTTCTTTATTAAAAAAGATAAAATGTTATCAAAAGATAATTTTCCACTAAATAAATATTTTTTAAATTTAAAAGAATGAAATACAAATGAAATAGATAAGAGAACAAAATATTTATTAGATAAAACTAAACAAATTTGAAATTATGATCATTATGAGATTTCTAATGATAAAAATATAAATGATATCCAAGAAAATACAAAAAACAATCCTATTCAAATGAATAATTCTAAAGAAATAAAAATAAAATATAATGATTCAGAAAATTTTATAACTGCTTTAAAGAATATTTCTTATTTTAAAAAAATTAATAAACAATTAATCAATTATGATAATATAAAACAAATTATTCAGGCTTATGTTTTAGATAATATTACATATACAGATATTGAAGAAACATTTTTTCATAATAATTTCAAAGGTTGATTAGGTCAATCAATTATAGAAATATTAGATATTAAAGATGATAAAGAAATGGTATCCACTAGAGATATAAGTGCATATATTCATTCAAAAGAAGATAATATTAATAAATTGATAGAATTTATTAATGATCTTTATTAATCTTTTTCTGTTATTATGTTATGAGTTATCTTTTATTTAAAAATTTTTTCATATCCTCATTTAAAACATTTGTATTTATTTTTATAAATTTTAATTTTAAAACTTCAAATAGATATTTCTTATTTTCATAAGGAATTACCATATTGCCATTGGAATCAAATGTTCATTGTCCTCTATCAAATGATTTGTGATAATCATGTTTCATAATAATTCCATTGTTAGGATTAGAAATAAATTCTAAATATTCATTTTGTTTTTCAATATCATCATTATTTAATAGAAAATCTTTAATTTTAGAAACTTCAAAAATATGTGCAGCTTCAGCTTCGTTTCATTTAGCTAATAATCCATCTTTAGATCCTTGTAAGTCTTCAATATCAGAATAATTATCATTTTCTGAATTAATTAGACCTAATTCTTTTCTATTTTTAAAAATATTAGATTTAAATTTAGAACGATTTTGTTTAATTTTAGATATTAGACATTTTTTGTTTATTTCTATTTTTCTATCCTCATCAATCTCATCTTCAGATTTTTTTCTATTATATTCAGATCAAATATCTTCAATAAAATTATCAATATTATTATTTGTATTTTTCTTGATACATTCAATAATGGATTTATATGTTCCATTAATTCCTTGAATGCTTATATCTTTAAGTATTTCTTGTATTTCAACAGTTAAATTTAACAATTTATGTGTATCATTTCTAGTTTTAAATAATCTAATATATTGATTATCTTTATTAAGTAATTTAAAATCAAATTGATTTTCAATCAAAAAAGACATAATAATTGAATAAGCAAGATCTCTAACGTATTGAACACGAGAAAACAACGAATTACTTATTATTTTAATAATAAGACTATATCTATTATTAATTTTTAATAATCATTTAGCATCATAAGAAAATCAAATTTTACCTCTATTTATTATAAAATCTTTTTCATTTTTATAATTTAGCTCTTGAATTACTCCTATACCAAAAGCACAAATTACTCTTTTATATTGCGTTGCAGTAGTTAAAGCTGCTCCTTGTTTATTTTTTATTATTGGTGTAATATTAATATCATTTAGAAATAAATTATAAATTCTATTTTTTCCTTGAATAGTTGTTCCACTTTTTTCTTCTTTGAAAAAAATATAATTATTAATTTCTAAATTTTTTATATTTTCATATAACCTATCTAACATATTGAAAATATCAGTACCCATTTTTCAATAATAAGATTTAGGCAGATTTTTATCATTAATTAACAAATTTATTATTGTATTTAATTTTATGATATTATTATTCATCAATATACTCCAATATTTGTTTAAAAAAATCTTTAATCAAAGTTAATGGTATTGAACTTCTTTTAGAATAATTTCCTAATGCCATATGATTTTTATTGCTGGCATTATTTTTATCTTTTTTCAAATTTAACTTAATATTAGATTTAAAAATTGTAGGTTTTAATGAAAATTTAGAATCATAAGAAGAATAATAAGTACTATTTTTATAAACATCTGCACCATTATATTGATTGAAATCTCAATGATTTTCTTGAAATTCTCATATTTTGGATGTTTTAGGATTTTCAATTACTCATACTTTAGGCTTATAGTGTCTAATTATTTGAATAGTTGCCCCTATTGTACTTTCTCCAATAATTCTTCCTCTTTCTTTATTAATGAAATATCTTCTTTTAACAGGATGACATTTTTGGTTATATTTTTCGTAAAATTTTTCATTTTGAACTTCTCATTTACAAGATTCAATTTTTCTAACTATTTTTCCATCACAATCAGCACCTGATCATGATTCGCAAGGCGGAGAGGCTAAAATAATATTGGGTTTAGGTAATTTGTTCAGTTCTTTTAGTAAATTAAGATTATTTAAAGATAAATCAATTTTTCTATAAAAATATTTTGATTTTTCTTTGAATTTAACATCATTTATTCCTATTGAATAAACTTCAATATTATAATCATCAAAATATTTTTTTATTGCTTTTTTATATGAACATTGAGAATCATCAAAAAGAGCTCAAATAATTGTTAATTTGCTCTCTCTCTCTCTCTCTCTCTCTGCCCTATTTACAAGCTGTTTTTTCTTTGACATAATTTTTCGATAATTTATATATATTATCAAAAAAAGAATATGTTTAATTCGATTTAAATTAAATAATTATAGAAAATTATTTGATGATATTTATTTTCATTTTAGATACTTTAAATATTTTAAGTAAGTGATTTATTGTCTCTGAAAATTGTGACAATAAATGATTTTAAATTACTATTATTTTTTAAATAATTTTTTCCTAAAAAATAAAATAATCCTATATTATTCAATAATATTTATTAATAATTTGTAAAATATAATTTATATTGGACATTAAAGCAACAACATTTATTGAGGTATTGAATAGATTATGAAAAAGGCTATAAAACAAAAATTATTGAATTTGGTAACAATTGATCCTAAAGACTATTGTGTTAAAACACATTTAGATGCAAAACATATAGATATTTTAAGTTATGTAAAAAAAGATGCTTTTTTATCTTTTTTAAATAAAGAAGTTTCTCAAGTAGAAATATCTACAGCTTCAGGTGTTGTAATTTTTGAAGATGAATTATCAAAAGCTAATAATCTTATTAAATTTGAAAAAGTAATTATAGATAATGGTTTTGAAATGGATGAATCTATTAAAAAATCATTAACTAAGAATTTTGAAACTAATAAGAAAAAAGCTATTAATCACTTTCTAAATGAAATGAAATCATCTAAGAAAACTTTTATTAGTTTAAATCGAAATGCAAAACAATATTATAATGATACTTCTATTTGACCTCTTTATATAGCTTATCAATTTATCAAAGGTAAAATTAGTGATGATTTTGTTGTTAAAGCTCCTTTGGTTATTCAAAAAGTAGAAATAGTTGAAGATGGTTCTAAATTATTTCTAAGAAGAATTGATGATGATATTATTATCAATGAAAAAATCATGGTAATTATGAATAAACAATATCCTAATCACATTTCTTCTGATGAGTTATTTAAAATAGTTCCATTTGAGGAAACAATTAACAAATTAGAATCAATGGTTGATTATAAGATAGATTATGAAAAATCAATAATTAATTTTATTAATGAAGATAACAAAACATTGCTAGAAAATTATACTACTTTAAAAATTGAACCATCAGCTGTTTTAGGTTTTTTTGTTCCAGGTGGTTCTGCATTAAAACAAGATTTAGAAAAAATAATTGAAATGAATATTGATCCTTTTGAATCTCAAATTGAAGGAAGCAAATCTTCAGAGTTTAAATCTAATAAATATTATGAAGATAAGGTTGTAAAAAATCCAGATATTTTAGAATTAGGACATCCTTTAAATATTTTTCAAAAATATGCTGTTGCTTCTGCGCTACAACAATCAACTTTAATTTATGGTCCACCAGGGACAGGAAAATCTGAGGTTATTTCTAATATTATTGCTAATGCTTTAATTAAAGGTAAAAATGTTTTAATGGTTTCAGAGAAAAAAGCTGCTCTAGATGTTATTACTAATAGAATGAAATCATTAAGTCAATTTACACTTTATTTAGGAGATAATAAACATAGACAAGATTTTTATAAAAAAATTGATACTTTAAATAATTTGTTAGGTACTCAATGATACAGAGAACCTTCAAGATATTCTAGAAATGCTCAAATTGAACCATTAAAATTAGAATCAAATGAATTGATGTTTTTTTCAAATTATTTAGATTGATATAAAGAGTTATTAAAATTAGTTAATAAACATTGAAACATTGAAGATTATCAAGATGCTATTTATAATTTGGATTATCAACAATATCAATTTATTAAAAATGAATTAGGAGATCAAATACTTTCTGAATGATTAGTTAGTTTTGATTTAGATGGTACAGGAAATATAACTTTATATGAAAAAATGCAAGAAATTCTTGAAGAGTATAATATTGCAAAAATTGATGATTTCTTTAAAGAATATTTAAAATTTAAAAAATTCGTTAAAAAATATAAATTAGAAGAAACAATGTCTTCTAGTGAAATTGTTAAACATATTAAGAAAATTAAAATTAAAATCGCAACAAACTTAAAATTAGTAGAAAACTTTTTATTAGGTGGTAAAAAATTAGTATCTATTTTTGAATCTTATAATCTTTTTGTTGAAAAATATAAGAATTTAAGTGAATATATTGAATTTAATGAAAAAACTCAAAAACAAAAAGAAAATTTTTTAAATTCAATAGAAGATTTTCAAATATTTGCAAAGAAATTATTTTCTAGAAAACCTGAATGAAAAGAATTATCAAAAAAAGATTTAGTAAGCAAGGCTAACAGATATAGTAAATTTAATGAAAAATATAAAAAAGAGTTATCTAAATTTAATTGATATAAGTTTTTAGATGATAATTACAAAAAATTAGATAAATTTTTAGAATCAATTGAATCATTTGCTAAAGAAGAAGCTAAAATGGAAATTGTTTTTGCAGAATTTGTTGTAAATAATAAAGTAATCAATGATGTCAACCAATCAGAATTGCCTATTAAGTCTATTAAAGATAATTGTAAAAATATGCATGAAATAATTTCTTTATTTAAAGAATACAATCAAAGAGAAGATGTTTTAGAATTCGAATATGTGCAAGATTTAATTAAATTTGTTGATTTAATTAAATACGATGAGGGATTTTTAACAGATCTTTATAATATAAAAGACTTTTTCAATCCTTTAAATATAAGTATCTATAAAGAATTTTCATGATTATCAGTACCTTATATTAAAACTTTATATTTAGAAAATTTTGTATTGTTTGATCTAAAAAAAGTTGGATTAATCATGCAATATATTACAGCGCCAATTACTGAAACTCAATTTAATAAACTTAAAAAGATTGCTTTATGAAATGATATAACTAAAAATAATTCAATTTTTTTAGAAACTAAAGGAATCAATTTTCAACATATTATTCAACAATTAAGAAGAGAAGAAATTAGATCAGCAACTATTGTAGAAGAATTAATATTCAAAAAATATATTAATTCTTTAAGAGCATACTTAATGAAATTATCTAAAGAGGAAAAAGATGAAGTTGCTAATGTTTTAAGAATAGCATCTTCAGGAACATTACCTCCAGTCCAACAATTTGTAAAAAAATATTATTCTTCTTTGAAAAAATTGTTTCCTATTTGAGTAGCAAATCCTGATAATGTAGCTGACATGGTTCCTTTAAATATGGATGAGTTTTATTATGGTATTTTTGATGAAGCATCACAAATGGCTATTGAAAGAGCATATCCATTAGTATGAAGAACAAAAATAAAAGTTGTTTCAGGTGATGATAAACAGTTAAAACCAACTTCTTTTTTTGCTAATAAATTAACAAATCAAGATTATGATTTAGATGATTTTGATTCAGCTGAATCATTGTTAGAAAGAGCAAAAGTTTCATGATGAAATGAATTTCATTTAAAAAATCATTATCGTTCAGAAACAAAAGAGTTAATTGAATTTTCAAATAAATTTATTTATCATAATAAATTAGAAGTAGCTACAAAATGCGGGATTACTGAAAAAGGAATAGAAGTAATTGATGTTGAAGGTACATGAAATCAAGTAAATAAAGAAGAAGCGGAAAAAATTATTGAAATTTTAGTTAAACATTATAAAGAATATGAAAAAATTTTGATTATTACCTTCAATGCTAAACAATCACAATTATTAGAGAACTTATTAATTGAAAAAAATTCTACTTTTGATGACCAATTAAAAGAAAAAATTGAAAAAAACAATGTTGTTATTACAAATCTAGAAAATGTACAAGGTAATGAAGGTGATTTAGTTATCTTATCAGTATCATATGGTAAAAATGTAGATGGTGTTGTAAGAAACAATTTTGGTCCTTTAAATTCAAAAGGTGGTTCAAATCGTTTAAATGTTGCTATAACTAGAGCAAGATCAAAAATGATTGTAATTAAATCACTATATGGAAATGACATTAAAGTAGCAAATATTAATAACAAAAATGCAATTATTTTTAAAAAATTTATAGAATATTTAGATGTTATTAAAAATAATCAATCAATTGAATTGGTAAATAGTGAAATGGAAAATATTGATTCAATTAATGAAGGAACTCAAGAAATTGATGTTGATTGTGATGAATCAAAACCATTAGAATTTAGTAGTGACATTGTAAAAAGTATTTATGCAGATTTAATTAAAAATTTAAGTTCTAAATATGAAATTGTTGTTGATTTTAAAGTTGGATCAAAAAATATAGATTTATTGATTATTGAACATAAAAAACAAAAAATGGTTAAGGCATTATTAATTGAACCATGAAAATCAAATAGAACAATTAAACAAATGATTGAAGAAATTGATAGACAATATTTCTTAGAAGATCGTGGATATAGTACATTCAAAATTAATGAATATGAGTGATATATTGATAAAGCTCAAGTCATAGAAAAAATCAAATCTTCTTTAGTAAATAATCATCATAATAATTTAGACTACATTATTTGACAATCAGAAAAATAATTTCATAAAGTTTAAATTTGTAAAATAAATAAATAAAAAAAATTTTATAATTTTT
>DBMA01000008.1:5142-52277 GCA_002298905.1 Mycoplasma sp. UBA710 | reverse complement strand
ATTTATTAAAATTTGGTTCTAAATTAATTTTTAATAAAAATATTGAAGATTTTCTAAATTTAAATAATGTTATTTTTGAAATTTCGAAAAATAAAACAATACTAGAATTTGATACTTTAATAGATCAAATGAATTTTGAAAAATATATCAACATAAACAATATTAAAAATTTCTTTAATATCAATGATTTAAAATTTGAATTTAAAATTAAAACAATTTTTAACCCTAATGATGATAAGAATTCTGATGATGAATTTAAGAATTTTATTAAGAATCAACAAGAAAATAAAATTCAAGTTCTTCATAATAAAAAAAGTTTCGAAAATAAAAGCATTAAAAAAACATTTCAAATGAATATAGAAAATTTTTATTCTACTGTCGAAAAATACATAAAAGTAAATGGAAAAGTATTTAATATTGAAAAAACAATTACTAAAACAAACTTAAATATTATATCTATTTTTATTTTTGATTCTACTGAAGCTTTAGTTGCTAAATATTTTGTTAGACAAGGTGAAAAAGACAAATATGAGTGGATAAAAATTGGGTCTAATATTTCTATTACAGGCGAAAAAAAACAAGAATATAATTCTTCTAGTTTTTTTCTTCAAATAATCTCTATTGATGAAATCAAAGAAGAAATTAATAATAAAAAAGAACAAAATATAGAAAGAGTAGAACTATCTGTTCGTTCTTCTTTATCAGCAATGGATGGTTTTATTTCTGCTACAAATTTAATGAAGCATGCTAAGAAGATTGGATCAAAATCTATTGGATTTGTTGATTATCAAAATATTCAAGCTTTTCCTGAAATATTTAATAATGCTAAAAAAATAGGCATTAAACCTATTTATGGTTGTACATTCAGTATCATTTCTAAAAAACATAATTTAATAAAAAATAATAGTGGCAATGTTGATTTATTAAAAGATGGCAATTATGTTATTTTTGATTTAGAAACTACTTCATTAAATCCAAGAAAAGGAGAAATTATAGAATTTGGGGCAGTAATTGTAGAAAATTTTAAAGTTAAAAATAATTTTCAATTTTTTATAAAGCCTTCTCAAAAAATTAGCAAATTTACAACTGAATTAACAGGTATTACTCAATATATACTTGAAAAACAAGCTAAATTTGATAATCAAAAAGAAGCAATAATAGAAATTAAAAATATATTTAAAAATTACGTTCTTGTAGCACATAATGCACAATTTGATATTGGATACTTAAATCAAAAATTAATAGAATCAGGGTTTAATGAAATTGAAAATCCTATTATTGATACATTAGCTATATCTAGATATTTATTTCCAATTTCTATATCTTATCGTTTAGAAGTTGTCTGCAAAAAAATGAATATTATTTATGATGCTTCTATAGCTCATAGAGCAAATTATGATGCAAATGTTTTAGAGCAAGTTTGATTAAATATGATTGAGCTTTTAGAAAGAAAAAATATAAAAACATTTGATGATCTTGCTAAAATAAATGATTCATTTTTAAATAATAAAAAAATGAGTTATGATATTGCAATCTATGCAAAAAATCAACAAGGAATCAAAGATTTATTCCAACTTGTTTCTTGTTCATTAACTAATAACTATTATGATGGCCCTAGACTTTTTGAAGAAGACTTAAAAAATTATAAAAACTTATTAATAGGACCTGCATCAATAAACACCAGATTAATGGATTTAGCTTTTACTGGAACAACTAAAAATTTAGAAAAAGAAATAGATAAATGAGATTTTATTGGTATCCCCAGTCCTCATTTATTCTCTCATTTAATATCTAGACAAGGTATAAAAGAAGATGAAATTAAAAGTATTTTAAAAGAAATTATTTTAATAGCTAAGAAAAAAAATAAATTAATTATTGCTATTGGAGATGTTAGATATATCAATGAAGAAGACATCATTGCCCATCATATTTATATAAATACTAAGGGTTTAGAAGGAAAAAGACACTCTTTATATAAGTATAATGAACAAAATCCACAATATCCTATCCAAAAATTTTTAACTACAAAAGAAATGATAAAACAATTTGAATTTTTAAATTCTAAAGAACTAATTCAAGAAATAGTTATCGATAACACAATTATTTTCGATTCTTTAATAGAAGATAATATTGAGATTATTAAATCAAAATTGTATCCACCAGAATTTGATAATTCTCGTGAAAAATTACAAAATCTTGTTATTCAAAATGCACATAAAATATATGGAAAAGAATTACCTAATATTATAAAAAATAGAATTTATAAAGAACTTGAACCTATAAATAAATATGGATTTAGTGTTATCTATTGAATTAGTCATAAATTAGTTCAAAAATCTTTAAATGATGGTTATTTAGTGGGTTCTAGAGGTTCGGTTGGTTCTTCAATCGTTGCTACATTAAGCAAAATAACAGAAGTTAACCCTTTATCTCCACATTATATTTGTTACAAGTGCAATTATAGTGAATTTGTAGAAAATCCCAATACTTCAAGTGGATTTGATCTTGAAGATAAATTATGCCCAAATTGTTCTATAAATTTACATAAAGATGGGCAAACTATCCCATTCGAAACCTTCTTAGGATTTGATGGGGATAAAGTTCCAGATATTGATTTAAATTTCTCTGGAGAGTATCAACCGATTATTCATGAAGAAGTAAGAAAAATTTTTGGTTCATCTAGAACTTTTAGAGCTGGTACTATATCAACTGTAGCTTCTAAAACTGCATTTGGTTTTGTAAAAAAATACTTTGAAGATAATAAAATAGAAAAATCTAACATCTATATTAATTTCTTAGCAAAAAAAATAGAGGGTTCTAAAAGAACTACTGGTCAACACCCTGGAGGAATAATTATTATTCCTCAAGAATTTGATGTAGAAGATTTTACACCTGTTAATTATCCTGCAAATGACATTGAAAGTTCATGAAGAACTACTCATTTTGACTTCCATGCAATCCATGATAATATATTAAAATTAGATTTATTAGGTCATGATGATCCAACAGTTATTAAATTATTACAAGAATGAACTAAAGTCAAAATAGAAGATATTTCTTTTTCAGATAAAAAAGTTTTAGAATTATTTTCTTCAACAAAACCTTTAGGTATAGAACCAAAAGATATCAATAATGAACAAACAGGAGTATTAGGAATACCTGAATTTGGAACAAAATTTGTTAGAAAAATGCTAAGAGTTGCTAAACCTGCTTCATTTAATGATTTAATAAATATTTCAGGATTATCTCATGGTACCAATGTATGAAATGGTAATGCTGAAGATTTAATTAAACAAGGAAAAAAATTAAATGAAGTTATCTCATGTAGAGATGATATTATGGTTTATTTAATGAAAAAAGGAGTTAGTCCATCTTTTTCTTTTCAAATTATGGAAAAAGTTAGAAAAGGTAAAGGATTATCATCTGATGATGAAAAATTATTAAAAAATAGTGGTATTGAAAATTGATATATTGATTCTTTAAATAAAATTAAATATATGTTCCCAAAAGCTCATGCCACAGCTTATGTAATGATGGCATGAAGAATTGCTTGATTTAAAATATATTATCCATTAGAATACTATGCAGCTTTTTATACTGTAAGACCAGATGTTTTCGATTTAGAAAGTGCCATTAGTTCAAAAGATAAGATAGAGAAAAAAATCAAAGAATTAGAAGCAAAACAATATGCTAATAGTAACGAAAAAATAACTCAAAAAGAAGAAAATTTAATACCTATATTTGAAATTATTAATGAAATGCTTGCAAGAGGATTTAAAATTTTAAATATTGATTTAAATCTTTCTGAAGCATCTAATTGAAAAATTGATTATCAAAATAATGCTTTAATTCCTCCATTTATTGTGGTGGATGGTTTAGGTATTGCTGCTGCGAATTCGATTGTAGAGGCCAGAAATAAAAAATGTTTTACTTCCAAAGATGATTTAATAAAAAGAACTTTAATTAACAAAACAACATTAGATAAGTTTGAAAATTTGGGTATTATTAATCATTTAAATGCAACTGATCAAATAAAACTATTTTAATCTCAATCTGCCATAATGTTTAATTTATATTTTGCATATAGTTTTTCACCAATTTTAATTAAAAATATAATACCATGCCCTTTTGTTATTTTTATTAATCTAGATAAAACACCTTTTGAAATAATTTGAAAAGCGTAATAATTATTATTAATTTTGCATTGTTTTAAAACATCTTGCAAAACATCATAAATTGCTTTCCTTCTATTTTTAATACTATTATCATATGAAAGAATTAAAATTTGTCACTCTAACATATTTTTTGCTATCTTTCATGCATATTTTTTTTGTTTGATTGAAGTTAAATCTAATTTAAATAATTCATCCAAAATTACATTCATGACTTTTTTTTGGTCTGTTCTATTTTTAACCATAGTTTTAATATTGATTGATTGTTCATTTCTTCCTATGTAGTAACGATATAAAGGTATATTAATATAATATAAAAGTTTAGCTTGTGAAAAAGGTATTACTGCATATTGAGAATCTGAATAATAAATTCCTTCAATTTGTTTATAATTTATGCTTCTTAGAAAGTCTGTTCGATAAATAATTGAGTGCATTGTAATGATTGAATTAGGAAATTTTAATTCACTCATTTTCAATATTTTATAAGGTTCAAAATATTTATTTCATTGATAAATAATTTGTTTATTTTTAATTACTTTATCAAAAATAAAATCTGTAATAATAACATCTATATCTATTCTTAAACTGGCAATAATTTGAATAATTTCTATAAAATTTTTAGTATTAAAAATATCATCAACATCTAATACTTTTATATATTTTCCTTTAGATAAAGTTAGGCCCAAATTAATTACTGAACCATATTGACCATTTTCTTTATCTATTACTTTAATAAATGATTTATGTAATTTATGATTTCATTCTCTTGCTCATTTCTTTGCTTTTAATGAACAATCGTCTTTTGAACCATCATTAATAATAATAATTTCTATAAAATTTAAAATACCTGTTTCTAATGTTTGCTCATTTAAAATAGAATGTAAACAATTATCTATAAATATTTCTCCATTATACATTGGTATAATAATCGATAAAAAAATATCATTATTAATCATGTTTAATTTCTTTGATAATCTTATCAGCTAATATTAATGCTTCTTCAATTGCTTGATCCATATTAATATAACGATAAAGACCCATCCTTCCTCCAATATATAAATTTTTAAATTGCATTGCAAATTGTTTATATTTATCATATTGATCTCTAGCTTTATCTGTTGCTAATGGATAATAAGGCTCATTTCATTTATCATCATTTTCATTATAAGTTCCTGGAAATTCTTTAGAAATAACTGTAATATTATCAATATTTTGTAATGTCATATTTTTATATTCTGTAATTCTTGTCATTTTAGGATCTGCTGGATAATTAACGACAGCTGTTTTTTGAAAATTTGTTTTATTGATAACATCAAATTGAAAAAATAAAGAACGATATTCTAATTTACCAAATTTGTCTGCAAACAATTTATCTAATGGGCCTGTGTAAACAATATAACAATCTTCATTATTAAATTTTAAACAATCCTTTTCAAAAGTAATTTTTTCTATTGCATTAAAATTTGTTACTAATTTGATATTTGGTAAATTAAACATTTTCTTAAATGCATTTGTGTAACCATCTTTTGGTAAACCTTCATAAGTATCTTTAAAATAAGTATTTCTATTAGATAAAATAATTGGCAATCTTGCTGTAACTGATTCATCTATTTCATCAGGTCTTAAATTTCACATTTTTGTTGTGTAATTTAAAAAAATATTCTCATAAACAAAAGTAGCCACTTTTTGAATTAATGGATCATCAGATTTTTTTAATTCTAAGATTGGAATAGTATCTTTATCTGGATATAATGATTTTAATTTTTGTTTAATTTTTTCTGACTCATTTGGAAAACAAATATCTATTGATTGAAAATTAAAAGGAATAGGGACTAGCTTATTATTTACATAAGCTTCTACAATATTTTTATATCCATTTAATTCTCAAAATTGATTCATAAATTTATTTACATGCTCTTTAGATGTATGAAAAATATGCGGACCATATTTATGGATTAAAACACCATCTTTTTCATAATCATACATATTACCGCCAATATGATCTCTTTTTTCATAAACAACTATTGAATAGCCTTCTTCTGCTAATTTTCTTGCAATAACTGCCCCTGTAATTCCAGCACCAATAATAATAATTTTTTTATCTTGCGATTTAATTGATTCCATAAACTTCTTCTCTTTTATATTAAAAATACATTATATTTAAAATTATTAAAATTATTTATAATTTATTTAAGCAATGATTAAAGATGGTCAAGTTATTAAAATAATTGCAGGATTTTATGATGTAAAATCTTTTGATAATAAAATTTTTAGATTAAGGGGAAGTGGAATATTAAGAGATAATAATATCGTTCCACTTGTAGGCGATTATGTTGAATTTAAAAATGACCAACTATTAATAAAAATAAAACCAAGAAAAAATGAATTAATAAGACCAAAAGTGGCCAATATTGATCAAGTAATCATTGTGACAGCATTAAGTAATCCTTCATTTTCATCTTTATTATTAGATAAAATGCTAGCAATGATTGAATCACAATCAATTGCTGTTGTAATTATTTTTACAAAAAATGATTTAGGTAATCAACAACCATATTATGATTATCAATCTCAAGGATATCAATGTTTTATTGTAAATAATCATGATAATTTAACTGATTGAAATAATATAAAAAATATTTTAAAAAATAAATTAACTGTTTTTACAGGACAATCAGGAGCTGGAAAAACATCTTTATTAAATAATCTATTTAATTTATCAAACAAAACCAATGAAATATCCAAAGCTTTAAATAGAGGAAAACATACAACTAGAGTTGTTGAAATATTCGAAAAGGATGATATGAAAATTATTGATACTCCTGGTTTTAGTTCATTTACCATAAATTTAACTAAAGAAGAATTATCTAAATCATATTTCGATTTTAAAAATTGGTCTAAACTATGTGAATTTAATTCTTGTTTACATTATAAAGAAAAAAATTGCGAAGTCAAAAACCAATTAAAAATAAAAAACTTATTAAATTCAAGATATGAAAATTATATTAAAATGCTATTAGAGATATTGGAGAGTAAAAAATAATTATGTTCAAAAAACAAATAACACCTTCTATTTTAAATGTTCCAAAAAATGAAAGAATAGAAGTTATTAATAAATTAATGGATATGGGTATCCAATGATTTCATTATGATGTTATGGATAATAAATTTGTTCCAAATGAAGCTATTACTATTGATGAAATTAAATTATTTAAAAAAGAATGTAAAAAACACTTATCTGATGTTCATTTAATGGTTAATGATCCATTTAAATATGCTTATGAACTAAAAGATTATGTTACATGTTTAACTATTCATTACGAATCTTTTCAAAGCGAAGAAGATATTATTAAATTTGTTAATGAATTTTCACATACAAATTGAATAGGAATAGCAATTAAACCTACAACAAATTTCCAAAAAATTCAACCAATTTTATATTTATTTGATCTTGTGCTAATAATGTCAGTAGAACCTGGATTTGGAGGTCAGAAATTCATTGACAAAACCTACAGCAAATTAAAAGAAATAAAAGATTTTATCGATGAAGAAAAACTTCCAACAATTATTCAAATAGATGGTGGAATAAATGATTTAAATTCTAAAAAATTATTTAAATATGGATCTTTACTTAATGTTGTAGGTTCATATTTAATAAATAATTTAAATAAAGAAACAATAAAAAGATTATTATAAATGAAATTAAGTAATAAATATTTTATCTTTTGGTTTTAAAAGTATTGTTAATATATGAACAATATATAAATATTGTGATATAATTTATTATTTGCTATGATAAATAATATAGAATCAAACTTACAAGAAATAAAAAATCAAATTTGAAACACTCAAATAGGTGAAAACAATAATATAGGAAAGGACTTCTCAGGAAGAGTTATAAGTAGAGATGAGTATGAAAATTATAATTCTCCTTATGGTTGATCTTTAATTAATTTTGGTAATGATGAATATTTAATTGTTCATTTAGATTCTAAAAAAGAATTTCCTAAAAATATAACAGAAAAAGAAAACGAAGAGTTTATAGTTAACAATAAAATTTTTTCTGTTAGTAAAAATGATTCAGGTGAATGAGATATAAATTTAATTGAATATAAATCAACTAACTTAGAACAATTTGAAAATAATGATGACAAAAATAAAACTATTTTATTAGAAAATGATAATAGTTTAGATTCTAAAGATAGCGAATTTCATTTTCAAAACTTAAACAATGATTTAATTCAAAGACAAGAGAATGAAATTAAAACATTAGAAATTCAATTAAATCAATTAAAAGAAAATGAACAAAAGCTTGCAATTGAGAAAAATAATGAAAAATTGAAAAAATTGAAAAGTGAAATTCAAAAAACAAAAGAACTTTCTTTACTTAAAAATATTGATAATCATAAAAAAGAAAATAACATTGGTATATCAAATTATTTAGATAATAATAATTTGAAAAATGACAAGATTCTAGATTCTACATTAATTTTTCAAGAAAATTTATTAAGTGATGATTCTGCAAAAAATATTATCCAAAAATTAACTAGTAAATTAAATGAACAAACACTTCAAATAGAAAGATTAAAAATGGATGAAAAAATTAATCAAATGAAATTAAATAGTCTAAATTTTTCTAATGATTTTAATACAAAAACTTTAAATACAAATGTTGATTTATATAATATTGCAATTAAACAATGAGAAATCGAATTTGGAAACAAAACTTTTGCAACTGACTTTGCAAATAGAATTATATTTAAAGATAAATTTGGATCAAATATTGAAGGTGGATGAAATGTTGATTATTTTGACAAAAATTCAATAAATGTATTTGTTGCTTCATCTTTAACAATTGCAGAGAGAGCAGGAAGAAAAAAATTTGTTATTAATAACGTTGAATATAACATTATAAACGAAAATAATAAATGAGAAATTGTTTCTTCTCCTTTAAATGGAATTAATTTTGATTATTCAATTAAAAAAATTACAAATATTGCTTCTGTTATGAAACCACAAAATAATAATCTATTTAATGGTAACTATGAAATATATTCTTCACTATTAATAAATTTAGAAAATTTCCCTTTAATGTATATTGATAAATTTGAAGATTTTTTAAAAAATTCATTAAAAGATTTATCAATTTTTAAAAATTTATTTATTTATTCTAATGAGAATTTATATAGAAATAACTTTTCTGATATAAGTTGTTATGCAAGAGTGTTTTTCAAAACTTCATCTACAAAAAAAGAAATAGAAGTTTTAATGATGTCTTTATCTTTAAAACAAGGATTATTAAAATTTATTGAAAATTACTGAAGAATTTCAGAAAAAAATTCTCAAATTTCTTTTTCAATGTTTTTATATAACCATCAAAAACGTTTAAAATTTGTTCAAGCTGAATCTAATTTTGAATTATTAAAAAATCATCCTATACCAATGAGAATACCTAAAAATTCTTTAATTTTAGATAGTGAATATAATTCAACATTAAAATTCCATGAAAATAATTTATGAAGAAAATTGAAACCATATTCTTTAGATTATAAGGGTAATGTTTATTATATCTGTAATATAGATTTAAATGATATTGATGTTAAATTTAATAAAGACAAAGATAATTATTATTTAGAAAACAATTCAAAATAAATTTATTTTGCAATTCTTGATAACAAATATATTGATGCTGTTTCAGATCTTAAAATTCTTTTACCAAGAGATATAGGAATGATATTGTTGTCGATTGCTTTTTCTATTTCTTCTTCAACAAAACCTCCTTCAGGACCAACAAAAAAAGATATATTTGATTTGAATAAAAGATTTTGATCATTTAATGAATTAATTTTTTCATGGGCTATATACTTATATTTTGTTTTTACTTTTATTGCTTCTTCAAAAGTAACAGGATTAGATATAAAAATTAAAATATTTCGAAAAGATTGTTCTGATGCATTTTTAGCAATTTCATTAAATCTTTTTATTTTACTTTTAAATTGGTCAATAAATTTTTTATTAACATTCTTGGTTATAATGGGAACAAAATGAGTTACACCTAATTCAATAGACTTTTGAATTAGTCATTCAAATCTTTTTATATTAATAATAGAAGCAAATAAATAAACTTCATTATCAAACTCATTATTAATATTAGTTTTTTCTTCTATAATTGCATAATTATTTTCTATTTGACATAGATAAACTTCTTCTTTGTATATACAAAATATTTTTTCATCTTTTTTTAATCTTAATACTTTTATGTGATTCAAAATGTCTGTGGTTAATTCGAATTTATCATCATCAATCTTATTAAAAACAAAAAATCGATACATTAAATTATTATATCTTTTGTTATAATTTTTTTATAAAAATTAAATTAAAACAGGAAATATTAAATGAATTTTAAAAAAAATAAATTTAAAAAATTGAATAAAAATAATATTAAAGAAAAATTTGATATTGTCATAATAGGTGGTGGCCAAACAGGAATAATTTTAGCTTGTCATTTAATTAAAAAGGAATTAAAAACTTTAATAATAGATAAAGATGATTTAGGTATAAAAACATCTTTAGATTTAAAAAATTTTACAAAAATAATTAAAAGAATGATTAGTAGAAATGAAGATCCCAAAAAGATTTTATCTTCATTATCAGAAAGAATTAGTTTTATTAACAAAGAGCAAAATTTGGAATTATTAACTCCATTAAAATCTAATTCTTTTTTTCATTTTAAAAAAGGTAAAGTAGAAAAAATAGATGAATATTCTCTATTATTAAATGGTGAAGAATATGGATTTAAAAAATTAGTTTTTGCAACTGGTTCTTACTTTACGAATCCTGATGAAAATATGTATCCACAATTACATAGAGATATGTATTTAAATTTAAATGAAATAAGTAAGATTAATAAATTTTATTCTTCTGTTGCTATTTATGGGACAAATGTACAAGCTTTAGAGTTGGCTTATGCTTTTTCTTTACTGGGGACTAATGTTTACATTTTTGACGAAAATGTTAATCCTTTTAATAATTTTGATGATGACTTAGAATATGTTTTAAAAAATGATTTTTCAAATGAAAAAATTTCATGATGTTTAGAATCTAAAATAATAAATCATATTAAAATTTCTGATTCAATAACAAGAATAAATTTTATTTCACAAAATCAAGAAAGATATATTGAAGTGGAAAAAATTATTGTAACTAATAATCAAAAAAGTGAAACTAGAAATCTAAATACAAGATATGAGTTAGAACTAAATTCTAAAGGATCAATAATTATTGATAATTCTTTCAAAGTTAAAAATAACCCTACTTATTATGCAATAGGAGATGCTAATGGAATTAAATTTATGTCATCATATGCAAATTCTCAAGCAGTTACCTTGTCAAGAATTTTAACATCAAAAGTAAGTTCTAAATTTTCTTTATACAATACTGGATTTACAATAGATATTAATCCACAAATTTGTTTTTATGGAATGAACAAACAAGATTTAGATTTTTATAACATTAAATTTAATGAATTTATTTATGATTTTAACTATGAATTAAATTCAAAACTTTTTGCTCATAAATCTAGATTAAAAGTTTTTACTAATGAAAAACACGAAATACTTGGAGTATTTTTATATGGACATAAAATTAAAGAGTTATTATCTATTTTTATTTTAGCTGCTGTAAACAAAATTAAATTTCATAAATTAGCTAATCTAGGATTTCCTTTTTATTCTAAATCAGAATTTATTAGAGATGCGGCAATAGAATATGAACTAGAATTTGTTGGTTTTAGTAATAAAATTAAAAAATTAAATAAAAAATAAATATTTATTTTATTTTTATCAAAGGGGGCCTAATGAAATTTTCTTGAAAAAATATATTTAAAAAAATGAAAAAAGATAAAACTAAAACTAAAGAAATCAAAAGACCTAGAAATTC
Source organism: Mycoplasma sp. UBA710 (assembly GCA_002298905.1). Lineage (GTDB taxonomy): Bacteria > Bacillota_I > Bacilli_A > Mycoplasmatales > Metamycoplasmataceae > UBA710. Next base: position 40,167 of record DBMA01000008.1, on the reverse strand, counting down.
ATATGATATATACAATCAAAATGAAACATTGACTTTACAAACAGATTTAGATAAAGATTTAATTGCTTACAATTCAACTAATAGCAATAGTGAAGAATTAAATCTATTAGACAAAATAGAAGAAGATGTTACAAATGATAATATTGAAGAAAATGTGAATAAAAATACTGAAAAAAAATTAAGAACTTTTACTTCAACAACAAAAATAAATAGAAGTCCTAAAAACAAAAAAAATAAATTAATTTATTTTATTTATGAAAAAAATGACAAAAATAAAAATATTACTTGACAAGTAAAAAAAGAAAATGGTTCTAGAGCATTGAAAACATGTAAAACAAAAGAAGAAACAATTGAATTTGTAAAAAATAAAGCTATGGTAAATGATTCTATTAAATGTATTGTAAAAGATAAAAATGGAAAAATAGAAGAAACTATCATTATAGATTCTAAAAATAAATAAGTATGTGAAAATTTATCAAATCATCTTCAAATAAAAGTAATTGATTGATTCATGATAATAAAGAAATATGTTTTATTGGAAGATCTAATGTCGGAAAATCTTCTCTAATCAATGCATTAGCTAAAAATAGTAAATTGGCAAAAGTTTCTAAAATGCCTGGAAGAACACAATTAATAAATTATTTTCAAAATGAAAATGGTTTAATAATTGTAGATTTACCTGGTTATGGGTATGCAAATATTTCATTTTCTATCCAAGAAAAAATGTTTAATATGATTGATGAATATTTTAAAATAAATAAACCATCATATGTGTTTTGTCTTATAGATTCAAGACATGGAGTTACAACAAAAGATAAAGAAATAATAGATTACTTAATAAATTTAGGCCATAATTTAATATTTATTTTAACTAAAGTAGACAAAGCAAAGCAAAAGGAAATAACTAAATCTTTAAAAAATGATTATTTTCAAAATTTTGAGTTATTTAAATCATCAATTAATAATGAAAAGCTAATTAATATCATAAGAGAAAGAATTAATAAAATTAATTAACTATTTTTTATCTTTCCTTTATATATTTTGTTCAAATGTGTGCTTATAAATAAAAAAATATTAATTTATATATTAAAAAATATAAAGATCTTTATAAAAATAAATTGTAAATCAATCTAATTAATATTAGAAAATAAAAAACACACAAAAGTGTGTTTGCATCTATAAGCCGCGTTCTGTACTCGTTAGAGTGTCAATTATTTATCTAAATTTATTTTCATAAATTTTTAATTCTTAGTTCATTTCCCTTGAATTAATTCCCTTACCAAAATTTAGGTTTCTAGCTTGTGGAGTTTACCGCGTTTCACTCTAAATTAATAGTCTCGTCTCTGTGGCACTAGTCGTCTAAGCTTGAATTTATTAGATTCAACACAATCACTACAAACATCTCAGTTTGTGCTAGCGCGGACTTTCCTCTATATTTATAATATAGCAATTGACCAATGCATAAATATTATATTATTTAATTAACAATAATTTTATTAATTTATCTAAAGCTTTTTTAGATGCTTGTGATATTCTTAAATTTATATCTTTTTTATTTAATTTGTTTTCACCAATAATATCACTCACGCCTTTAACACAATAAAAAGGAATATTATTTTTAAAGCAAACTTGAGCAATAGCACATGATTCCATATCAAATAAATCAACATTTAATTTATTTTTTAAATCTTTTACTTCTTCAATATCATCAATAAAAGAGTGTCCTGAAGCAATATTAATATTATCATGTTGCTCAAAACTATTTATATAATATTCTTTCTCATTAGGAACTTGTCCTAATGGGTATCATGGAGTTTTTACATCAAAATAAAAAAATTTATATGGAATAATTACATTATTAATATTTAAATTTTTTGTTGCTCCTACAGCTCCATAATTTCATATTTCATGAACTAAATAATTATCAATTAAATATTGACAAACCATAGATGCATTAACTATACCAATTAATGAATTAATAACATAAATATAATTATTATTACATTCATATAAATCAACTTTAAAATTTTTATGTTCAAATGTTTTGATATATATAAACTCATTTAAATTATGAATTTCATTTGGATCTGCAATTATTAATCCTATCTTTTTTTTATTTTGATCATTTATCATAAATATCTTCTTGTTCTTTTGTAAATTTTATCCCTTTATTAATATTAAATTCTCTTGTTTTTAATATTACTAACTTTAATGCTTCATCAATGTTATTTAAAGCTTGTTCCCTAATTTTTTGAATACCATAATATTTTCTTCCTTGACATAATTTATCTGATAAATATACAATTTTATCTAGAGTATTTAATTCAAGATCTAATGAAGTGTGAACTTTCACTGCATGAGCAATTTCCTCTTCAATAGAAAATTTTTTTAAAATAATATATCCTAATTCTTGATGTAATTGATAATCATAAATTTCTTTTTTTGAATCTTTATAATATTCTTTAATTATTTTTCTTGCTTGCATCTTATGATCATTTGCTAAATTTTTAGCTATATCATGAACATATGCAGCAAAAGCTGCTTTACTAACATCATAATTATGTGCTTTAGCTAATTTAATTGCAAACTCTTTTGCATGTATTGAATGTAAATATCTTGGGGTATCTAAAACATTTTTTAAGATATCATCAAAATATAACTTATTTTTTCCTATATAATGTAAAACTTTGTCTTCCACTATATCGAATCTACCTTTTAAAAAATTTGTGGAAGATTCATAAAATAATTTATTATTAATTAACTTGCAATTATATTTTTTAATATTAATTTTATTAATTTGTTTCTCTCGTTTAAAAATAATTATTTGTATTAAATTACTAATTTCATCAATATTTTTTCATTTAGATAATTTTGATAAATTGTCACTTCCAATTAATAAATATAATTCTTCATTAGGATACTTATTTTTGAAGTATTTAACAGTATCAATAGTATAACTAATTCCTTGACGTTTGATTTCAAAATCTGATACTGTCATTTTATCCTCTAAAACTAATTCAATCATTTTTTTTCGACTTTCACCATTAATATAATTAACATCTTTTTTAAATGGATTTTTTTGGCAAGGAATGAAAATAAGTTTATCTAAATTTAATTGTTTTATTGCTTCATTTGCAATTTTTATATGCCCCTTATGAATTGGATTAAAAGACCCGCCAAACAAACAAATTTTCATATTGTTTTAATTTTATCAAATATATAGAAATGAAAAATTCTTAATAATTTATTTTTAATAAAATAAATTTCAATATAATTAAGAATATGAATTTTAAATTTTGAAACAAAAAACAGCAAAATAATAATTTTAAGGAAAATTTAGAACAAATAAACAAAGAGAATGCTTTTGAAATTGAAAATTTGTCATTATGATATAAAAATGGCCAAAAACAAGCTCTTTTTAATATTAATACCAATATTAAACTAAATAAAGTAACCGCCTTAATAGGCCCTTCAGGATGTGGTAAATCTACTTTTCTAAGAGAATTAAATAGAATGAATGATGAAATAGAAGGAGTTAAAAAAGAAGGTAATATTTTTTTTGAAGGGAGAAACATTAATTCTAAAAAATTTCCTGTAACTCTTTTGAGAACTAAAGTAGGAATGGTGTTTCAAAAACCTACACCTTTCCCTATTTCTATATATGACAATGTAGCATATGGACCAAAGTCAAATGGTATTCATGATAAAAAAATATTAGATAAAATTGTAGAAAATGCTTTAACTCATGCTGCATTATGAGATGAAGTAAAAGATAATTTATTAGAACTAGGGACAAGCTTATCAGGTGGACAACAACAAAGATTGTGCATTGCTAGAGCAATTGCTTTAGAACCTGATGTATTATTAATGGATGAACCTACTTCTGCATTAGATCCTATTGCCACAGCAAAAATAGAAGAACTAATTCTTTTATTATCAAAAAAATACACCATTGTTATTGTTACTCATTCTATGGCTCAAGCACAAAGAATTAGTAATGAAACTATTTTCTTTTATAAAGGAGAAATCATTGAAAAAGGAAAGACTAAACAAATATTTTTAAGGCCTAATAATAAAAAAACAAAAGATTATATTAATGGAAGGATAGGGTAATATGTCAACTAACTATAATATATTATTAAAAAGTGAAAAAAAGCTAAAAGAATTAATATTATCTTATATTTTGTTAATGCATGAAATTCATAAAAAATTATGATTAGATACTAATAAATATATTAATGATAATTTACATATCATTTTTGATAATGTAGAAAGAAGGTTAAAAAGATCTAAAGATATGGAAGATGAATTATTAGATGAATGTATTTGAACTATATCAAAGGATGATCCAAGAGCAAATCATTTAAGATTTATTATTTCAATCATTTATTCTGCAAAAGATATTTCTCGTTCATGCGAATATGCTCAATCTATTGCTAAAATTATTGTAAGAAATAATATCAATCAAAATGTTATTAAAAATTTTATGCCTTTTTCCAAGTTATATCTAGAATATATAGAAAATGTTATTAAATTAAATAATGGTTCATCTAATAATAAAATTGATTTATTTGATGAATTGAATATTAATTTTGAAAATAAATATGAAAAATTTCAAAAAGAAATTAACAAAAATTTTGATAAAGATGAAGTTATTCAATATCAATTAAATCAAATTAGCAGATTAATATTTTCAGTAATAGAAAAATTGCAATCAATTTTTTCAACTATATTTTTTTCAAAAAGTCAAAATAAAACTACAACTATTGAAATATCTAAAAAAAATAAAAAATAATATGAAAACAAAAAAAAGAGTTATTGTAGGAATGTCTGGTGGAGTAGATTCTGCTGTTAGTGCTTACCTATTGAAAAAACAAGGATATGAAGTAATTGGTTTATTTATGAGAAATTGAGATTCTATGGCCAATAATGATATTTTAGGTAATAAAGAAATTGCTAATAGTGTAATTTGTCCTCAAGAACAAGATTATTTAGATGCTTTAAAAGTAGCAAAAATATTAGATATCAAATTAGAGAGAATTGATTTTATAGATGAATATTGAAAATATGTTTTTGAAAATTTCTTAGAAGAATATTCAAAAGGAAGAACTCCTAATCCTGATATTCTATGTAATAAATTTATTAAATTTGACAAAATGTTAAATTATGCTATCACTAATTTGCATGGAGACTATTTAGCTACAGGTCATTATGCTAAACTAATAAATAATTTATTATATAAACCTAAAGATTTAGAAAAAGATCAAACATATTTTTTGTCTCAACTATCCAAAAAACAATTGAAAAAAATAATTTTTCCTTTAGCTGACTATTTAAAATCAGAAGTGAGAAATATTGCTACAAAAATAAAATTAAATGTTGCAAATAAAAAAGATTCAACAGGAATATGTTTTATTGGAGAAAGAAAATTTGATGAATTTTTACAAAACTACATACCATCAAATCCAGGAAATATAATAGATATTGAAACTAAAAAAATTGTAGGAAAACATTTTGGTACTATGTATTATACTTTTGGTCAAAGAAAAGGTTTGAAACTTGGGGGCATGATGGAACCATATTTTGTTGCAGCTAAAAATATTAATAAAAAAGAAATATTTGTGGCCCCTTTATCACAACAAGATAAATATTTATCTTCTAATAAATTAAAGGCAACTAATTTGAATTTAATAACTAATGAATTTAATATTAATAATTTACATGCTAAGTTTAGATATCGTCAAAAAGATATAAAAATTTTTAATGTAATAATTGATAATGAAAAAAATGAAATAATAGTTGAATATAAAAAAGAAATTGCAGTAACTCCTGGTCAACAAATTGTTTTATATGAAAATGATCTTTGTATTGGTGGAGCAATTATTGATCAAATCTATTTAAATAATCAAAAAATTGATTTGTTGAATTACAAACCAAAATAATTAACCTTCTAAAGCATCAATTTTTGTGTCTTCATGTAATAAAAATTCTTTGGTTTTTTTAGAATCAAAAAGATTTTTTGATTTTTGAACATTAGTTAAAATTTTCTTAATGCTTTTTTGAATATCATCAACATTTTGAATTAGTTTTGTTTCATCAACATTAATTGCCATAATTGATACTTGGCAATATTTAGCAAAATCAAAACGACCTGTATATGTCAAAATATAAAATTGTTTCCATTCTCCTACAACTAATTTTAAAATTGTTTCCAATTTATTCATAGTAATTTCTGTAAAATATGGCATTTTTACTGAAACTATAAAAGTATTTGAAGCTTCAAATGCAGCCGCAAACATTGGAGAAGATAAAGCTTGAATTAAAGCTAATTCTGCATTATCAATAGGATCCTCAGAATAACCTATTGAACTTACAATTTTGGTTTCAAAATTTCTTTTTGTTTTATAAAATAAAGCTTTTGTTTTTGAAAAAGCATCAGGATTTCTTTTTGGATCCAAGAATGGTGATACAAATAAATCAATTAAATTATTGATGTATAAATTTGCATAATAATTTCTTGTGGATATTGAAGCATTTTTATATGTTGACACAATAACATCTTCTGGAACTGGAATATATAATTGTCTTTTTCTCTTTAAAGATTTTATTAATTTCTCATATATTTTTTTAGTGTCTAATGTTTGAATAAAGTTTTCTAATACAAAATGAAAAGTGAAAACATCATTTTTATCTAATATTTGAATTAATTCTGAAACATAATCTAAATTAGCTAAACTAGAAGATTTATATACTAAAATTGCTATATCCATATTTCTAATTTGATTCATAAAATCTATTCCTTGTTGTGAACGGAAAAATGTTGATGGTTTCATTATTCTATTTTCAGATTTTCTTGTTTCAATTCATGAATAAAATTTTCCATTAAAATGATTTGCTGATTTTTGATATAAAAATGGATTTGATGAACCTATTTGAGCAAAATTTGCATATTCAAATGCATTTTTTGAAAAATCTTCAAAGATACTTAAATTGGAATCACTAAAATAAATAACTAAAATTCTAGGAACATAAAATCTTTTAATATTTTTAGATTGAATAACTTTTTTATCAACCATTTTTACTCCTTAAAACAAATATAAGAACGATAATTAAAATTATACATTCAAAATATATTTATTTTTTTATTTTATTTGTTATCATTTTACCAGCAATTGCTCCATCAGAAGCCGCTGTAACAATTTGACGAATATTTTTTTGGCGAATATCACCAATTGCATATAAACCTTTTATTTTTGTTTCCATATTCTCATCTGTTTCAATAAAACCTTCATCATTAAAAATAGGTAAATCTTTTGCAAAATAATTAATTGGTAAAAAACCTATATATGGATACAAATGATTTATTTCTTGAAATTTTTCTACTCCATTTTCAATATATTTTATTTTCTCTAATTGATTATCACCAAATAATTCCACAATTTCAGAATTGTAAATTATTTCAATATTTTTAATTTTTTCTGCTTGTTCAACCATTTTTGGTTCAGCTTTTGGATAAGGTTTTCTAATAAAAATATATACTTTAGATGCAATTGAAGATAAATAAATTGATTCTTCAAAAGCACTATCACCTCCACCAATAATGGCTGCTGGTTTATCTTTATAAAAAGATGCATCACAAATTACGCAATATGATACACCTTTATTATTATAAAAATCAATATTAGGAATTAAAGGTTTTTTATTGTCCATTCCAGATGCTATAACAATAGCTTTTGCTTGAATTTTTTTATTATTTTCTAAATAAACATAATGTTCAAACTCAGATATATTTTCAATACGAATTACGTTCCCATAAATATGCTTTCCACCCAATTTTAAAGCATGATTTAACATTTTTGTTGATAATTCATAACCTTTAATATTTTCTTCTCCTGATCAATTTTCTATTTGATATGTAGCAGTCATTTTTCCACCAGGAGCACCTTTATCTATGAAAGCTACTTTTAAATTACCTCTTGAAGCATAAATAGAACAAGTTAAACCTGCAGGTCCTGCTCCTATTATTACAACATCAAAATTTAATTCATTATTAGTCATGTTTATTACTCAATTAGAATAATTCTTTTAGATCTAAAAGATCATATTTAGAATCTTGTTCATAATTTGAAGATGTTCCAACAGGGATTTTATGACCTAAAATAATATTCTCTTTTAATCCTTCTAAATTATCAACTTGATTTGAAATAGCTGCATGTACTAAAATTTTCGAAGTTTCTTGATATGAAGCTGCGGCTAAGAATGATTCTGATAATAATGGAGTTTGTTTTGCTCCTTTTATTACAACAACTCCATAAGGAGGTTTTTTGCCTTTTTCTAATAAATTATTAGCTTCTTCTTGATATGTAAAGATATCTTCAATTGATCCAACAAAAAATGATGAATCTCCTGCATCAGTAATAATTACTTTAGAACACATTTGTCTAATAATAATTTCAATATATTTATCTGAAATTGAAATTCCTTGCATACGATAAATTTTTTGAATTTCTTTTAATAGATAATTTTGTACATTTCTTTGTGAAGTTAATCTTAATAATTCTTTTAATATAATTGGACCATCAGTAATTTTTTGACCAGGAACTACAGATTCACCCACTTTTACTCTTTTTCTTGCATTGGCAGTGATTTCATATTTTTCAATACCTTTTTGGCCATCTTCATTAGTATATTCTAACTCTACTATTTCCACATTAACTTGTTCATAATCGGGTTTAATTGAAACAATTTTTCCAGAACGATTTGCAATAACAGCAGGACGACCTCAAGGTTTATCATAAGCATCGATTAATTCTATTAAACGACCAAATCCACCTGTAATATCTTCTACACCAGCAACCCCTCCTGAGTGGAATGTACGCATTGTTAATTGAGTTCCAGGCTCACCAATTGATTGTGCTGCAATGATTCCTACTGCTTCACCAATTGCAACAACTCTATTTGTTGATAAATCTTTACCATAACATTTTTTACATACACCATTTCTTGTATGACAACCTAAAATTGAACGAATGTCTACTTCAGTTATTTTAGCAGCAACAATTTTTTTCACTAATTCTGGAGTAATTAAAACATTTTTATCAACAATAACTTTTCCATTTTTATCAATAATTGGACTATTAGCAAATCTTCCTTCAATTCTTTCTTTAAAATCTACAATAACTTGTTTTGTTCTTGAATCTACAAAAGAATGAACTAAATTACCAAAATCTGATCCACAATCTTCTTCTCTAACAACAATTGATTGACCCACATCAACTAGACGACGAGTTAAATATCCTGATCTAGCTGTATTAAGAGCAGTATCTGTTAATCCTTTTCTTGCTCCATGTGTTGAAGAATAAAATTCATAAGCTGATAAACCATCTAAGAATGAAGATTTAACAGGAACTTCAACAACAGAGTAAACTCCTCTTTCATTTTGAGCATCGGCTTTTAATTGTTTTGTATTATTTGCCATTAATCCCCGAATACCTGCTAACTGAACTAAGTTTGAAATATTCCCTCTAGCCCCTGATTGAATCATCATATGAATTGGATTAAAAGGATTTTCTTTCATTTTAACGTCTAAATTATCTTGAATTCTTTGCTTAATTTCAGTTCATTTTTTAATTGTTAATGAATATCTTTCATAATCTGTTATCAATCCTAATTGGAATTTTTGTTTTAGACGATCAACATATTGATTTCCTTCAGCAATATTTTCTTTTTTATTATCAGCTGAAATAACATCAGAGTATGAAATAGTAATACCTGAAATAGTTGAATATTTAAATCCTAATTCCTTAATTTTATCTAAGACAGATGCTACTTGATTAGTGTAATTGAATCAAACTGATTCAATAAGTCTAATTTTTTCTTCTTTTTCTAATTCTCTTATTTCTCCATCAACTACTGAATGATTTTTAGCATTATCCAATTCTATTTTTTTCAATGCAATTTTATATTGATTAAATACTAATTTAGCCAATATTTTAGCATGGTGTTTAGAAATAGTTTTATTTGGTGTTAAAGAGGGAATTTCAATAAATCTTTTTTCTAATTTTGCTAAAGATTGTCCTGTTTTATTATCTAGTGTTCTAATTGCTAAAGCTACTTGTCTTAATGATGTATTAGCAACATATTTTTCAAAGAACATTCTAATTACTTTAGCAATTGATTTTTTAGTAAATGGATCATTAATCTCTAAATTTTGAATTATTTCTTTAATATTTGAACCAGGTTTTACAAAATATTGCTTACAATTATTATCCAAAGCTTCATCCGAATTATTAAAAATAAAAGGCATATATTCTGGCATTACATTATTAAAAATAATTTTACCAACTGTTGAAATAATATAAGTATCACTTAAATCATTATTTTCAGCAGCAAGCTCAGGTTTAACTGATTTGTAAGGAATAGCAATTCTTGAATGTAAATCTACTTCTTTATTTTGATATGCAATCATCATTGAATCAAAATCTAAGAAGAATTTCCCTTCTCCTTTTAATTCTGGTTTTTCAATTGATAAATAATAAAGACCTAAAACAATATCTTGTGAAGGGTTGATAATTGGTTCTCCATCTTTTGGGCCTAAAATATTTCTATTAGCCATAATTAATTCTTTGGCTTCATATATTGCTTTTTCACTAATTGGAACATGAACTGCCATTTGATCACCATCAAAGTCGGCATTAAATGCTGTTGTTACTAGTGGATGTAGCTTAATAGCTTTTCCTCTAATTAAAACAGGTTCAAATGCTTGAATTGATAAACGGTGTAATGTAGGAGCACGATTTAATAAAACAGGTTTTGCTTTAATTGCTTCAGCAACATGTGGTCAAATAATAGGATTTAAATCATCAATTAATTTTTTAGCTCCTTTAATTGAAGTAGTAACATTTTGAGAAATTAATTCTTTGACAATTCATGGTTCAAATAATTTTGTTGCCATCTCTCTTGGAATACCTACTTGATGCATCTTTAATTCAGGACCAACAACAATAACTGAACGACCTGAATAGTCAACACGTTTCCCTAAAAGATTTTGTCTAAATCTACCTTTTTTACCTGTCAAAGCATCAGCAATTGATTTTAGAGGACGATTATCTTTTGAAACTACTTGATTTGATGTTCTTTTTGCATTATCAATTAGAGCATCTACTGCTTCTTGAATCATTCTTAATTCATTTTGTAAAATCAAAATAGGGGCATCTGATTCTTGTCATTTTTTTAATCTATTATTTCTAATAATAATTCTTCGATATAATTCATTAATATCTGAAGTTGAATGACGACCTCCATCTAATTGAATTAAAGGTCTTAAATCAACAGGAATAACTGGTAAATTATAAATTAACATATCTTTTGGATGTTGTTTTGATGAAATAAATGAATTGATAATTTTAATTCTTTTGTATAATTTTTCTCTTTGTTGAATTTTTGATTGTCTACCTTTTTCTTTGTTAGACGCAATTTGTTTAGTTAATTTTTGAATTTCGGCTCTTACTTCTTTTCTTGCTTCTAGAAGATCAAAATTTGTTAATAAAGTTTCAATTGCTTTTGCTCCTGAATCTATTTTAGCTTCTGAATAATATTCAATAATTTCATTTAGTTCATAAAAATCAATTCCATAATCTTTACCCTCTTTAGAAGTTGCTTTTTCTTCTAGTTCTTCAATTGCTTCAGTAATTTCTTTATATTCAGAACTATTTGCATCAAATTTTTCTCTAATTTCCATTAAAGCATTTCTATAAATAGCTGCTGCTTGATTGATTTCAATAATTAAATTTTTTGGTAATGATTTTAAACCACCAGAATTTAAAACAATATGAGATTTATAATAAATAACCCCTTCTAAAGAAACTCTAGTTTGACTTTTATCTGTATCACCAATTTTTAAACCTAGTAATTTAGTAATAATTGAATTATCTACTTTAAAAAATCAAAAATGAACAACAGGAGAATTTAATTTAATATGTCCCATTCTTGATCTTCTAGAAATTTTAGGTAAAATTTCAGGTTTTTTTTCTTTACACAACTCTGTTGCTTCACAAAAAATACCTTCTGATGATCTTTTATATTTTTTTGCACATATTGGACATTTATAATCAGTAACAGGTCCAAAAATTAATTCATCAAATAAACCATCTGGTTCTGGTTTGTAAGTTTTATAATTAATTGTTTCTGGTTTTGTAACTTCTCCATTTGATCATTCTAAAACATCTTGAGGAGTAGCAATTCCAAGAGATACTTTATCAATTCTATTTTCTTCTATGTGAGCATAAGTTTTTCTTTCAATTGACATTATTTGCTACCTCCTATTTTATTATTGATTTTCTTTTGTAAGTCTTTTTCATGAATATCCAATTTAATTCCAAGACCTCTTAATTCATAAGCTAAAACATTAAATGATTCTGGAGTACCTGGAGTTGGTAATTCAGATCCTGTTGCTAAAGCATTATAAAGCTTGTTTCTACCAGAAATATTGTCTGATTTGTATGTTAATAATTCTTGTAGAATATTTGTTGCTCCATGAGCCTCTATAGCTCATGTTTCCATTTCTCCAAATCTTTGTCCACCATTTTGTGATTTTCCACCTAAAGGTTGTTGAGTAATTAAAGAATATGGACCAACACTTCTTGCATGCATTTTATCATCAACCATATGTGATAATTTCAACATATACATTATTCCGACTGCTACATCATTATCAATTACTTCTCCGTTGATTGGATTGTATAATTTTTGTTTTCCTGAAATTGGTAATTTTGCTTCTTTTAGTACATTTTGAATATCATTAATTTTAATTCCATCAAATGAAGGACAAGCAAATTTAACATTTAATTTTTTACCAGCATATCCTAAATGCAATTCAAGAATTTGTCCTAAATTCATCCGAGAAGGAACCCCTTGTGGATTTAAACAAATATCAATTGGTGTACCATCTTCTAAATGTGGCATATCTTCTTCAGGTAGAATAACAGAAATAACACCTTTATTACCATGACGTCCTGCTAGTTTATCTCCAACTTTAATTTTTCTTTTTTGAGCAATGTAAACTTTAACTATTTTTTCAATTCCATCTTCTAAAACATCTCCATGTTCTCTAGATAAAATTTCCACATTAATTACAGTTCCAGCTTGACCATGTTTTACTTTTAATGAAGTATCTTGTAGATTAGAATCACGAGAACCAAAAATTGCAGCCATTAATTTTTCTTCAGGAGTTGGGTTGTGTTCACCTTTTGGTGATACTCTACCTACCAAAATATCTCCAGCAGATACTTCTGAACCAATAATTACAATCCCATTTTCATCTAAGAATCTCTTAGAAGCTGTTGAAACATTAGGGATTTCCACAGTTAATTTATCATTTCCTGTTTTAGAAGACCTAAATTGGATTGTTTGCTCTTCAATATGAATTGATGTTAAAACATCATCTTTTACTAATCTTTCATTGATGATAATGGCATCCTCAAAATTATATCCATTTCATGTAGAGAATGCTACTAACAAGTTTTTACCTAAAGCCATTTCTCCATCTTTAAATGATGAACCATCAGTCAATAAATCATTTTCTTTTACTTGATCATTTAATTTTACTATTGGAACTTGATGAATTAGCGTTCCTTGATTTGATTTTTCAAATTGTTTTAAATTGTAAACAATAATTTCATCACTATTATTTGATTTGATTTTAATTTTAGTTGAATCAACAAAAATTACTTGTCCTGACTTTTTAGCTTTTAAATTACCTGCTGAAAAATTTGCTATTGCACTTTCAATTCCTGTTCCAACAATTGGTGCTTCTGGATTTAAAAGTGAAACAGCTTGACGTTGCATGTTTGAACCCATTAATGCTCTATTGGCATCATCATTTTCTAAAAAAGGAATAGCAGAAGCTGCAATTGATGTCATTTGTCTTGATGAGACATCAATAAAATCTACTTCTTCAGGTTTTACTATAATAAAATCATGATTTTTTCTAACTGTAACTTCTTCATTTAAAATTCTATTTTTACTATCAATATTAACTGTTGATTGTGCAAAAGTAAATCCAAATTCCTCTGAAGCAATTAAATAAACTGGTTCTGAATAATCAACAATTCCTTTGTTTACTCTAAAATATGGAGTTTCTAAAAAACCATATTCATTAATTCTTGCATAAACTGCTAAATTTAAAATCAATCCAATATTTGGTCCTTCAGGTGTTTCAATAGGACAAATTCTTCCATAATGAGTTGGATGAACATCCCGAACTTCAAATTGTGCTGTTTCTCTATTCAATCCACCAGGCCCTAAAGATGTAATTCTTCTTTTGTTTGAAATTTCAGATAATGGATTAATTTGATCCATGAATTGTGATAATTTAGAAGAGTTAAAGAATGATTTAAATTGATTATAAATAGGTTTATTATTTGTAACATTTTTTGGAGTTATCTTATCAATTTCTTTTGATGCCATTCTTTCTTTTGTATTTCTCTCAACTTTAGTTAAAGCAATTTTGAATTGATTTTGTAACAATTCTCCAATTAAAATTATTCTTTTGTTAATCAATGAATCCGGATCATCATCTAATCCTATTCCTTCAATTAAATTAAAGTAGTAAGAAATTGAAGCAACAATATCTGAGATTAACAATATTAAATCATCATCTTGTTGATTGTTTCCAATAACTAAAGTAGGTTCTTCATCTTTTTGATATTTTTGTTCATTTGCATAAACTTTAACCATTGCAACTTTAATCTTAGTTTTTAATTTTGGATTTGTATTAATCATTTTTCCATAAACTAATTCTGGATTAATATTAGGAATATTTGTTAATTTTAAAACTTTATCTTTAAATAGTTTGTCAACTAATTGAGCATCTTTTGCACTAAATTTATGACCTTTTTTAAAAATTATTTGGCCTTCTGTATATTCATCATTTGTTTCACTTGCAACTAAATCTTCAGCTAAAATAGTATCAATAATACGACTTGATAATTTTAATTTGTTATTTAGAACATATCTTCCAGTTTTTGATAAATTATATCTTCTCTCATTAAAAAATAAATTTGGTAGTAAAGAGTTAACTGATTCTTTTGTAACTCTATCTCCTTTTCTAATAATTTGATATATTGCTTCAGTTGAGCTATATTGATCTTGAGTTTTTTCTCTTTTTAATGTTTCTTTCATTACATTTGAATTACCAAATAAATTAATAATTGTTTCTTTATCAAATCCAAATGCTCTTAAAAAAGTTGAAAGAAAAATAGATTTTTGTTTATTAATTTTAACTTTTACAGAATCTGTTGTATTTCCTGTAACTCTATGAAATATTTCAATTCAAGCTCCTAATTTAGGAATAAATTCTAATTTGTTAAACAAATCATCTGTTTGTTTGTTTCTAACTGCAAGACCATAATAAGCTCCAGCTGATCTTATTAATTGAGATACAATAATTTTTTCAGAACCATTAACAACAAAAGATGCTGCAGATGTCATTAAAGGAATTTCACCAAATAATATTTCATCCTCTTTGATTTCTCCTGTTTCAACAACTGTTTTTCTTAATTTAATAAAAATTTTGGCAGAATATGTTGATCCTTTTTGTTTTGCTTCTTGAATTGCTGTATATTCATTTTTTGGTTTTTGTATTTTTACTGATTTTTTAACATAATCAATAATAATTTTGTCATTATTAGATTTAATTGGATATATTTCATTAAAAGTTTCTTCTAGTCCTTTTTTTAATAATCAATCAAAAGAATCTTTTTGCATTTGCAAAAGATCTTGAATTTCTAATTCATGTTTTGTATTTGAATAATTTCTTCTTTCTACAATTGGACCAAATTTTTGAACTTTATAATTGTTTTTTTGCACTCAATACCCCTTGCTAATAAACAAAGAAATATAAAAAAAGAAATAACAACTCTTTTTTAGTGTTTTTTCTTTTTCCTCTCAATGTTTATTTTAATTTTTAAAATAATAAGTTAATGTATTTTAACACTTTTTTTATAACTTTTTTCATAAATTTATTAAATTTTTGTTTATAATAAAAAAACATTTTAATAATTATTTAATTTTAAATTTTTTGTATTAAAATATTACTATCTTAGAATTGCCGACATAGCTCAGCGGTAGAGCAACTGGCTGTTAACCAGTGGGTCACAAGTTCAATCCTTGTTGTCGGCGCCATTTGGCCTATTGGTGAAGCGGTCAACACACATGGTTTTCATCCATGGATTCACGGGTTCGAGTCCCGTATAGGTCACCATTTTTAGGAAGTTTAGCTCAGTTGGGAGAGCATTGCCCTTACAAGGCAAGGGTCATGGGTTCGAGTCCCTTAACTTCCACCATGCCGTTTTAGCTCAGTTGGCAGAGCAACTGACTTGTAATCAGTAGGTCGTAGGTTCAAGTCCTATAAACGGCACCATTGCGCCCTTAGCTCAGCAGGTAGAGCAACTGGCTTTTAACCAGTGGGTCAGAGGTTCAAATCCTCTAGGGCGTACCATTTGTTGAAAACAACACCATATTTATTAAAATTTAATTAAAACATTTATCTTGAATTATTGTGATTAAATTGCGCGAGTGGTGAAATTGGCAGACACGCAAGTTTTAGGCACTTGTGCCTTTGGTGTGAGGGTTCGAGTCCCTCCTCGCGCACCATATCAAAATATGATCAAATACAATTTTATATAAGGTATAAAGTTGTATTTTTTATTTTAATCATAGATTATTAGGGAAAATAAAAAAACAAATTAAATAATTTGTTTTTTTATCTCTTCTTATTTAAATGAAAGATTATTTCTATTATTTAATATTAAGAATGGTTTATAGCAATCTTCCTTTACCATTTGTATCCATTAAATATCAATTAAAACTTCATTTATTTCAGTGTTCTTTATATCATGATGCATTTGGATAAAGAACATGAGTAGCTGAAAGACGGTTTATAGTAATAACTTGATTTCAGAATTTGTCTGCATTTCCATTAATATCAAATAAATCGTATTCAAGTTTTGAACCTTGATCAAATACAGTAATAAATATTTCTTTAGATTGGAAAGCACCTTTTTCGATTATTCTAATAGATTCTGGTAAGTGAATAATATTTTCAGGTTTTTCGCCATTAATATTAAATTTTAAATCATTATATCCGAATGCAAATTCACCAATATTTTCTATTTTTGTATTTACTAAATTTAAATTATCATTTGTTAAATTGTTATACATAAATGCTTCACTTGGAACATTTGTAATTTTTTGATTTCAATTAATTGACTGAATTTTATTAGTTTTAAATGAACCAATTCCGATACTTGATAAATTAATTGCATTGTTAAAGTTTAATGATTTTATTCTATTACTTTCAAAAGCATAATCTTCAATTGTTTGAATACTGCTTATTTCAATATTTTCAATTCAATTATTTCTAAATGATTTTTTAGAAACAGTTCTAATATTTGTTTTTGAGAAATCAACTGTTTTTAAACGGTTAGTATCAAAAGCTGATTCTTCTACAACAAAAATTTTTGAATCTCAATTTAGATCTTCAATTAAATTGTGATAGAATGCATTTTTTGAAATTGTTTTTATTCATGTTGGTCTAAAATCAATTCTAGAAATATAGTTGTTTTGGAAAGACCCTTCCCCTAATGATTTAATTGTATTATCTCAATATACTTCACATAATCTATTATTAGCAAATGCATTATTTGGAATATGAGATATTTTTGTATTTCTAAAATCAACTTCTAATATTCAGTTGTTTTCAAAACAACTTTCACCTATTGATGCTAAAGAGCTAAAGAATGAAATACTTCCTATGTAATTATCTTTAAAAGCTCTGTTACCAATTTTAGTTATAGTTCTTGCTAAATTAACTTTAGAAAGTCCTTTGTTTTCAAAAGCTCCATCTGCAATTTCTGTTATTGTGTCTGTAACAAATCTTCCATATTCATTAACAATTTCATATTTTTCTTGAATATTAATTTCTTTTGATGTTCCTCTATAACCAATGATTTTATTATCTTTAATAACAATTCCATCATTTGTTACATATTCTCAATTACTAATTGCATCATTAATAGGATTTGGATTGTTGTAGATATAATTAAATCCTTCTAGAACTTTTCCATTTTGCATTATTCTGTAATTGATGCTAAAATAAACACTATATTCAAATGTACTTGAATTATTTGATATATTGTTATAGTTAACTTCAATATTGTTTGTAACTATTGATATATTATTATTCAATTTTGTAATTTTATTTTCAGGAGAAGAAAGTAAATGATAAATTTCTTCATATCTTTTGTATGTAGTCATACTTTCTTTTAATGATTTATTGTAATTAATTACACCATTATATAAATATTTAACATACTTATTAAGATTTTGTTCTATTATCATATCTGAAAATGTTAAAGTTCCTAAGTTTGTTCAACTTGAAGTTTGATCATTTTTCATTTCAACTTTTCATGTTTTATTTTGAAAAGCAAAATCTTCAGTATATAAAACAATATTAGATGAATTAGATTTTGATTGATCTAAGTTCATATATTTTGTTCCTAATTTATCATTTGTAAAAATGTAATTAGAATTATTTTGACTTAAATTTTCACCTGTTATTTGTACTTCAAATTTATCTTTATTTGAAATTACTTTTACAGAACTAATTGATGTTCCTGGTTTAGTAGAGGGAATTACAGGTTCTACTGGTTTTACCTCAGGTTTTGTAGAAGGAGTTGAAGGTTCTACTGGTTTTTGTTCAGGTTTAGTAGAAGGAGTAACAGGTTCTACTGGTTTTTGTTCAGGTTTTGTAGAAGGAGCAACAGGATCTACTGGTTTTTGTTCAGGTTTTGTAGAAGGGGTTGAAGGTTCTACTGGTTTTTGTTCAGGAGTAACTACTGGTTTTTCTTCTGAGCTTGTTAAAGTATTTCCACAACTAACTGTTGCTAAAGGAACAATAGCTAACATTGACGAAATGCTTGTAATAGATAAAACTAAATTTTTTTTCATAGTATGGATTTTCTCTCCTAATTTTATTTTGGATTTTTAATTTTATTCAATTTTATTTAGTTTAAATATTTTTAATCTAAATGTTTTTAAATTAAATAAAATCAAAATTCATCCATCTATCAATTATATCACACTATAAATAGTTTAAATTTTTAATAAATTTATTTTTATTTATATTTAATTTATGTGTATAACTCAAAATTAAATGATATATCTAACAAAATTTTTAGATGATAATTATAATAATTGTTATTAAATTTGATTTTTTATTGATCTTTAATTTACATTAATTACAAAAAATAAATGAAATTATTTATATTTTTTTAATAATTTTAATATTGATTGCTTGTTAAATCCTTTTTGACTATATAAAATCTCTCCATCCATTGATTTACCAAATGTATAAGCCCCTATGTGCTCATTATTTTGAGAATTCAAATGTAAAGCAAATCATTTATAATCAGCAGAAGCTTCTATAGTTAAAAATAATTTTTTCGCTTTAAAATACTTATTTTTTTCTTTTTTACTCATTTTTGTTGCAAGATCTAAGCAAGGAATAGAAATAATTCTAATGTTATTAATACTTTGAGATATTTCAAGTGCTAATTGAACTTCTGAACCAGATGCTGCAATAATATAATCAGGATTTTTGCAATCTTTAACAATGTGAATTCCTTTTTCTAAATCTGAATATTTCATCTTACTATTTAGCGATTTAATATTTTGTCTAGATAAAATAATTGCACTTGAATCTGGTGATGAATTAAAAGCTACACCTAAAAAATATCTCAATTCTTCTTCATCAGCAGGACGATATACATTTAAATTTTCTATAGCTCTTAACATGGGTAATTGATCATATGGCTGATGTGTGGGCCCATCACCACCAACTAAATAGGAATCATGAGTAAAAGCATAAACACTTGGCACCTTCATTAATGCACCTAATCTAATTGCGGATTTTATATAATCAGAAAATACTAAAAAAGTTCCTCCAATTGCTTTAATTCCTTTTGCATATAAACTAATTCCATTAACAATAGCACCCATAGCGAATTCTCTAATTCCAATTGGTAAAGATTGGCCATTTTCTAGAATAGTTTCATTAGTAATAGCAACATTAGTTGAGCTTACTAAATCAGCACATGTTGCAATTACAAATGGATTAAAATCTTTAATTGATTGTAAAAATGTTTTTAAATAAACTCTAGTTGCTAAATTATTTTCTTTGATTTTAATTCTATTAAATAATTGTTGATAATCTTTCGAAGAAATAAGTATGTTTCATAATTTATTAAATTCTTTATTTTGATTTGCTTTAGCTAATTTTTTATTTCATTTTGCTACTTCTTTATTTCCACGTTCAATAATGGTTTTTTGAAAATGTTCAATAATTTTAGAATCAATATTTCAATTTTTAAAATCTAAATCATGATATTTTAAAAATTCATTAAGATCTTCATTAGATACTACGCCATGATGTCCTTTATTAGAGCTTTGACTTTTTAAACCTTCTGCAATTATTGTTTCAACTTCAATAAATGTAGGTTTTGATTTACTTAATTGAGCTTTTTTAATTGCTGCTGCGATTTCTTTAGGATCGTTAGAACATTTTAAATAATTTCAATTGTTAGATTCAAATCTTTGTTTTAAATTTTCTATAGAAACTTTTTCAACAGATGAATCTAATTGATATTTATTAGAGTCATGTAAAACAATTAATTTATTTAATTCATATTTACCCGCAATAGCACTTGCTTCATAAGTAATACCTTCTTGTAAATCGCCATCTCCACAAATAACATAGGTAAAATTATCTATTAAATCTGAATATTTACCTAACTTGTTACTAATATGTTTTTGTGCTATCGCCATTCCAACTGCCATTGCAAATCCTTGACCTAATGGACCTGTAGAAGCATCAATAAAATTATCAATGTTATTTTCATATTCGGGATGTCCCGGAGTTTTAGAATCTTCAGTTTTAAATTTTTTGATATCATCTAAAGTTAGAAGATTAGCAAAATAAAAAATAGGATATAAACTCATTGATCCATGACCACCGCTTAAAACAAAACGATCCCTATTAATTCATTTCCCATTTTCAGGATTTATTTTAATAAATTTTGTAAATAATATATATGTTATTGGAGCAGCAGAAATAGTCATTCCTACATGACCACCTTTTGCTTCTTGGATAGCTTTTAATCCTATATATCTAATGGCCCCAATTGCTTTATGATTCAAATCATTTTTTGTTTTTTTATTGTTCATAATATTTATAATTTAATTATATAAATATTTTGAATAACATAGTTAGGAAATTTATGGATATTAGAAGATTTGAAATAAATGTAAGATGTGCTTCATGTGTTGGTAAAATAGATAAAGCATTTAAACAATACCCAGATATTAAGTATTCTTTAAATTTATTAGAAAAAATGTTATCAGTAGAAGCTGATGAAAATAAATATAGCGATCAATTTATTATAGATTTGGTTGCTAAAATAGGTTATGTTGCTGAAAGAATTTAAGTTAAATTTAAAGAATAATATAAAACAAAAACTAATATTTGAAGGAATCATAACATTATTTGCAATGATTATCATGATCATTCATTCTTTTCATGTTCATATTCCCAATATGTATATCATTAGTATAATTTTGTTTTTATTGGCTACTTTTTTAGTTTTTTATTTAGAGTTTAATTATTTTTACAATTATCGCCAATTGAAAAATAGGGATTTTTCAATGGATTTTTTAATTACTGTAGCTACTCATTTAACTTATTTCTATTCAGTTATAATGTCAATTATTGAAATAGTGCAGAAAAACTTTTTTAATTTAAATATGCAATTTTATGAAATTGGTTATGAATTATCATTTTTCATAGGAATTGGACACTTAATTGAAGATAAACTAAGAGTTAAAACATCTTTAGGAATTAAAGAATTATTAAAGTTGCAAAATAAAGAAGTAGAAATTGTTCAAGATAAGCAAATTAAAAAAGTTAAAACCAATCAGATTCAACTTAATGATGTTGTTAAAGTGGCTAAAGGTCAAGCTATCCCTACTGATGGTATTTTATTGTCAGATCATGCTTATTTAGATTATTCTTCTCTTTTAGGTGAAGCTATACCAAGAGATATTAATAAAAATCAGTTAATATTATCTGGAAGTATTAATGTAGGTGATTTAATTTATTACCAAGTTACTAAATTAGCCGCTGATTCAACTTTGAATAAAATAATTAATCAATTAGAAAAAATTATGAATAATAAATCAAAAATTGAAGTAACTAGTCAAAAAATTGTTAAATATTTCTTGCCAACAGTTCTAATTATTTCATTAATAACATTTATTTTGTGATTAATACTTTTATATTTACCAATTTCTATTCCTACTATTTTTAATAACGTTTATGAAAATCCTATAGCTAATGCTTTATATCATACTGTTGCTACACTAGTAATTGCTTGTCCTTGTGCTTTTGGAATCGCAGCTCCGGCTGCTATTTATTCTTCTTCTTTTATTGCTTCTAAGAATAAAATTCTTTTTTCTTCTTCTAAAATTTATGAAATGATTAATGATATATCTTTTGTTGCTTTTGATAAAACAGGAACAATTACAGAAGGAAAACCTTTTGTTGCTCAATATTTAAATCAAAATAAACAATATGATTCTTATATTTATAATTTAGCAACTTTATCTAATCATCCATTATCTCAAGCAATTAAAAATTATTTTGCAAATGATAATAATGAAACAATTGAATTTGAAAATGTAAAAGAAATTTTAGGTGTAGGTATCTTTGCAACTAATAACAAAAATACTTATGCTATTACTTCATTAAAATATGCTAAAGAAAATAATTATGTATTTCATCAAAAACAAAGTTTTGATGAAAATAAAAGTATTAGTGTTTTTTCAATTAATAATGAAGTAATTAGTTATTTTCAAATTGAAGATCAAATTAAAAAAGATGCTTTACAAACAATAAAGAATTTGCAAAATATGAATATTAAATTGATTATCTTATCTGGAGATAGAAAAGAAAATGTAGAAAAAATTGCTAACCAATTAGGTATTGATTATTGATATGGAGATCTTCTGCCAGATCAAAAAGCAGAAATTATTAATGAATTTAAGACTAAAGGTAAAATTATCTTTGTTGGAGATGGGACAAATGATATTTTGGCAATTAAAAGTGCTTCTATTGGAATTGCTTATGCTTCAGGAAGTGAATTAACAAACTCTATAGCAGATATTTCTCTTTTAGAAAATAACCTAAATTTAGTTTATAAAGCAATTTTATTATCAAGAAAAACTTTGAATTTAGTAAAACTCAATTTTGTTTGAGCTGGTATTTTTAATATTATTTGCATTCCATTGGCTATATTAGGTTTAATTGCTCCATGATTAGGAGCAATTCTAATGGTAGGTTCTACTTCTGTTTTATTATTAAATACTTTAATTGGTCAAAAAAGAAATAAAACAATGATTAGTAAAATTTAAATTATTTCAAACCAAAAGCTTTTTGAATAATTAATAAATTTTCACTAGCAATTTTGTTTGCTTTTTTAGCTCCTGCTTGTGCTATTTCATCAATATTTTGAATATATGATTGATATTTTTGTTGAATATCAATTAAAAATTGTTTTATAACTAATCCTACTTCTTCTTTTAAATCTTTGTATGATTTGTTGCTAAAGTGTTTTTCAGCTTCTTCTATAGAAATATCTTTTAGGGAAGCAAAAATAGTTAATAAATTTAAAACACCAGGTTTATTTTCTGAAATATAAATTTTATTTTCACTATCAGTAATAGCTCTTTGAATTTTTTTATAAGCTACTTCAGGATCATCTAATAAATAAATAGAAGCATTTGCATTTTTGTCTGATTTAGACATTTTTTGTTCTGGATTTACTAATGATTTAATTTTATTTCCTATTTTAGGAATAATTGGTTTAGGTTCATTAAAATTCAAATGATACTTGGTATTCATTCTTTTTACAATTTTTTGGCATAATTCCAAATGTTGTTTTTGATCAATGCCAACAGGAACTGCTTTTGGATTATATAAAATAATATCTGCAATCATCAAAGCAGGATAAACAAATAAACCAGTTGGAATTATTTCTGTTTTATTGTCTTGTTTGACAATATTTTGTGATTTATCTTTAAATTGTGTCATTCTTGATAATTCACCCATATTAGTAATAGTGGTTATAATTCAATTTAATTCACTATGAGCTGGTACATCAGATTGAAAAAACAAAGTAGTTTTTTGAGGATCTAAACCACAAGCTAAATATAGAGCAAAAATATTTTTTTTATTCTCTATTAATTCTTTAGGATCAATATATGTCGTAAGAGCATGAAGATCAGCTACAAAAATATATTGGTCATAATCATTTTGAAGCTTAATCATATTTTTGATAGAACCAATATAGTTCCCTAAAGTAAGTTTGCCTGTAGCAGTAATTCCAGAAACAATTTTTTCTAACATAGTTTTACTTTATCATTTTTTTACAAAATGATTTAAATATTTTAAAAATATTAAATAGATTTAATTTTATCAACTAACAAATTCATTGTTTTAATATCATTAAATACATTATTTATATTAAAATAATAGCTTTCATTTTCTTTTGAGATTTCATTAAAACTTTCAATCAATAATTTTATGATTAAAGATTTGTTTTGATCATTTATTAATTTACTTCATTCTTTTTCATAATCATTATAAAGATTTTTAATTTCTTGAATAAAAACATCTAAATAAGAATTAATTATTAAATTTGTTTCTTTTATTCAATTTTCTAACTTTTCATTTTCTACTTTACTTTTAGTAATTAAATCTTCATTATTTTTTAAACCTTGTTCATAATTTTTTAATAATAAATCAATTTCTGATTTTCTTTCTAATTCTTTTGAATTTAAACCATTTACATTGTTTGCATTTATTAAAGTATTTTGTTCATTCTTTAATCTTTCTATTTCTTCTTCAATGATAGGATTTGATTTCTTATTTTTTCTTATTATTTCTTTATTTTTATTTATTTTTATATTAAACGAATCAACCTTTTTCTTTAAATGTTCTTTTAATATATTTAAATCATTTAAATAATCATTTCATTTTACTAATCAATTAATTTCAATATTTCTTAAAAAAGATCCATTTCAATTTACAAAATTATCTATAATGTTTTGGAACACATTAATGAAATTAGTATGTTTTTCAATTGTAATTAATTCAAAATAATCTTTTGAATAAAAATCATTATTTTTATTAATAAGAAATGAACGAATATAATTAACTAAATTCCTATCTATATATTTTTTATCATAAAAAATATTACTTAATCTTTCATAATCTTCTTGAATTTTTTCTACATCTTGATTAATAATTTCATTTATAGCATTAGAAGGTCAAATATTATAAATTTTATTTAATCCTTTATATTTATTAATTTTAAAAGATTCTTTTATTTTATTGTTTAGTAGTGCTCTTTCTACTAATCTTATTGACAAATTATAACCATTGATTTCAGTATCTAAAATTTTATTTATTAATTCAGCATCTTTATCATTGAATTTTAATTTATTTAATATTCCTAAATAATTTTGTTTTAAATCATAATATGTTCCCAATGTTATATATTTATCAATTAATGATTCATTTTTATTATTCTTATCATTTGCATTTCCTAATGATAATTGATTCTTATTAATAGGTAATAAAAATAATAAATTATCAAAAATAGATAATTGTTGAATAGATTTTATAATTTCTCATGAATGAATACCCATTCTTTCTATGTTGTCAAAAACAATTATTGAAGGTTCTATTATATCTTTAATTTCATTTAATAGTTTTATAGTTTCATTTTTTTGATTTGAACTTGAATCTTTAGATTTTTTTAAATTAGATGCAACATCTTTCAAAGCATTAAATATCTCTATACTTCCATAATTAAAAAATTTAGAATCATATATAGTATCTATTATTATTAATATATATGGAAAAATTGATAATATTATTTTCCCAATTTTTTCAAAAATTAATTTGATATCTTTATTATTATTTATATTAACAAATTTACACAAGGCTTCATAAACCATCAAAGATATTTCTTCAACAATATTAGGAGAATTAATAAATTTCAAAACATCTATAACCATAAAATTTTTAAATATACTACGCGAAATTTTTTCATCATTTCAATATCAAGCAATTTGTTCAATAAAATATGTTTTTCCTGTTCCCCAAGGAGCATTCAAAATAGTTGTAGGAGATTTTATTAACATTTGTTCTGGCATTATAAAAACATTAGAATTTTTTTTATTTTGTTGGAATTCTTTTCAATTATTTTGAATATTAAAAGATTTTGAAATAAAATCATTATATTTACTTTCCAAATCGATCAAAAAATCATTAATTTTTTCTTTAAATATAGTATTGTCTGAAATTAATATTTTTTCACTTATTATATTACTTGGAAGAAAATTAACATCATTGTCATTATTTAATTCTTTCATTAACTAATCTCCTTAATTAACAATAATTTATAATTTTTATTAAATAAAATTATATTTAATTTTTTTTAAATCATATTTTGGATAATATATTTTCTTTTATATTCAAATCATTTAATATTAATTTATTTTCAATCAAATTATTCACAATATTAATAAGAGAATTGTCTTTTGTATTATCCAAAGTTTCTATTATTAATATCAATAAATGAAGATTGATTCTATTTATTTCCATATTATATTTTTTTGAATTTTTAATTAATTTGCTTGATGAATTTATAGCTAAAGTTGGGTTTTTTATAGAAATATTGTATAAAACATTATTGTGACATATTCTATTTCTAGAATTTTTTATTATTTCAAAAATAGAAATTAATTCTTTATTTGATAATTCTGTATTTTTATTTAAAGTGGAATTATTTATTGTTAAGTAAAAAATATTTTTATTTAATTTTTTTAATATATAAATCAATTTTCCAAAAGATAAATGAATCACTAATGATCATAAAGGAATATCACAAAATTTTTTATATTTCTTGAATATCTCTAATTTTAAATTAACTTCTTTTTTAATTGAATTCAAAAACTCTTCTCATTCATTTTTATTTTTAATATTAAAAATTTTTTTTATAATTACATCATCATGTTTTGACATAAATAATTTACCATTTTCTAATTTGTGTTCATACATAAATTGTGCTAGAGTGTAAGCTAATGGTGTTGATATTTTTCTTTCAATATTTTGAATATTAGACAAAATATATTTTGAAACTAATCTATCAAAATTAAATAATTCAATTATGCAGTTAGATGATGCTGTTTTTTTATATTTGTTTTCCTTTCTATCATTATTTATCATAAAAAAATCATTATACCCATTTATAAAATTTTGATAATTATATGAACTTAAATATCATTTTAATCTACTTTCATTATTGATATTTAATCCTTTATTTTTTAATAAATTTATTTGTTCATCAAGCGTTTTAAATTTTTTCTCATTCATAATATTTTTATAAAAATTATTTATTGTTAATAATACAAGTAGATTCAATATATATCTTTTATATTAATAAAAAATCACAACTTATAGCTGTGATTTGGTTTGTACTCACATAATATAAATTATATAAATAACAACTCTACACTATAATTATAACACATTAAAATTTTAAGATAATAAAATAACTACATTACATAGCAAATTTAATTTACTAATATCTTTTTATTAAATATTAAAATATCTATCAAATATCACTTCTAAATTATTTATAACATCATTTTTTATTTTAGTTCTATTTTGATTTTTGCTAAATCTAGATAAAGGCGGCAATATATTATTGATTGCAGTTCCAAATATTTTTAATTCTCCCTGACCAAATGAATTATTCATAAATTTAAATGTTTCTTCTTTATTTAAATTAAATTCTTTAATAATATTATTTAATTCTTTAGAATATTCTTTTTGAATAAATTCATTAAATTCATTAATTAATTGAGTTAAGTCATCAAAACTTTTTTCTTTGTTGTATATACTATTTAAAAAATTAATTATTAACTCTTTTTTAGATCTTAGTTCAAAACTTGAATCTACTATTTTACTAATACTTGTAAGTAATTCTTTATCTTGATATGGTTTTTTTGATTTCATAATTAAATCTAAAATATAATCAATATTTGTATCTATTTGCTTAACAAGTTCAATTTCAAACACAAGATCATCAATAATATCTTTTTTATCTGATTTTGATTCTTCTTTTAATTCTTCATAAAAATCCTGATATCTACTTAAATAGTCTTGTAATTGAGCTTCATTTAATATTCTTATTTCATTTGATTTAAATTCATCAACATATGAAAGTAAAATATTTCTAATTTGAAGTATTCTACCAAATAGCTTTATAAAATCTTTTTTGTTTTGAATAGATAAATCTCTTACATTTAAATCAATTGGATATTTAATTAATAAATTATGAACAAGTTGCTTATAACCAGGTTCAAATATTCCATTTTCATTTGTATAACCTTCATAATAATCTTTAAATGGACGAATAACAATGATACCTGATGCTTTTTCATCACTAAAGAGTTTAATAGCATCATTAAAATCATCTATTAGAGGTCTAAAACTTACAATATTACCATGGTGTTTGATATCATTTAGAATTCTATTTGTTCTTGAAAAAGCTTGAATCAATCCATGCATTCTAACTCATTTATCAATGAATAAAGTATTTAATGTAGGTGCATCAAAACCTGTTAAAAACATATTAACTACAATTAATAAATCAATTTCTTTATTTTTTGTTCTTAATGATACATCTTTATAATAAGATTGAAATTTTTCACTTGAAGAACTATAAGAAACATTAAACATTTGATTATAATCATTAATAGCATTATCTAGAAATTCTCTAGAAGATTGATCTAATTTTTCAATATTTTCATTGTTTTCATCCATAATAAATTCTTCATCATAATCTTTTATTTTTTCATTTGGATTATATGAATAAATAAGAGCGATTTTAAAATCTTTATTATTTCTTTCTTTTAATTGTTTTTTGAATTCAGAATAGTATAGTTTTGCTAAATCAATATCTGCTAAAGCAAACATTGCGTTAAATCCTTTAAGATTTATTTTAGATATTTCTTGTTTTAATTTATTTTTTTTATCATTAGCTATAGAAGAAATATTATTTAATTTATTAAATGAATAAGATTTATCTCGATATGTATATGAATCAAAATTATTTAAGATATAAGTTGTTATATTTTTTATTCTAGATGAAGTAGATCAAATATTTTCAGTGTCAATAGCTTTTACTTTTTCATCTTTTATATTTTCTTTTTCAGAAAATGTTTTTATTTCATTATATTTAAATGGCAAAACATTTTTATCTTTGATAGCATCTAAGATATTATATGTGTGTAATCTATCTCCAAATAATTGTTCAGTTGTTTTAGCTACAATCTTTTTATTAGAAAATTCTTTAGCAATTTGTTTTGGATTTGATGTAGCTAAAATAGCATTTTTGGCAAAAATTGGTGTTCCTGTAAAACCAAAAATATTATATTTTTTAAAATGTTTGATTATAGATGCATGCATATCACCAAATTGAGAACGATGGCATTCATCAAAAATAATTACTACATGTTTTTTATAAATTTCATGTTTTGGATTTTGATTAATAAAAATAGAAAGTTTTTGGATGGTGGTAATCAATATTTTAGAATTAGAATCTTCTAATTGTTTTTGCAATATTTTGGTAGAACTATTAGAATTAGCTGCATCTTTTTCAAATTTATTGTATTCCTTCATTGTTTGATAATCTAAATCTTTACGATCTACTACAAACAGCACTTTATCAACATAATCTAAATCTCTTGCCAATTGAGCTGTTTTAAAAGATGTTAAAGTTTTACCACTTCCTGTTGAATGTCAAATATAACCACCAGCACTTGTTGTACCCAATTTATCTTGATAATTATTTGATATTTCTATTCTATTGATTATCTTTTCTGTAGCTACTATTTGATATGGCCTCATTACAAGCAAATGTTCTTCAGAAGTAAATACACAATATTTTGTTAATATGTTTAATATAGTATGTTTAGCAAAAAATGTTTGAGTAAAACTAATCAAATCTTCAATTAATTTGTTTTGAGAATCAGATCAATAATTAGTAAAAGAAAAACTATTAGATGTTTTAGACTTAACGTCTTGATTACTTAATTCTTTTATATGTAAATATCTAACTGTGTTTGAATAATACTTAGTACTTGTCCCGTTGCTAATTACAAATATTTGAATGTACTTAAATAAACTAAAATTATATGATTCATTTTTATATCGATTAATTTGGTTAAACGCTTCTTTTAAAGCAATTCCCCTTCTTTTTAATTCGATTTGAATCAAGGGTAATCCATTAACTAATATAGTTACGTCATATCGATTTTCATATTTGCCAGAATTATTGGTATATTGATTAATAACTTGTAATGAGTTTTTATGAATATCTTTTTTATTTATTAAATAAACATTTATCTCACTACCATTATCTCTTTTTAATGAGTATATATAATCTTGTTGAATTTTTTTAGAAGCATCTTCTACATTATCACTATCATTTGCAATATAAGTATTAAATAATTCTTTTCATTCTCTATCAGTAAATTGAGTATTATTTAATTTTTGAATTTGAGTTCTTAAATTATTAATTAATCATTCTCTATGATCTTTATTATTTGTTTTTGATAAATCAATATACTCATATCCTTGCTTTTGTAATTGAGTAATAAATTCTTTTTCTAGTTGTGCTTCAGATTGATATGATGTGTTATTATTTATAGTTTTTATTCATTCTACTACAACTGTTCAATCTTCAGTATTAGATATTTGTTCTAAAGTTGATTTATTAGTCATAATTTAATTATATTTAAATTTAGCTAATTAATTTCTTATTGATTTAAATTTACAAAATAAATATTGTGAAGCATTTAATTAAATGCTTAATTTAATCATTATAAATTAACTAATGCAATAAAAAATTAATTTAAACAAATTATTATTTGTAAAATTTATTTTGAATAATTATTTATCTGTCAAATATTCTTCTAATTTTGTTAATATAGAATTTTTTGAATTTAATTCTAAAATATCATAAATTTTCATATTATTTTTTATTTGTTTTAATTCTTTACAAATATCATAAATTGAATTTCTAAATATATTGATTTGCTGTCATTTTTTTAGAGCATTTTTATTGTTTATTATTTGCTCTAAGTACTTTTCAAAAAAATTATTATCATTTAAAAAATTGTAAAATTCTTGATTAGTTACAAAACATGTAGATATTGTCATAATACTAGTGAATTTTTTGGTATTTGAAATCAAATAGAAATGATTTATAAACATTAAAAGTAAATACTTTCCAATTGTTTTAATATTGTCTACAAATTTTTCAATTGTGTCAGAATAATTACTAAATAAAAAATTGTCTAATTTATTATTTAAAAATCCAACATATGTTCTAATAGATTTTTCTACAGAGAAATTGTATTTTATATAAAACTTGATGCATGTTTTTAAGTCTTTATAAAAAGTATTGTAATTTTTTCAATCATAAAATTTTGGATTATTTATAAAATTAATAAATTGTTTTTGAAAGGATAAATTATTATTCTTTAAAAAACAATCTATCTCTTTTCTTATTGGTGATTTATTTTCATTTTTATGAATATTGATCTGATAATCTGAGATTTGATAAAAATTTATAATAAATAAAAAGAATCGATCAAAATTATTAGTACTAAATTGATTTTCATTAGTCCAATAAATTAAATTTGAAATTAAATATTGATAATCAAATTCATTAATTTTCAAATTTATTAATTTTTCTGTTAATGTAGGATTTATTCTTGGTTCATAAATATATCTTGCATCATTTGTTTCTTTTCACTTTTTATAAGATTGATTAATAAAATTTTTTTTTTTTTTTATTTTCATCAACAGAATTTAATTTATCGCGTTTTATTTCTTTTTCTAGACCTTCTTCAATTAATTTTTTATTATTTTTTCATCAAGTAAAATTTTTCTTATTTCTCTTTATAAACCCATAACCTGAAGCATAAGCCTTTTTATCATGTCCTATCCTTCCTGAGCGCCCAAAAAAATTTATCACCTCATTATAAGATATAAATTTTTTATTAATTTTAATATCTGATATCATTGCAACATCAATTGGTAAATCAATTCCCGATATAATCAATGAAGTAGAAAAAATTAATCTTATATATCCATTGCTTACTAAATTAATTATTAATATTTTTATAGAATCAGGTATATCTGATGTTAAATAACAAATTCCACTTTTTATATATAAAAAATTTTTGTATTTATTAAAAATTTTTCAATCATTTTTATTAATTTCATTAATTAATTTTTCTTTTGTTGTTTTATCTAAATTTTCTTCAATATATTTTTCGATATTTATTTTGTGGTTTGAATTATAAAATTTCTCGGCAAATTCTTTAGCTTTACTTTTAGAGCTTGTCAAAACACAAATTATCAAATTAGAATTTTTATAAATAAAATTATCAAAATCTTTTTCATTACTATAATTTTCTAGCATTTCATTTTTATTAATTAATCATCTATTTGTTAATAAATTTTTTTTATAGTCAATATATAAAAAATCTATTTTATAAAATAATTTTTGAAATTTATCTTTATCTTCAATCTCAAAAGGTGATAATAATATTATTCTATTTATAGATTTATTTTTCAAATATATTTCTAATAAAAAATTTAAATATTTTGATCTATCATTTTCTTCAAATATACAGTGTGCTTCATCTATTATTAGCGTATCTATTTCTATAAGAATCTCTTTCCCATTTATTACTTGTGAAAGTTTTTCTCAAGTGCCAATAAATATTCTCTTTTCAATAATATTATTTCCTATATATTTTTTTATATCTTCATTTCTTTCATGCAAATTATTTATGATTTGACTTTCTAGAATTTCTGTTGGAACAATATAAATAAACTTTTTATTTTTTTCATTCATCATTTTTTCTTTAAATTTTTTAATTAAAAAGTTGGTGGAAATAAAGGCTTTTCCAGTTCCTGTTCCTGATTTTAAATAAATATTCATTTTATCAAACAATTCATAAATACGCTCTTGTTCAGGAGATAAAATTTTTCCATCAATTTTCAGTAGTTTTTGATTTAAAATATTTATTTCTAAAAGATTGTATAATTTTATGTTTTGTATACTTTCATCCAAATAATACTTATGCGGTAATGATAAAACATTTTTACAATAAGAAATAAAATCTTCTTCTAAATTATTGTTAGTTCCACATAATAAATGAAATATTTCTATTGATAAAGTGTCTTCTTTAGTTACAGGAATTAATTTAATAGTTATATCTTTAATTATTTCAATTTCATTTTTAGTAAAAATGCATTCATGAGAATAATATTTAGATATTAACAACTTTTGTTTAATTTTTTTTAAATATTCAATCATTATTCTTCCTCATTCATAATTTTAAGATTTAATATTGAAATTGAATGGTTATTAATATTAAATGGAATTTTTATATTTTCATTTATCTGTACATCATGATTAACAATTAAAGAACCAATTAAAAAAGTATTGTGATTAAAATCTAAATTATTAGCATTCTCTCTATTAAAAAGTATTATTTTGCTTTTATTGAATCTAACTCTTCTTCATTTTCGGTACGACTAGAAAAAGATTTAATTGCTTTACATAAATTTTCTTTATAACTTTGTTTTGATATAGAAGATTTAATTTCAGTATAAATAACTTTATTATTATAAGAAATTGCGCAATCCAAACCTGTTGCTGGTTTTGATGGATTAGAATCATAGTTAAAAGATTGATTACAATAAATTCATTTGTATTTATTATTAAATTTTTTTTTAAGAAATAGGGGTATTGAAAATTCGGCTAATATAAAGTTTTTATTCTGCTTTATTATTTTTCCGTTTTTATCTTTTTTATTAATAAAAAAATTTCTATTCATAGCTATAATGGTATTTTTCATTGTTTTTTTTGAATTATCATTATTTATCAAAAAATCATCAATATCTAATTGGCAAAAAATTGAATTAACAATTGTCATTATAAAATCATCATTATAATTTTTATTAATTAATTCGTCCTTTATGTCATCACAATTAGAATGAATCAGTTCTATTTTGTTTGTATTAGTATGTGAAAAATCATCAACAATAATTATTTGTTTATTTATTTTATTATTCATCATTTTCCTTAAAATCTAATAACAAATCTCTATAATATTCATATTGCTTTTTTCTTAATTCAATTTCTTTAGGTAATCCTTCAGAAATATTGTTAATTAAAGAACTAAATTTATCTAATATTTCTACTATTTTATTTTGAATTTCAATTGGGGGAATAGGGATTTTAATATCTAATATTTCTCTCATATCTGGATGTTTCACACCGCTTCCTCTATAACATGATTCAATATATTCAATATTTGATGATAAAAAATAATAAATATATTTTAGTGAGTAAATATTATGATCAATAGAAGAACAAACTAAATTTAATGCATTTACAAATTTTCCATTGTGATATTTCAAATTAGCAGAACCACCTTCTGGTAATAATATAACTTCACCTCTATTAACTTTATCTTTAGCAATTTGTTGATTAGTATAACTATCAAACTTACCAGTAGATATAAGTCTTATATCTCCATTTTTAATAACTAAATTTTTTAATTCTTTTGCAGACACACTTTTAATATTTATTTTTTCTATTTGTTTAAATTTATTAACAGAACTAAATGATTTATTTCATTTTGTGATTTCTCAAAGATATTTATAATCACTATTCTTGTTTAAGTTATAAAACAAAGTATCCCTATAATATTTATATTGTTCTTTTCTAAAGGTAAGCTCTGCTGTAAGCTCTG
>DBMA01000008.1:0-4836 GCA_002298905.1 Mycoplasma sp. UBA710 | reverse complement strand
AAGCTCTGCTGTAAGCTCTGCTTTATAATTAGTGAATTTATCTAACATTTCTACTATTTTATTTTGAACTTCAATTGGAGGAATGGGAATTTGTAATGATTTTAATTTGTTTATTTGTACAGAAGGAAAAGCAGATGAAATTGTATTTCTAATACATCATTTATCAATTTTAAAAAAATAATAATATAAAAATTTAATATTAAATTTTTTCTTATATTCTTCTTTTAAACAAAAATTTGTAAACTGTTGATTACATAAAAAATTTGAAGTGATTAAGGCGTGTACTCCTATTGTGGCGGTTGTTGCTAAAATAATTGAATTAGCTTCAAATAATTTTCCTTTTATTGCTTCTTTTGTTATTAGTTTCTTAGATTTCGATAAAATAAACCCATTTTCTCTTAAGTCATCCATTCTAAATCAAGGAATAATTCCATTAGTTCAATATTCGCTTTTAGCCTTTGATGGGGTGTAACCATTTTTAATATCAAATATTTCTACAATTTTTTTTGAAATCATATTATTTTCTATTTTCTCCTTTTCCTATTAATTCAAAGACATCATTAATAATTTTATGAACAATAAAATCATTTAATTCAATGCCACTTAATAAAAGAGAAGGATTTATTTCAATATGACAATATGTGCTCAAAAAATTTCATAAATAATTTAGCTTTTTTTTATTTTCTAAAGAAATTTTTTCTTTAAAATGAAGTTTATTTAAGATTAATCTAACTGATTCATTATTAATTACTTCTATAGAATCATTATTCAATTTTATTAAATATGATTTTATCATTTCTCTTAAAATAATAAACTTTACAATATTTGTAATATTTGAAGACATAATATATGAAATATTATTAAATTCGATTTTTAAATTAAGCAAAGAATTCTTAATATTTTTAATCTTTTGAACAAAATGATCATATGAAATATCAAACAGATTATTCTTTTCATCTAAGTTATAAAACTCTTTGAATTCATTTTTAGCTTTGTTAAAAATGCCAATGCTTTCATCTTTATTACTATTGTCAAATAAATTTTCATATTTTAAAATTAAAATTGGTGAATAATTTTTATTTATATCTTTATTGTTTGTTATCAACTTTATAATTCTTAAAATTCATTGTGTATAAATAAAAATAAATATAAATTTTTCATCATTAAAATTAGATAATTCTTTAGATATTCTCTTCTTTAATAATTGAATACCAGATTTAAATCCAAGGTAGCTTATTTCATCATTTATATTTTTGTCGTTTAATTTGATTAAATTTCTTTCAAATGTTATATGTTTATAAATCAAAAAAATATTAATTTCCCTAACTCCAGAATCATAAATCTGTTTTATTAATTGATTATTATGAGTTAATATTAAAAACTTTATTTTATAATCATAAAAAAATGTTTTTATAACATGAACAAAATTAATTATATTAAGATTGTCAAATGATTCATCAATATCATCTACAATAATATATCTTTTTTTATAATCTTCAAATGAAGAAATAAAATACATTAATGAAAATATAAAACTAATTATTTTTATTTCGCCACTACTAAATGGTAAATTGATTTGATTATCTAAATTTATTTCTATAAATTTATCACTTTTAAAATTAAATTTAATTCTGCCTTCACCTACAAGATTATTAATGATAGATTTAAAAACATTGAAATCTTCATTATTTATTGATTTTAATATTCTTTCTTCTTCTAATTTTTGAATTTTTATAATGTTGTTTTCAAGATCATTAATTAACTTTATTTTTTCATCATCATTCATCATATTCTTTAAATCAAAAAAATAATTCAACAAATAATTAGATAAATTTTCATATGACTGATTGATAACTAAAATAATATTTTTAAATTTATGATTTATATATTCTTTAACAAGATGTGTATTGAAGATTTCATCTCATTTATTTAATTTATCTTTCAAATCAAAAAGACTATCAAACTTATTTTTTAACTCATTAATTCTTTTTTTCATTGATAGCTTAATATCATCAAAATCTCGAATATCACTATTGCAAATGTAACATTTATCCATTTTGTCAAGACCGATAATTAAAAAATAAATTTTTTCCAAAATATAGATATCTATATTTGTTTTTTTAAATTCTTTAATAATTTGATCTTTAATTTCTATTTCTATATTTGCTATTTTGCTTTCAATATCTTTTTTCAATTCTAAAATATTTTCAAATTCATTATTTAGTAATTGTTCACTATCCAATTGTGTGTAAAAATTTTCAAAAAATTGAACATTAAAATTATTTAACTCAGAATTTAAGTTAATAATTTGATTATAATCTAATTTTAGATTTTGTATATGTTTTTTGCTTTTATTGGTAATTGAAACTAAATTATTAAATCCTTTTAAAATATAAAAAGGTTTTATTAATTTTTTTCATATTGAACTATTAATAGATAGATTATATCTATTTATTATGTTTGTTACTTCTCGTGAAAATATATTATATGTATTTTCAATTTTATGTTCTAAATTTTTGATTTCTAAAATATTTTTTGAAATTATCATTTTATTTGAATTCTGAATATAAACATTATTATCTATATCTATTAAGTAAAAATCTTCTTTATGTATAGAATTTAAATACTTTCCTAGTGTTGACTTTCCTGCTCCATTATTTGCATATATAAAATTTATTTTTTTATCATCAAGCTCAAGATTTGAAGAATCATCAGAAAATTTAAAGTAGCTAAAAATTTCTAAATTTTTAGTTTTTATATTATTCATCATCTATCTCCTTGATAATTAAATCTATTTCTTTTCTTAATTCATCATTTCTTTTTACTATTTCATTAATAGATTGATTCAATTGAACAATATCTATTTTTTCCTCTTTAATATGAGATGTATCTTCAATAAAGTTATTAACACTTAAATCAAAATCATTTTCTTTTAATTTGTCATAGTCAATATCAACTAATTTAGAAAAGTTTTCTATTTCTTTTCTATTTAAATAGGTATCAACTATTAAGTTAATAGTTTCATCTCCTAATATATTTTGATTTGTTTGTTTAATATATTTTTTAGAAGCATCAATAAACATAATTTTTTTATCTTGTTTAGATTTAGATAAAACCATAATATTAGTTTGAATAGATGTTCCATAAAATAAATTAGATGGTAGAGAAATAATCAAATCAATATAATTATTTTTAATTAATCAATCTCTTATCTTAGCTTCTGCTCCTCCACGATAAAAAATACCAGGAAAACATACTATTGCAGCTTTACCATTTATATCTAATAGATGCAATGAATGTAAAATAAATGCAAAATCTGCTTTAGATTTAGGTGCTAATACTCCTGGACTAGAAAATCTTTCATCATTAATTAAAGTAATATTATTGTCTCCTTCTCATTTAATTGAATATGGAGGATTAGATACTATTACTTCATATTTTTTATCTAAATCATGTTGTGGATCAACTAAAGTATCACCTCATT
Source organism: Mycoplasma sp. UBA710 (assembly GCA_002298905.1). Taxonomy (GTDB): domain Bacteria; phylum Bacillota_I; class Bacilli_A; order Mycoplasmatales; family Metamycoplasmataceae; genus UBA710. The sequence continues at coordinate 1,352 of DBMA01000008.1, read as the reverse complement.
GAATATTAAAATTAGCAAAATTTATGTTATGCAAAAACATATTAATTCTACACAAGTTATATGTTGTAGGATTAGAATCTTGACCATAAAAACCGTCTATAATATGTTTTTCACCCAACAATTTAGCAGCTTGTAGCAATAAAGAACCGGAACCACATGCTGGATCATAAACATTCTTAATTTCTTTCTTGTTGCCAATTGAAAGCTTTGTTAATAATTTGCTTACTTCTTGTGGAGTAAAATATTCTCCTCCTGCTTTTCCAGCTTGAGATGCATACATTGACATTAAAAATTCATATGCATCACCAAATAAATCAATTTCATTATTTTTAAAATCACCTAAATCTAATTCATTGATTTTATTAATAACATTCAATAGATTTTTGTTTCTTGATATAACATTATTTCCTAAATCATTAGAATCTAATTTAATTATGCTAAATATACCTTTAACATTATCTTCGCTTTGTGTACCAATTGCACTAGCTTCAATTTCTCTAAAATTATTACTTATAATAATATTTAATTCTTCAATATTCCTAGATGCATTTTTAACTAAATTAGAAAATAATTGAGATGGGTAAATAAAAAGTCCTTTTTCTTCTATAATTTGACTTTTTATTTCTTCATCTACTTCATCATCATTGCAAGAAGCATAATCAAAAACTTTATTTTCGGATTCTCATTCAGTTTCATTAATATATTGGCAAAGATTCTCAGAAATATATTTATAAAATAGAAACCCTAAAACATATCCTTTAAAGTCTCATCCATCTACTTTTCCTCTAAGTTCTTCTGCTATATTTCAAATATGCTTAAACAATTCATTTTTTTGATTTGCACCACTTACTTTCATAATAAGTACATTTTATAATATATTTATATAGAATAAATATATTTAAATTTAATTTAAAAATAAAAAGATATCAAATCATAGAGATTGATACCTTAATTAAAATATAATATATCTTTTAAAGTTCTATTGAACTTTTTTTTATTCAAATTTTAATTTATACTTATTTATTTTTGGGATTATTATTCCCTCTTCCTTTACCTGAACCATTTCCAGTTTTTGATGGTCATCCAGCTCCATTAGGATCTATCTGAGGTTTGTTTCCGCATTTCATTAAAATCATATTTTTTACCTCCTATTAAATTATATATTCTATCTATTATTTTTTCACTAATATAAATAAAAATTATAAAAGCTAAAATAAGCAACACTTTAATTATTATTTTATGAAATAATTATGATATTTTAATCTTGAAAATAGATTAAAAATATCTTTTACAAAATACCGAAAAAGAATTAAACTTCGAAATTTTTTAATTATTAGATAATAAAAACTTTA
>DBMA01000037.1 GCA_002298905.1 Mycoplasma sp. UBA710 | reverse complement strand
TTGTGAACCTTATGCCTCTTACCAAAGAGGTTCAAATGAACATGTCAATGGTATTATTAGAAGATTTTGAAAAAAAGGAACAGATTTTTCTAACTTATTAAATGAAGAAATTTTAGATACTCAAAATAAAATTAATCAAATGCCAAGAGAAATTTTTAATTGAAAATCTAGTCTATATTTATTCAAAAAAATAATTTAAAACATTAATGGAATATATAAAAACAATAAAAAAAGAATGTTTCTTTTTTAAAAAACACTCTCTTTTTTTATTTATCTAACAAAGAAATTAAATGCAATTCCCGTTGAAATCGAAAGACCAATAATAATCAAAGATAATCCTGTAATTGGAACTCATGTTAAACGAAATCTTTGACTTCATGGAAGAATTAAATTAGCTTCTTTATAAGTTCCTTTAAACTTAGGGTTTTGTTTTTTGTAATATTTTAATTGTTGATCTTTATATAAATTTACTTTATTTTTTTCCTTTATGCCAAATACTATTCAAATTGAAATACCTAATAAAATTATTAAAATACCAATTAATATTTTTCATCATTCAGGAATTTTAGTGATCATAATAATAACAAAAAATTATATTTATATTTTAGTTCTTAAATCTTTAAGATTATTTGAACTTATCTATAATGATATCTTTTTTAGATACAACTGACCCTTCATTTAATTTAATTGCTTGAGGGAAAACTTTTGAATCTGTTGTTACAACTACAATAACATCTGTAATTAAATTATTTTGTTTTAATAAATTTAAATCTACTTCGGCTAATAAATCACCTTGTTTTACAAAATCACCTTGTTTTACAAATGATTTAAATCCTTTTCCTTCCATTTTTACAGTATCGATACCGATGTGAACTAAAACATTTAATCCATTTTTTGCTTTAATTCCATAAGCATGACCTGTTGGGAAGGTTGAAATAATTTCACCACTTATTGGAGCGTAAACTTTTCCATCAATTTGACTTACAACAAATCCATCACCAACTAATTTATCTGAAAATACACCATCTTTTAATGAAGATAATGATTTTAATTTACCTAGTTCTACTGGAGCAAAAATATTTTCATTTTTTGATTTAATTTCTTCATTAACTTGATTTAATAATCTTTTTGTTAATTCAGGATCTTTATCATATTCCAATTTAACTTGATTTTTATTAATAACAATTGATGAATTATTAAATAATGAAACATTATATTGTTTATTTAAATTAATTTCATTTTTAAAGTAGAAAGTAACAATATTATTTGAACAAGTTATTTTACTAATATTTGTTTGTCCACCAAATGAATTAATGAATCTTAAATATTCATTTGCATTTTGACTTAAATCTGGTCTTACAATACCATCATTAATTGATGATTTAGCTATTGAAGAAGCACTAGTAGATGTTGATATAGCTTCATTTGGATTTTTCAATGCATGATCAATTTTTGTTCTTAATGTCTCTGCCACAGGTCCAAAAATTGCTTGAACGTGAGTATCTGATGTTTTTCTCATTCCAAATGCACCTGCTGCTTTTAATGCTGATTCACTTACTTTTGAAGAATCTACAACATCAAATCTTAATCTTGAAGCACAATTAGCTGTTTTAACAATATTTTGTCTTCCACCAAATGCTTCAATAACTTGAATTGCTTGAGGATCTAATCCTACTTGAGATAGAACTTGTGATTCTCCAGCTTTTGCTGCTTGATAGTCTTTTTTAGTAAATAATTTTGTATTTCCACCTCTACCTGGTGTAGGTAAATCAGCTTTAATTATTCAAATATAGAACACAAAGAAGTATATTGGAGCATATGCGGCACCAACAACTATTGTTCATCAGAAATTAGTTCCTTTTAACACAGGAATCATTCCATAAATAACTAAATCTAAGAAACCTCCTGAAAATGTCATCCCTATATGAACATTTAGTAAATTTGCCAACATAAATGCTAAAGCACACATGAAAGCATGGAAACCAAAGAATAATGCTGGAGCTAAGAATAAGAATGTAAATTCAATAGGTTCTGTAACTCCTGTTACAAATGATGTAAGAGATGCTGGTAATACAACACCTAAAGCAATATTTCTATTTTCTTTAGGAGCTGCTAAAACTATTGCTAGTCCTGCAAGTGGTAATCCTCATGGCATAAATGAGAATTTACCATCTAAAAATCTTCCTAATTTGATTCCTAGTTGACTTGAAATGAAATCATATAATGGTTGTGAGTTTGGAATAATAGCTCCATTAGACAATGTACCATAATTGATAACATTTGATGCAAGTCCAACCATTGCTACTGTTGTTGTTGAATCTCCTTGAACAGTTCCAGCTAAACTAAGTGATGAACCTGGTTTAATAGTTACATAAGTTAAACTACCACTTGTTACTTGATCTAATCCTGTAAAACTTTTAATTTGATCTATTACTTCAGTAGAACATTTTAATTGAGTAGCTAATTGTATTAATTGATTATGTTCAATATAATTACCTTGATTTAATCAATTAGTTAATTGAACCCCAACATCTCCACCAGCTGCTGTATATCATAGTGGTGAATAAAATACATGGTGTAGTCCAAAAGGAACTAAACTTCTTTCAATGAAACCAAAAATGAATGAATCAAATCCAAATGGAATTTTACCTGAATTTTCTCCAAATCAATTAAATGCGAAACCTACATAAGGTCATAATAGTAAGAATAGAAATACTAATGGAATCATCAAAGCAATTACCACAAAAGCCACAAATCTTTTTCCTGAAAAGAATGCAATAAATTGAGGTAATTGGATTGTATGGAATCTATTGTAAGCTCATTGTACTAAGAATCCTACAATTATCCCTCCAAATACAGATGTTTGAAGAGATTTAAATCCTAATGATGTACCAAATAATGAATTAAGATCAGAAAAATTTAATCCTCATCCACCAAATAAAAGTTCATCATACTTGTTTCCTGCTGCATCAGTAACAGATTTAATAAATACTGATTGCAATGCAGAAAAAATTAAATATCCAATAATTGAGTTAAAAACAGCAACTCCAGCTTCTTCCGTAAAAGAAACTGCTAAAGCTGCTGCAAATAATAATGGTAATGCTCCAAATAAAGGATCTCCTAGTTGTTTAATAAAACTTCCGAAGATTTTTAATCCTTCATTTCCGCCTGAATTACCTTCAATTGTTGCCCCAATTCCTAAAAGTAGTCCCGCAATTGCAAGAACAGAAATAGGAAGTAAGAAGGCACCTGAAAGTTTAGACAAAAACTCTTTGGCTCCGCCACCGGTTTTTGTACTTACTTTTTTATCATGATGTTTATTTCTAACACCAAATAAATTTTTGACATTTGCCTTTGTCATATATTTTAAAATACAACCTTTCTATTTTTTGAGTTTGTTTAATTATAAAAGTAATAATTTAGGTTATTATGATATAAATAAAATCTAACTTATAATATTGCTAATATAACCAAAGTATATATAATATCATAATTAAATATATTTTTATATTAAAAATAAAAAA
>DBMA01000024.1 GCA_002298905.1 Mycoplasma sp. UBA710 | reverse complement strand
AATAAAAAATAACAAATAAAAATTAAAAATAAAAAATTTGAAAATGAAATATCATCTCAAACATCTGAACAATTAAATCTTGTTTACAATATTATTTCTAATCCTCCAACAACCAATTCAATACAGGAGGAAATTATTAGATTAAATCAATTAAAACCTCAATTGTTGAATCCTAATTTTACATACCAACAATTATTAGATTTAAATATTCATAATTTTTTACCATTATTAATAAACTTTCCTCTAAATACAGATGCATTTACATATAATGTTTATGCTTTTAGTAAAAATAATTCATCTAATTCAAAATATATTAATTTTAATATTCGTGTCTTCAAAAAAGGACAAGAAGATATCAAGGATGATAAAAATTTTACAAATAATTTTAATGTTAATTTTCAATTAATTGATGAACCACATCAAAATGTAACTATAGATAATAAATATTTGCAAAACAATTTAGTAGATGTTGTAACTTCAGGAGATTATAGTTTGGCATCTCCAGGTTCTTTAGTTGACAATGATTGTGTTAGAGTATCCTCAGGACCATCTAAAACAGCTCCTTCTAATGGTGTTCCTGAATATGCTAAAAGTATTCAAAATAAAGTCTTTAATGAATTTGAATTAGATCAATTAAGAAATACTTTTAGTTTATGTTTTAGAAGTTATAGTGGAGGATGTGCTTACGGTACAGGATGAATTTTAGATTACCAATTAACCACAGATGGTTCTTATCCAACAACATGATATATTGCAACTAATGCTCATGTTATTCAAAATTTAAAAATCCCTAATGAGATTATTAGTCCTGTTAGATATGAAATTGAAGATTCACCATTTACCAATACTAAAGAATTAATTATTCAAAGAGTGAAAACTGAAATAGTAAAATTTGGTACAGATTTTGATAGTTCTTATAATAATAATACATATGAAAGAGTTCATATTCCAATAACTAATTTAAAAACCATTTTTATTGGTTTAGATTATCTAAAAACTAAACCAGATATGTTCTCTAAAGATGGCATTTGACAAGATACAGAAGAATATATTGATTTTGCAGTCATGGAAGTAAAATTTAATTCTGCTAGTGAAGCTAAAATATTTACACAAAACTATGTTGAAGATAACTCAAGACACTTTAAATATCGTAAAGAATCAATATTAAAAAATTATAATTTAAAAATTAGTGATGGATATTCTATTATAGGTTTTCCTGATTCAGCACCAAATACAACTCCATATTTTAGACCTGTTTATATGGCTTCAAATAGGGCTGCTGAAATGAATGCAAACAATCCTATTGTATCTGATGATAAATTTTCTAATTTAGCTTCTTCTCCATTTTATAATACATTCAATAATTCTTTAGGAATGTTTGATGCATCATTAGGATTATCATTTTTTGGAATGGATTATCGTCAAGCATATGGATTAAATCGTTGATACAATTCTTGAGGACTAACATATCCTGTAGATTATTCTAATTTGGGCGCAGGTTCAAGTGGTTCAATGTTAAGAGATAAAGAGGGATATACTGTTGGTATTTATTTTGCTGCCGATCCAAGAGCAAGCATTGGATTATCTCAAGCTTTATATTGTGAAGGATTTAATTATCAAGGAAAATATGGGAAATTTAATTTAGAAGGTTATGATTTAATAGAAGGCGGATTTCCAAACCAAAAAATATCTTATAAAGATAATTTAAAACTTATTTATGGAGATAATTACAAAACTCATCTTTTTCCTAATGGATTAAAATAATTTAGCATTTGAAAATTTAATTAGAAATTTTTTCAAATTCCTTAGTAATATTTCTAGCTCATTCAACTTTATAATAAATTCATTCATAACATATTAATTTAATTATTAAATCAGGAACAAAAAATAATGCATAAGCTCATGGAAATTCAATTTGTTTGCAAATAATAGAATAGTTTATAGAAATAATTCAAGCTGTAGAAATCAAACCAACAATTGCCTCAATTGAAGCTGTTAAGTTGGTTTTTCCACCTGTGGAAATAATTCTATTTTTAGTAATATATCACACTCAAAAAGGAATATTTCAAGCTAAAGGTCATAAAGTATTTTGAATATTAATCAATAATATTCTAGAACCATCAACTATTATTTGAGAATTTATTGGTGGTTTTTGCTGTTCAAGCAATGACTTATAACCATCTGTTAAAAAATTCATTTTAGTAATTAAAATACTAATAATAATTAATAGTAATGACATTATAATTGATATACAAATATGAAAACCTTGCAACTCTTTAGCATTTTTTTTAGCTTCTAAGTAATTATTATCCCCCAACTCTCGTCCAACAAAAATAGTTACATTAGCATTAATAGATTCAAATGTATTTCAAAAAATGCTAAAAAACATTCCTGAAATACCCAAGATATTTGCAGCAGCTATTTGATATTCAGGGTTATTACCAATACTTCCGGTAGGATATCCATGATTTCAAAAAACATAACGAATAGAAATAGTAATAGAACCTATACAAAACAATAAGAAAGAAGGAATTCTTTTAATAAATTGTTTTCAAATAACAAGAGGTACTGAAAACATTTTTAAAGGATTTCATAACAATCTTTTATCTTTTATAAAAATATAGATAACAAAGAAGATAATTGAACCAATAATTAAAGATATATTTGTTGAATAAGAAAGCAACTCTAAATCTTTATTTATTAAATTGATAAATATAATATTTAAAATAATATTCAATCCTAAACATAAACAAGATGAAATTAGTGTAGCATTACCATAACCACTTTCTCTTAAAATCATTGCCATTGTATATCCCCAAGTGCTAAATAATCAGGATACTGAAATTCATCTTAAATATCGACAACCTGAATTAATAATTTCTTGATTAACATTCTGATCAAATCCAGATGCAATTTTCATTAAAAATTCTGGTCATATTAAAGCAGGAATAGTAAAAATAATTGTTATTCCCATAGCAATAATAATTCTGCCTCTAATTATTTCTCTAATTTTTTTTGCATCATTAGTTGCAAAATATTGACCAAATAAAGCCGAACCAATAATTGTAGTTGCAGCAATAATTCCAGTTACAATTGTTGTCCAAGTATTAGCATAAGCAAGAGCTTGATTACCACCAGGTATATTAGTTGCCATAAAATTATCAACAAATGAATTTAAAGCAAAAATTAAAGCAGAAAAAATAACGGGCAATGATGTTAAAGTATATTTAATTCATCTTCCTCTAGTAGAAGGAAAAAAATTTTTTAACTTATTCATATTAAAAGTATTTTATTATTTTTATAAATTCTTATCTATAAATTTATAAAAACATTTGTATTTGCAAATATTATATAAAAAAGATATAGTTATATAATTTGTGTATTTTTAATTTTATGTCACATTTCATTTTGTTTAAAATCACAAAAAATTATATTAATACAAACTTTATTAATTAAGTCAAGATATTATCATTACAATTTATGGATATATTTAAGATTATATTTTTTTGTTCTAATTAAATATATTTTTATATTAAAAATAAAAAATATTAAAATATAAGTATGAATAAAAAAAATAAAAAACCAGACCCAACATATTTATATAAAAAAGATCCTAATGAAAATTATGAATGTGAATCTTGTTCAGATCATGTTTGCAACGATGAATGTGGATGTGAATTATCTGAACAAGCTAAAAAATCTTTAGAATTAATGAAAGATAAAATAAATAATAAAAAATAAAAATGAGCAAAATAAATAATCGGGATTTTATTACTATTAAGGGTGCTAATGAAAATAATTTAAAAAATATTTCTTTAGTTGTCCCTAAAAATAAATTTGTTATTTTTACAGGATTAAGTGGAAGTGGTAAGTCTTCATTAGCATTCAATACAATTTATGAAGAGGGAAGAAGAAGATATGTAGATTCTTTATCTTCATATGCAAGACAATTTTTGGGTGGAACTAAAAAACCTAAAGTAGATTCTATTGAAGGATTATCTCCTGCAATTAGTATTGAACAAAAAACAACTCATGCTAATCCCAGATCTACAGTTGGAACAATTACAGAAATTCATGATTATTTAAGATTATTATTTGCCAAAATTGGAAAACCAATATGTCCTAAACATAAAGTAGAAATATCTGCTCAAAAACTAAAAGATATTATTAATTTAATTTATAAAATACCAATTAATAGTAAATTATTAATTTGTTCCCCAATAATAAAAGGTCAAAAAGGAACTAATAAAAACTTGTTTGAAAAATTAAGACAAGATGGTTTTTTAAGGGTTAAAATAGATGATAATATTTTTTCACTAGATGATGAAATTCATATTGAAAAAAATAAATTACACAATATTTCAATTATTGTAGATCGAATTGTTTTGACCGAAGAAAATAAATTTAGAATCACTGAAGCTGTTAATATAGCATTAGAATATTCAAAAGGTTTAGTAGATGTTGAAAATTTAGATAATAAAGAAATATACAATTTTTCTCAACAATTTGCATGTGTACATGGCGATTTTCAGATGCCCAAAATAGAAACAAAGCTATTTTCTTTTAATTCTCCTTATGGAATGTGTGATAAATGTAAAGGATTAGGAGTTATTATAGAACCTAATATTGATTTAATTATTCCTAATAAAAAATTAAGTATTAATGAAGGTGCAATAGATAAAATGCCTGGAATATCATCAAAAAATAATGATTCATTATCTTGGCAAGAATTTATTTGCTTAATGAATCATTATCAAATTCCTTTAAATGTTGCCATTGAGGACTTAACCACTAAACAAATAAATATTATTAAATATGGATCGAGTGAAGAAATAGAATATTCTATTAAGTCAAAAGATGGTAGAAACCATTTGCGTAAAAATCAAATAGAAGGATTAGTAACAAAATTAGGCAGATTATTTTTAGAAACAAATAGTGAAGAAATGAGACAATGATATAGTCGCTTTATGTCTGACACTTTATGCGATAAATGTAAAGGATGTAGACTAAATGAATATGCATTAGCAGTTAAAGTTAATAATTTGAATATTCATGAATTTTCTGTTTTATCTATTGAGGAAGAATATAATTTAATTTGTAATTTGCAATTAACTGAAGAAGAAAATGAAATTGCCAAAATGATTATTCATGAGCTAGAATCTCGTTTAGGTTTTTTAAAAAATGTAGGATTAGAATATTTATCTTTAACAAGAACAGCAGAAACATTAAGTGGTGGAGAAGCACAAAGAATTAGATTAGCAACACAAATAGGATCTAAATTAACAGGTATTTTATATGTTTTAGATGAACCATCTATAGGATTGCATCAATCTGATAACACAAAATTAATCAATGTTTTAAAAAAAATGGTAGAAATAGGAAATACATTAATAGTTGTTGAACATGATGAAGAAACTATTTTAGCTGCTGATTATATTGTTGATATAGGGCCTTTAGCAGGTGATAAAGGTGGCGAAGTTGTAGCTTTTGGTACTGTAGAAGATATTATGAAAAACAAGCAATCTATTACAGGTAAATACTTAAGTAAAAAATTAGAAATAAAAGTACCAAAATTTAGAAGAAAAGGCAATGGTTATAATATTGAAATTATTGGAGCAAGGGAAAATAATTTAAAAAATATTGATGTAAAAATACCATTAGGAAAATTTATTGCTGTTACAGGAGTAAGTGGAAGCGGAAAATCTACATTAGTAAATGAAATTCTTGTAAAAGCTTTAGAAAAACAAATTAATAATAGTACTATTAAACCTGGAAAACATTCTAAAATTAACGGAATTTTAAATATAGATAAAATTGTTAAAATATCACAGTCTCCAATTGGAAAAACTCCTAGATCTAATCCGGCAACATATACATCGGTATTTGATGATATTAGAGATTTATATGCAAATGTAGAATTAGCAAGAGCAAGAGGATATGAAAAAGGAAGATTTTCTTTCAATATTCCAGGTGGTAGATGTGATAAATGCCAAGGAGATGGATACATAAAAATAGAAATGCAATTTTTACCATCTGTTTATATTCCTTGCGATCATTGTGATGGTCAAAGATATAATTATGAAACTCTTGAAATAAAATATAAAAATAAATCTATTGCAGATGTATTAGATATGAGAATTTCAGAAGCAATTGATTTTTTTAATAATCGTTCTAAAATAAGAGAAAAATTACAATGTTTAATAGATGTAGGATTAGGTTATATTAAATTGGGCCAATCATCTACAACATTAAGTGGTGGAGAAGCACAAAGAATAAAACTAGCAACATATTTGCAAAAAAAACCTACAGGTAAAACATTATATGTTTTAGATGAACCTACAACAGGACTTCATTCATATGATATTCAAAACTTATTAAATATTTTAAATAAAATAGTAGATGGGAAAGATACTGTTTTAGTTATTGAACATAATTTAGATGTTATAAAATCATGTGATTATATTATTGATTTAGGTCCTTCAGGTGGAAATAAAGGTGGCAACATTGTTGCAACAGGCACACCTGAAGAAATCATCAAAGTACCTAAATCTTTAACAGGGAAATATTTGAAAGATTATTTAGAATAATAAATTGTTAGTTCTCCAGTTGATATTGCACAATTTGGATATAGTGTAATATCTGAAGTTGATATTAAAATATTTGATATTTTAATGCAATCAATATTTTCTATAGATTTTTCAATGGATAGATATAAATTTTGATAAGAATTACTAAAATATTGTGGATACATTTTAATTAAAAAATTTTTTAAATTATTCAAGATATCTTTTTCATTTTGACTTCAATATATTTCAAAGGTTAAAGTAGAATCAATATCCTTATTCATCAAGTATTTTTGTACCACATTTTGACTAAAGAAATTTTTTAAATTGTTTATAATTAGATTTTCATCATTCATTAATTTTTTTAATGTCATATCTTTAATTTCAATTTCGCTTAAGTTATTCAATATAATAGCTTGATTATTTTGTTGAATTTTTTTAATTGGTCATTCGTATACTAAATCATCATTATTATTAAATTTAATGAACACAGAAGAATTTAAATCTTCATTAAATTTAGGTAAATAGAAACCTATAATTTTACAAGTTACACTATTTATTGCTTGTTCTAATTCTTTATAAAATTTTTCTTGAGTATCGTTGGAAGGGTTTTCTGTTTTATTTATTTTAAAAATTAAATCAACATTGTTTAAATCTTGAATATTATTAATTTTTTTATTTTTATCAATAGAAGCTTGAATTTGACCGTTTTGCAAATAAGTGAAAACTTTGTTTGCATTCAGGACACTTTGATCATAAATAGAGTTATTAGTACATGAAATAATACTAAGTGGACTAATATAAATTAAAAAATTAGTAGACAATAAAATTAGTTTTTTTTTCATTTTTCATTACACTCCTTTTATTTCTTGCATATTAAATAACATTTTTAAACTTAATTCTTCAGTAATTACTTTTTCATTAGGAATTGTATCTTTGCTTGCATAAATATTTAGATAAATGTTTTTATCTTCTTTATGATCAAAAGAAATAAATAAATTATCTTGATATAAATTAAATCCATCAATATCATTCAATAATTTTATTGACAATTTACTATTTAATTCCTCTATTGTCATTGTTTCACTAATTTGAACATGTTTACGTTTTAAATATTCTTTAATATTTCTTTTTAATGATTTATATAATTGATTTTTTTCAGGGCCATTTATACTAGTAGTATTGGTCCAATCAAAATAATTATTAGTAGAAAATTGTATTGTATTGTCTATATCTGGAGAATTTAAATTTAGTTTTTTAACAATTGTTTTATTATCATAAGGCCCTGAACTCACATCAATCACAATATCTAAGTATTGCAATATCTTATCTTGGTCTTGAATATTTTTTGAAGGAAATACAACTGTTTCAATTTTAGGATTAACAGAAAAAGATAATTTATCATCTTGATTTAAATTTTGATTTCAAGATATCAATTCTTGAGATTGTTCAATAATAATAATATTATCCACATTAGTGGTAAATAAATCTTTCACTGTAATTTTGTAATCATTATTTTTATTTAAAGTTTTTCTAATTCCTTCAACATTAATTTTTAGATTAATTATGTTTTCATTATTTAATAGATCATTCAATCTACTTTCTAATGATTGTGAACAAGAAATTGCAGATGTGCAAGAAGCAAAAATAAAAGCAAAACTTAGTGGAAATAAATATTTCATTTTTCATTTTTTCATAAACATAAATTTTATAGAAAAAAATAGAATAATTAATTATATTTAAAATATTTTTTATAAAATTTTAAATATTGATATATTTAAAAAGATTATATGCCAACTCAAATACCTACAAATACCCAACAAAATACTTCTATTAATATTAATAATTCATCAAGTAATATTTTAGATATTTTAAAATCTAAATACAAACAAAAAGATGAAATATATACAACTTTAGAATTATCAGAAGGTTCTATTATTTCTTTAATTGGTAATGATGTTAATCATTTAAATGAATTAACAATTGTAGTGGCAGCTCAAAATTTTTCTTATTATTAT
>DBMA01000011.1:680-20023 GCA_002298905.1 Mycoplasma sp. UBA710 | reverse complement strand
GAAAAACCAGTAGAACCTGAAAAACCAGTAGAACCTACTAATTTATATACTTACGATTCTCATATATATAAAAAAATGCCAGTAATAAATATCAATACAACTAATGGTGTTAATTTTGCAACAGAACATAAAGATACATTTGTTCTCCACGAAAGTGAATCAGGAATTAGTTATTATGAATTTAAAAAACAAGAATTTAATTATCATAATGCTACTATTTCATTAGAAAATTTTGATGAAAATTTTAAATTAGATAATTTATCTGCCCAAGTAAAAATTAGAGGTAACACAACAACAGCTTATGATAAAAAACCCATAAGAATTAAATTTACAGAAAAACAAGAAATGTTTCATTTAAATAAAAATTATAAATCAAAAGATTGAGTGCTTTTAGCTAATTGGCGTGATGTTTCAATGTTAAGAAATAATTTAGGCTTATATTTAGGTCAAATATTATACAAAAATATGGGGTTGTATGGCAGTGATTTTGTTAATGTAGAAGTTTATATTAATGGAGAATATTGAGGAATATATTTATTATGTGAACAAAATGAAGTTGCAGCAGGAAGAGTTAATATTAATAAAGTTGAAACAAATTATCAAGGAGTAGATATTGGATACTTTTTGGAACTTGATTGTTATTCAGAATTTGAACCACCTTTAAATCAAATATCAATTAATTATAATAATGGAGCTTTTTTATCTCCTGAAAATGATCCTGATATAAACATTTTTAATAATGTTTCAACTTATCAATACACTATTAAAAGTAAAATTTATGCTGAAGCACAAAAAAATTTTATACAAAATTATTTAGAAAACATTTATCGAATTTGTTATAAAGCAATTATTAATAAAGAATGCTGGGAATTTAATGAAAATAAAACTGATATTATTAAGTCAACAACTAATACCGATCCAAATGTAGCCTTAGAAAATGTATTAGATATTGATTCAGCAGCTTCTGCCCTTATTTTGCAAGAAATAATTTTTGATTGAGATATTAATCAATCAAGTTTTTTCATGAGTGTTGATTGCAGCAAAGAAGGAGATGGCAAATTAAGATTTCAAGCACCTTGAGATTTTGATTTATCATTTGGAATTACTAAATCTTATGAAGCTTCTCAATATTATGATAAATTATATGCAGCAAATTCAAAAAATCCATGATTAGTATTACTATATAAATCAGATAAAATTAAAGAAAAAATCAAAGAAAAATGATTAGGGATATATGAAAATAAGGTTGCAGAAAAAATGTTAGAGTATATAGATACATTATCAAATTTATATGTAGATTATTATCAAAAAAATTATGAAAAATGACATAACATAGGCCCTTACATCAAAGAAAAAATTGATCAATTTGAAGCAGCAAACAATGAAAATCTAAATGAAACATGCACTTGAGATGCTTGTTATTATATCTTAGTACCCGAAGCTTCATGAAAATGTACAACTCAAAAAGAAGCGACAATTTTTTTAAAAGAATGATTAGATTATAGATTTAAAATATTAAATTCATTTTGATTAACAAAATAATATTTAAATATTATTTCTTAATAATTCATTTTTTCTTCAAATTCTTCTAAACTACCTCTAAATATAAATGAAGAATCACTGTTAATTTCTAAAATAACATTAGCTTCTTTAATTAAAGCTCTATTATATGTTGTAAAAATTACAACTGATTGATATTTGTTTATTGCTTCAATAACAGCATCAATACTTTCGGAATCCAAATGATCTAAAGGTTGATCAAATATGATTACATTAGAATCTTTTAACATCATTTTTGAAAACATTAATCTAGATTTTTCTCCTCCAGATAATTTAGTTACATCTTTAAAAACACTATCTCCACTAAAAAGCATTTTCCCTAAAAATGATCTCATTCTTTGGTCTGATATATCTTTGTTTTCTTCTAGTTCATTATCAATAGGTCATAATCTCAATCAATCTATCATAGGCAAACTTTTTTGAAAAAATTCTGAATTGTTTGAAGGAAAATATTCAATTTTAATTGTAGATCCTCAATTAAAACTACCTGTATAATTTTTCTCTTTTCCTACCAATATTTCCAAAAACTTAGTTTTAATAATATCATCTTCACCAATAATAGCTAATTTATCACCAGGTTTTAAATTAAAAGAAATATTATTAAATAAATAATTACCATCAGCATCTTTATATCCCAATTTATTAACTTCTAAAATTTGTTTACCTGTATTTCTATTGATTTCAAATCTAATAAAAGGATATTTTCTTGTTGAGGGAACAATTTCATCTAATGTTATTTTTTCTAATGCTTTTTTTCTAGAAGTTGCTTGCTTAGATTTTGAAGCATTGGCTGAAAAACGAGCAATAAAACTTTGTAGTTTTTCAATTTGTTCTTGTTTTTTTAAATTTGATTGTTTTTGCAATTCAGCCATCAATTGAGAAGATTGTTTTCAAAAACTATAATTACCTGTAAACATTTTAGCTTTTCCAAAATCAATATCTACAATATTAGTGCAAACTTCATCCAAAAAATCACTATCATGAGAAACCACAATTACTATTTTTTCATAATTATTAATAAAATTAATTAATCATTTAATTGATTTCAAATCTAAATGATTAGTTGGTTCGTCCATGATTAAAATATCAGGATTACCAAATAAAGCTTTAGCTAATAATACTTTAACTTTTTCAGTTGACTTTAAATCTTTCATTAATAAATTAAATTTTTTTTCTTCAATTCCTAATCCATTTAATAAAATATGAGCATCATTTTCAGCATTTCATCCACCTAATTGACCAAATAATTCTTCTAAATCTGCAGCTCTAGAATAATCTTTTTCATCTGAATTGGGATTCATATATATTGCATCTTTTTCTTCTTTAATTTTGCTTAATACTTCATTACCTTTGATAACCAAATCCGTAACAACATAATCATTATATTTAAAATGATCTTGTTCTAAAGTAGATATTCTTTGATTTTTATCAACATAAACTTCTCCTGAAGTAGGTTCAATTTCTCCAGATAATATTTTTAAAAAAGTAGATTTACCTGCTCCATTTGCACCAATTATTCCATAAGTATTACCTTCAGTAAATTTTAAATTAACATCTTGAAAAAGCTTTTTATCTATAAAAACTTTAGAAAGATTTCTAACTTCAACCACTTAATTCTCCTTAAAATTTTATATATAAAATAAGATAATTTGTAAAATTATTATAATATAACTTTAGTAAAAATAATCTAGAGAAACTCTTTCTAATTTAAAAACACTTATTATTTAGGATCAAAATTAATTTCTTGAGTTAAATCATTAATTTTACTAATAATTTTTTCAATTTTGATTTTTTCTAAATCTTTATTTTTAAATCATTGTTTTTTTAAATCATTTATAGAAAAATTAGAAGTAAAACAACAAATTTTTTTATTTTTCAATCGATAATCAAGAATTTGATAAATAATAGATAAAAATCAATTATTCATTTTTTCTTGTCCCAAATCATCAATCAATAATAAATCTACTTCTTTCATTTTATTAATAATTTCATAATTTAATTCATTGCTTTTTTCAATATTTTTTAAAAGAAAATCTAATAAATCTAATGATGTTAAAAAAATGATACTTCTATTGTTTTTGATAGCATAGTTAGCTAAAGCATTTAGAAAAATAGTTTTACCTGTATTGAAACCACCATAAATATAAATTCCTTGATGATATTCTTTTTTTAAAAATTTTTTTGTAAATGAAACGGTCCATAAAGCTATTTTTTGACGATCAAAATTTTTTAATTTTTTATTTTTTCAATAAAAAATATTTTCGTCAAATTTATTTTCATTACTTTCTTTAGGATTATCTCATCTTAAACTGTAATTCATATTAGATAGATAATATAATCAATTAAATCTTTTGCTCTTAATTTCAATATTGGCATTATTGTTAATTACTGAAATAGCTACAACATTTTTTTTGTCATATATTTTAATTTTGGTTATATA
This sequence comes from Mycoplasma sp. UBA710, assembly GCA_002298905.1. Classification (GTDB taxonomy): domain Bacteria; phylum Bacillota_I; class Bacilli_A; order Mycoplasmatales; family Metamycoplasmataceae; genus UBA710. The sequence continues at coordinate 16,023 of DBMA01000011.1, read as the reverse complement.
TTCATACTTTTCTATATTTTTATTTTCTTCAATAATATTCATAAAATAAGGATATGCAGAAAAAATTTGATCTTCATTCAATTTTAATTCTTCGATTATTTCTTTAATATGCTTATTCTTGATAAGTGATGATAAAAATTTTGTCTCCATTAGAACATTCCTTTAATATCCTCATCTTTAAAAATATCATCAATATTTTGAATATTGTGATTATAATCATTTGAAATATTGTTATTTAATGATTGATTTTTAAAAAATGATTGATTAGTTTGTTGAATATTTTTATTTTTATAAATTATTACATTTTGTAATTCGTTTTTTACTTCTGAAAAAGATTTAATTGATCTTTTTATAAAATCTTGAGCAATTTTTAAAATATAAGCATGACTAATTTGATTATTAGTTAAAATAGAAAAATCAATAAATAAATTAATAGCATTATCTAAAAAACCTAATTTTAATAGAGAATTTATTAATTGAATATCATATGTTGTAGGATTTCTTTTAGTAACATATTTAATAAAATTTGTAGAATGTAATTTTAAAACATTTTCTTCATGATTTTGATATGTTTTTATATTTAATTCTAAAGTATCATATTGAATTTCATCATCATTCAAATTTTCATTAAAAAATTCCGGAAAAATATCTTGATATTTTTTAGAAACATTGACATAATTTATTTTATTTAAATTAATTTTTTTTCTAGCATGATAAATATTCTCATATTCATCATGACCAATTATTTTAATTAAATGATTTTTCAATACAGGATTTTTTTCAAATAAATTTATGTCATTAGGTTTTAGTAAAGAAAATATTTTAATGTTATCATCTTTTTTTTCTAAAGTATTAATTAAACCAACAGCTTCTAAATTGTTTAAATATTTTTGGAATAAAAGAGGATCAATACACATTTTTTTATAAAAAGTATTTAAATCAAAAACTTGTCCTTCATTTTTTTGAGATAGATCTGCAAATACTTCATAGATAATGGTGCTATTTGTTCCAATAATAGGCAAATAAAGAGTTCTTAAGTTATTATGGTCATCATTAGAAATCTTGTTAGGAGATTCAACTAAAAACACTATTTTGTCCATAATAGCTCCTTTATTTATCTTAAAAACAACTTATTTTTGAGTTATATATGCTTATTTTATCAATTAGATTTTTTAGAATAAAAAAAGATAATAAATTTATATTTTTTTATAACTTATCTACATATTTTTTCCACATTTAGAATTGAAAATTATATACAAAATAACAATAATTAATCTTTATTTTCCACATTGTGAAAAAATAAAAAAATATTTTTTGAGACTATTTTAAATCAAAAAAAATTGGGAGATAAAACAAGAAAAATTTTTATTTTTTAAGGATTATGATATATTTATTAAATAATAAATATTATGAAAAAGAAAAAAAATCAAATTTCTATATCCGATGAAAATATAGAGTCCTACCTGAAAACTAATAAAGATTTTGGTCTTTCTAATAATGAGGTTTTAGAAAGAAGATCAAAATTTGGGCTAAATATTTTAAAAAAACCTAAAAGAGAATTATTTATTGTTTCTTTTTTAAAGACATTAATATTTGAAATGATGTCTCTTCTTTTATTTGTAACTGGATTAATTGGATTAGCTCTTGCTATTTATGAAAATATTAAAAATACTCCTACATATGTTATTGCCTATGTAGAAGCTGGAGTATTGTTATCAATTGATATTGTTAATGGTTTATTTGGAACTATCCAAGAACGAAAAAGCACTAATGCAATTGAAGAATTAGAGAAAATGTCTTCACCTACTACAAAAGTATTAAGAGAAGGTAAAATTATTCAAATACCTTCAAAAGAGGTAGTTTTAGGTGATGTTATTATAGTAGAAGCCGGAGATACAATAAGCGCGGATGCTATTTTGTTTTTTGATAGTCATTTAAAAGTATCTGAATCAATTTTAACTGGAGAATCTGAAGCCGTCTTAAAAGATGCTGATTTTAAATCTCAACCTACAGATGCTATTGGAGATCAAAAAAATAAAATTTTTTCAGGAACTAATGTCTTAAACGGAAAAGGTTATGGGATTGTTTATGCTATTGGTAATAAAACAGAAATTGGTAAAATAGCTAATTTATTAAATGATAGCCAACAAATGTTATCACCATTGCAATTAAAATTACAAAAACTAGGAAAGTGATTAGGAATTTTTGGAATTGTTTTAACATTAATTACTTTCTTATTTTCTTTATTTGTTATTGAAAATATAATTAATAATCCAAATATTGTAGCTGCTATTCAATCATCATTATTATTAGCGATTTCTTTGGCAGCCATTGCAATTCCAGAAGGATTAACAGCCATAGTAACTATTATTTTATCAATTGGTGTTAAAGAAATGACTAAGAGACATGCATTAATTAAAAAATTACCATCAGTAGAGACTTTAGGTTCTACATCAGTTATTTGTTCTGATAAAACAGGAACATTAACAATGAACAAAATGACAGTAACTAAATTATGAACTATAAATGATCAGGATGAAAGTATTAACATTAATGAAAATAAAAGAGAAATGTTAATTAAAGCATCTTTGTGTACAGATGCTGTTATTGATGAAAATCCAGATATAAATAAGCGTAAGTTGGCAATTGGAGACCCTACAGAAATTGCTATTTTACAATTAGCTTTTAATAATAAAATTTCAATTTTAAATTTAAAAAATGAATTTAAAAGAATTGGTGAGATTCCTTTTGATTCTGAAAGAAAATTAATGTCTTCTATTCATTCTATTAATAACAAAAAAATATTAATTGTAAAAGGTGCTCCTGATGTGCTCTTTAAAAAATGTAAATCTTTTGATATCAAAAAAACTGAAGAGATTTATAATAAATGATCTAATGAAGCAATTAGAGTATTAGCAATTGCTCAAAAAGAAATCACTACTGATAAAATTTTAGAAGATATTAAACCAGAAGATTATGAATTTGATCTAAATTTTATTGGTTTAATTGGAATGATTGATCCTCCTCGTGAAGAAGTTAAAGTATCTATTAAAGAATGTATTTCTGCAGGAATTAAACCAATAATGATTACTGGAGATCACTTAAATACAGCCCAAGCTATTGCAAGAGAATTAGGAATTATTAATAATGAAAATGATTTAGCTATTACAGGAAGAGAATTAGATGCAATGTCTGATGAAGTATTCTTCAATAATATTGAAAAATATTCTGTTTATGCTCGTGTTAGTCCAGAAAATAAAATTAGAATTGTTAAAGCTTGGCAATCAAAAGATCAAGTAGTTGCAATGACTGGTGATGGAGTTAATGATGCTCCAGCTTTAAAAGCTGCAGACATTGGTTGTGCGATGGGGATTACTGGAACTGATGTATCAAAACAAGCATCAGATATGATTTTAATGGATGATAATTTTTCAACAATTGTAGAAGCTGTTAAATTAGGAAGAAATATTTATGAAAACATCAGAAGAATTGCTAAGTTCTTGCTTTCTTCAAACATTACAGGAATTTTTTCTATTGTTTTTGGAATGATTATTTTTTATTTTATTTTTGATCTTGGAGGATGAGGAAAAATCACTCCTGAACAATTAGAAGCACAAGGAATTCGTGAACCTTATAGTATTCAATATGCTAATGAATTAAATCAAAATATTAAATTTCAATCAACTATTACAACTATTTTAGTTTTAATTCATCATATGATTATTGAAACGTTTCCAGGTGTTGCATTAGGGGCCCAACTCACCACAACTAATTTAATGAACCAAAGACCTATATCTAAATATGAATCTATATTTGCAAGAGGATTGATTGGTCAAATAATGCTATATGGTATTTTGCATGGTGTTTTTACAATTATTTCATTTATTTTGGGTGTGCAAATAGCAATTTCAACAGGAGCACCATTATTAAGATTTAATTACGGAATTATTACAACATTTCTAACTTTATCAATTGGTGGTGTTTTAAAATCAATTGTTATGTGTTCATCAAATGTAATTTGAAAACAAAAATTCAATGAATGTAAATGAATTTATTTAAGTTCTTTAATTTCAATTTTCTTAATTATCTTGGTAGTATCAATACCTCAATTAACTTGAATATGTGTTGAAGATCCTAATTATCAATTATCAAATACAGCTGATTTACCTCCTAATATTTTAGAAGATGCTGTTAACAATCTAAAAGGTAATATTACAAGAAATGATTATTTTGACATAAGTGTCTATTTAATTGGAACAGCATTTGGAATTTTAACTTTTATTTGTTTAGAAATATTAAAATATTTTGAAAAGCTATGAGCTAAAGATAATAAAATTAAAATTAATGGATTTGAACTAATAAAAAGACCAAAAAAATTTAGTTTTAAAAATTAAGGGAGAATATGTCTATTTCAAAAACAAATAAAAATCGTAAATATGTTGCAAATTATTTTTTTATTGCAGAAGAAATTATTAAAAAATTTAAACCTGATGCTATTGTAACTATGCAATTTTTTCAAAGACAGAATGATGTTATTTTAGCAGGTATTGATGAAGCGTTAAATTTTTTGAAAGAAAATACTGATATTACTAAATATAAAATTAAATATTTACCTGAAGGAACATTAATTAATAATTTAGATGTTGTTTTAGAATTAGAAGGAAAGTATCAGGATTTTGGTATTTTTGAGGGTGTAATAGATGGGATTTTAGCTCGTTCTACTTCGATTGCAACTAATAGCTATCATTGCAAAAAAGCTGCTAATGGAAAACAAGTAATTTATATGGGTGATCGAGGTGACCATTATATTAATCAAGAAATTGATGGTCATGCTGTTGAAATAGGTGGACTTATAGGCCATTCTACAATGGCGGGTTCTCGAAATAATCCTGATGTTATTTTTGGTTCTATTCCCCATGTTTTAATTCAACATTTTAGAGGAAATTTATTAGAAGCAATGCTTTGTTATAAAGAATTATTTCCACAGGAAAAAGAAATGATTGCTCTTGTAGATTATTCTAATGATGTAATCAAAGATTCTTTAACTGTTTTAAAAGTATTTGGCACCCAATTACATGGGGTAAGAGTAGATACATCAAAAAATATGATTGATCATATGTTTGACCATGAAAAAGACAGAGAACAATATAAGGGTGTTTGTGTTGAACAAATAAAAAGACTAAGAAAAGCTTTAGATGAAAATGGTGGAAAACATGTTAAAATTATTGTTTCTTCAGGATTTAATCCTGAAAAAATAGCATATTTTGAATCATTAAACTCTCCTGTTGATGCTTATGGAGTAGGTGATTATATTTTAAAAATTAATCATCAATATACTTGTGATGCAGTAAGAATTGATCACCAACTAGAAGCTAAAGAGGGTCGAAAATACAGACACAATGAAAAATTAAAACTATATCAAAATAAAAAATAATAACTAATATTAAAAAAATATTTTTTTTATTATAATTTTATCTATAAAAGTTTATGAAAAAAAAGGTTGCTTTAGCTTGTGAAGTTTGTCATAAAAAAAATTATTATGAAAATAAATCTTCAATAGAGCGTTTGGTAAAAAATAAATTTTGTAAAAATTGCGGTTCTCACAAAATACATAAGGAAGAAAAATAATGGAAGAAAATAAAGAGTATCATGAAGAAATAATTAAAAAAGAAGAAACTATAAATAATGATGAAAAAAATCATGATCAAGAAAAAAAAGATAATGTAATTCATGAACCAAATAAATCTAAAGCATATCCAATCAGAAATTTTTTAAAAGAAATTAAAAGAATTACATGACCAATGTCAAAAAAAAATTGATTATATTTTTTTTTAGTATTTGTGTTTATAATATTTTTAGTAATTATCTTTGCTATAGTATCTTGATGCACAAATCAAATATGAAACATGATAGGAGCTAACTAGAATATGAAAAAAGAATGATATATGATTTCCATTATTACTGGAAAAGAAAAAAAGATTATTGAAAGTTTAAAAAATAAAATTGAAACTGCTAATATGCAAGATTTATTTGAAGAAATAAAAGTTTTTTGAATTCCTACAATAAGTTCCAAAGAAACTATTAAAAAAGCTCAAGGAAAAGATTATAAAATTAGAGAAGAAAATTTATATAAGGGCTACATTTTTATTAAAATGGAAATGACAGATGAAGCATGATTTTTAGTAAGAAATACAGAATATATTACAGGATTAATTGGTTCTAGTGGTGGAGGTTCAAAACCAACTCCTATTTCAAATAAAGAATTTGAAAAAATGTTAAAAAGACAACAAGAAAAAATTAATGAATTTAATTCAATTGAATATAAAAATCCTTATCAAGAAGGTGTGGTTGTTAAAATCAAAGAAGGAACATTTAAAGATGAAAAAGGAGTAATTATTGAATCTAATTTTGATAATTTATCTGCTATTGTTGAAATTATTACTTTTGGAAGAAAAGTACCAGTAGAATTTCCATATAATAATTTACAAATAATTAAGGAAGATTAATATCTTGTGAGAAAAATTAAATATCTTTTTCAAAATTTATGAACTTATATAACAAGCAATAAAAAATCTATTATTATAAATTATGTTGTTTTTTTATCTTTGGTTTTTGTTTTATTATTAATTGATTTATTAACTAAACATTATTTATTTAATGAAAATAAAATAGATGAAGTAATATATCAAAATTGATTATTTGGAATAAAAAGTCTTAAAAATGAAGGTCTAACATTTTTTCCTAATGCAAGTGATATTGCTTTAGTTTCTGCTGTTAATTTTTTTGTTTTAATATCTTGTTTAATTTCATTAATTTTTTGAAAAAATATACTATTATCAGTTTTTATTGCTTTTATTTTTTCAGGATCATTAGGTAATACTATTGATCGATTAGCATTTTCATATGTGAGAGATATTATTTTTACACCATGATTTAATAAGGGAGTATTTAATTTTGCGGATATGTTTGTAGTTATAGGAAGTATTGGCTTTACTATTACTATCTTAATTTTATTTTTAAAATCATATTTTCAAAAGTAACATAAGAAAGGAATATTATAATGAATGACCAAAAAAGAAATAAGAAAATAGGATTTATTTCAGCCTTTTCTATTTGTTTTACAGCAGTTGTGGGGATAGGAATTTTTTTAAAAAATGCAGCTGTTGGATCAAATGTTGAAGGTAGTGGAATAGCATGATTATTTTCATGAATTATTACAGGATTATTATCAATTTTATTGGCATTTCATTTTGGAAAAATTTCTGCTATTAAATCAAAAAATGGGATAACAGGTTTGAATTTATGAATTCATGAAGTAACAAATACTAATAATCATTGATTTAGAAAAATATCTTCTATAAACTATGGAATGTTTTATCATCCTATTTTATTAATTTCTTTATCTTTTTTTACTTCAGAATTTTTTATAGAAATTTTTAAAACTGTTATCAATGTAGAAATTCATTTAGGAATATATGCAATAATAACTATTTGTTTTTTAATTTTTTTTATTTTAAATAATTATTTTTCTATTAAATTAAGTAGTCATATTTCATTTATTACTTCTATTTTAAAAATCATACCTTTAGTAATGGTTATTATTATTGGAATGTCTTTTTTTACTCAACATAATAATAATGGAGTTAATGGATTTCAAATTTCTATTAATCCCGATAAAGCAATTCAAGGAATAATGTTATCAATTCCGGGAGTTTTATTTTCATTTGATTCTTTTATTGGTATTGGCTCTTGATCTAATAATATTAAAGGTGGAGAAAAGGCTGTGTCAAGAGTTATTATTTTTGCTTTAATTTTTGTTACTATTATTTATTCTTTAATTTGTATTGCATCTATTTTTCACTATAATTCTAATGGAACTACTATTTTAAATGTTCTTTTAGATTCATTGCCACAAAATGTTAAATTAGGAATAACAATATTTATTACTATTACTATTTTTATTTCAGCATTTGGAACAACTAATTCCATTTGTGGTTCAGCTTTACATGAATATAAAAATTTAATCATTCATGAAAATATTTTTTTTATTAATAAAATTAAATCAAAATTCAACAACAATAAAAGTGCCTTGATTTTATTTTCATCAATTGTTTTCTTTTGATCTTTAACTATTTTAATTCCTTCAATTATTATTAATCATGATGGATTAATTGATGGATTTTCTAATTTAGTTGTAGTAGCTATTTTTCCAATATATGCTTATCTAATATTTTTATATTGAAAAAATATTTATTTAAAAAATAAAAGAAGTAAATACCATTATTGATATACGATAGCAGTATGAATTGCATTTATTTGAGTTTTATTAGCTATTAGCTTAAATATTTATTTTGTTCTTGAATCTGCTATTAAATCAACAAATTCATTATCTTCATGAGGATTGTTTGTTACAAAAGGCGTTGGTATTAATAATCTAAATGTTTTAATTTTATACATAATTTTCTTTACCGCTTTTTTTTCATTTCCATTTATTAATTTTAAAATCATCGAAAGAAGAAAAATCAAAAAAATACAAAAAAATTAAATTATAATATAAATAAAATGTTAGTAAATTTATATATTAATATTGGCAATACAAACACAGTTTTTGGTTTTACCTTAACAAATAATATTAATGAGTTAAAAACTCATAGAATTAAAACAATAGAATTAAAAGAATCCAATTATTTTAAAGTGTTAGATCAATATATAAAAACTTTAAAAGATGAATCAATTCAAATTAATAAGATATATTTAAGTTCTGTTGTTTCCTTAGCTAGTGAAAATATAGAACAATATTTTTCTTCTATTGGTATAAAAATTCATTTTATTTCTTATCAAGATTTTCCTCATATTAATTTATCTAATTTGTATAATCCTTATCAATTAGGCGCAGATTTATTAGCGCAAATAAATTATGTAAACAGTTTTTTAGAAGAAGCAATTGTTGTTTCTGCAGGAACTGCTTGTGCTATTTATCATATTAAAAATAGAAAGTTTTCAGGATGCATTATTTTAGATGGTATTAGTCAATCTGTAAAAAATATTGCTCAAAATACTAATATTCAAAATATCGAATTAAGCCATGTTGAGCAATTGTTGGGTTTTAATTCTAATGAAGCAATATCAATAGGATTAGTTAATAATGTGGAAAATATTGTTCAAAAATTGCAAAAAGAGTTGAATACAAATTGTCCTATTATTTGCTCTGGTGGAGATAGCCATTATTTTTCTAGAAATAAATGATGATTTATTGATAATCTAGAAATAATTGGACTTTTTATCTTGGATCAAAATCAAAATAAAGAATAATTTTACTACAAAAAATTTTTGTTATAATAATCATTGAGGATTTACTCCTTGATATTTATATTTATAAATATCCATTTTGTAAAGACCATAAGGAGGTCAACATGTCTAAATATGAAATTATGTTGATTCTTGATCCTACTTCAGATGAAAAAGTAATATCTGAAATTGTTAAATCTACTTTTAAATCAAAAGAAGCTCAAATTGAAAAAATGGAGCGTACAGATTTAGCATATGAGATCAATAAATCAAAAACTGCTAATTATTTTGTCATTAATGTTAGTGCAACAGGTGATGAAATTAATGAATTTACAAGAAAATCAAATATTACAAAAAGTATTTGAAGAATCATGAGTGTAAATTTAGATACTGAAAAAGGATTGCAAAGAAAACCTAAAAAATTTAGAAAACCTAATTCAAATTTTAGAAAACCTAATTCAGAAAAAATGAATCAAGAAAATAATTCAAATCCTGAAAATAAAGTTTCTAAAAGAAAAAATTATAATTCTGAACAAGCAAAAACAGAAAAGGTAAAAAAAGATAAAGAATAATGAATTTAAATAAAGTAATATTGATTGGTCGTTTATCTCAAGATATTTTGATGCAAGAATCAAAAAGTAATATTAATTATGTAAGAACCAATTTAGCCATTACTAGAGATAATCAAGGTCGAAATAGTGAAGAAGTAACTGATTTTATTCCTATAGTTGCTTTTGGTAATAATGCAACATATATGAGTCGTTTTTTTGGTAAAGGTGATTTAGTAAATATTGTAGGAACTATTCAATCATCTCAATATACTACCAAATCTGGAGATATTGTTTCTTCATTATCAATTGTTGTTGACCAAATTAAATCTTTAGAACCAAGATCTATTACTCAAGCAAGAAATAGTCGTAAAAATTCAACTATTGCTCATACAGGAAATGAAACATCAGTTAATAATTCAAGTCAACCTACTTTCTATGAAGAAAATCAAGAAAATGAATTAATAGAAGATGATAATAGTCCTTGAGAATTGGATTTTTAATTAATTTATGGAGGATTAACTTATGTCACTAATAGTAAAAAAAACATTAAATAAAAAAAGAAAATATTCTAAAAGAAAACCTTGTATGTTTTGTTTAGAAAAAATGGAATATATTGATTATAAAAATATTGAAATTATTGCTAAATTTATTAATACTCATGGAAAAATTTTACCTTCAAGGGTAACAGGAACATGCGCAAGACATCAAAGAGGATTAAGCACAGCTATTAAAAGAGCACGTATTATGGCTTTAATTCCTTTTATTTCTGAAAGAATAAGAAGATAATATATGAAAAAGAAACAAACAAGTTTCTTTTTTTTATTAATTTGTTGATAATTTCTAGTTTCAATAATAAAAAAACATTTTAATTATCATAATAAATATTAAGATTTAATTTAATTAAATGTATTTTATATATAATTAAATTAAATTATTATGTCAAATTCAAATTATAGTGCTAAAAATATCGTTACTTTAAAAGGTTTAGAAGCTGTTAGAAAAAGACCAGGAATGTATATTGGATCAACTGATGTTAATGGGTTGCATCATTTAATTTGAGAAATTTTTGATAATTCAGTAGATGAAGTTTTAGCAGGATTTGCTAACAATATTCATGTAACCTTAAAACAAGATGGGTCTGTAATTGTGGAAGATAATGGAAGAGGTATTCCAGTAGATTTACATGCTAGTGGTAAAACTGGAGTAGAAACTGTTTTTACTGAATTGCATGCTGGAGGAAAATTTAATAATGATGCATATAAAACTGCCGGAGGACTTCATGGTGTAGGTTCTTCTGTTGTTAATGCTTTAAGTACTCATTTAATTGCTACTGTTTATCGTGATCACAAAATATATGAAACCAAATTTGAAAATGGTGATTATATTGTTCAAAGAACAAAAGAAATAGGAACAACTACTAAAAGAGGAACAAAAGTACAATTTTGACCTAACTATTCTATTTTTAAAAATGCAAAATTTTCTTATGAAATTATTTGTGAAAGATTAAGAGAATCAGCTTTTTTATTATCTAATTTAAAAATAACTGTAATCGATGAAATAACTAATCAAAAAGAAGAATTTCATTATAGAGAAGGAATTAAATCATTTGTTTCTTTTATTAATCAAAATAAAACTGTTATTTCAGATATCTTTTATTTAAATGAAAAAAATAAAGAAAGTGGTATTGAAATAGAAATTGGAATGCAATATAATGATAGTTATTCAGAAACTATTGTATCTTTTGCAAATAATGTTAAAACTCGTGATGGCGGAACTCATGAAAGTACTTTTAAGTTGGCTCTTACTAAAGTTGTTAATGATTATGCTAGAGAAAAAGGATTTTTAAAATCAAGAGATGCTAATTTTGAAGGATCAGATATTAGAGAAGGTTTGGTAGCCATTGTTTCAGTAAAAATTCCTGAAGCAATTTTAGAATTTGTAGGTCAGACAAAAGATAAATTATCTACTCCTGAAATTAAAAAAATTATGGAAGAAACTATTCAAAAGAATCTTTATTTCTGATTAAATGAAAATAAAAAAAATTCGGAGAAAATTTTATTAAAATCTAAACAATCTCGAGAAGCTCGTGAAGCAGCAAGAAAAGCACGTAATGAATCTCGAAAAGCTAAAGATAAAATGAGTGAAGTAAAAATTTTATCAGGTAAATTAACACCAGCTTTATCTAATAAAGCTTCAGAAAGAGAATTATATTTAGTTGAGGGAGACTCGGCTGGAGGTTCTGCTAAAATGGGACGTGATCGTCGTTTTCAAGCCATTTTGCCCTTAAGAGGTAAAGTGTTGAATACTGAAAAAGCAAGATTGATTGATATTTTAAAAAATGAAGAAATTGCAACAATCATTAATTGTATTAATGCCGGAATTGGTTCAGATTTTAAAATAGAAAATGCTAAATATAATAAAGTAATTATTATGACAGATGCTGATACAGATGGAGCTCATATTCAAATTTTACTTTTAACATTTTTCTTTAGATATATGAAACCTTTAATAGCTGCAGGAATGTTATATATTGCTCAACCTCCTTTATTTAAATTAAGTTTTAATAATAAAAATAAAAAAGAAAATCTATATTTTTGATCAGAATTAGATTTAAAAAATTATTTAAAAACAAACAATGTTAGAGGATTTGAAATTCAAAGATATAAAGGATTAGGAGAAATGAATTCTGATCAATTATGAGAAACAACTATGGATCCTAAATCAAGAACTTTAATCAAAGTAACAATTCAAGATGAAGCAATTGTAGAAAGAAGAGTTTCGGTTCTAATGGGGGATGCCGTTGAACCTAGAAAAGAATGAATTAATAAAAATGTAGAATTTTCACTTGAAGATAATTTTCAAATTAATCAAGGTCATGATATAGTAAATAATAAAGAAACTGGTGATCAATAATGAGTAAAGACAAAATTATTTATGATGAAAAATTAGAATATCAATCATTAGACTCGATTATGTCTGATCGTTTTGCTCGCTATTCAAAATATATTATTCAACAACGTGCTTTACCAGATGTAAGAGATGGTTTAAAACCAGTGCAAAGAAGAATATTGTATTCAATGAATGATTTAGGATTGCAAAATGAAAAATCATATAAAAAATCTGCTCGGGTAGTGGGAGATGTTATTGGTAAATACCACCCACATGGTGATAGTTCTATTTATGAAGCTTTAGTTAGAATGGCTCAAGATTGAAAAATGGGAGAACCATTAATTGAAATGCATGGGAATAAAGGTTCAATTGATGATGACCCAGCTGCCGCTATGCGTTATACTGAAGCAAAATTATCAAAAATTTCTTCTTTAATGTTGCGAGATTTAGATAAAAATACTGTTAGCTTTGCTCCTAACTTTGATGATACTGAAAAAGAACCAACTGTTTTACCTTCATATATTCCTAACTTACTTTTAAATGGAGCTAAAGGAATTGCTTCAGGTTTTGCTACAGAAATACCACCTCATAATTTAGGTGAATTATTAGATGCAGTTGTAGCTAAAATTAAAAATCCAGAAATTTCTTGAAAATCACTAATGAGATATATTAAAGGACCTGATTTTCCAACAGGCGGAATTATTTACGGAACTAAAGGAATAGAAATATCTTTTGAAAAAGGTCAAGGAAGAATTAATTTATGTAGTAAATACATTATTGAAAAAGAAAATAAAAATGAAGTTATTAGAATTTTAGAAATTCCTTTTGGAGTTATCAAATCAAAATTAGTGCGTGATATTGATGAATTAAGAGTTAATGGTCAAATTAATGGAATTAAAGATGTTCGTGATGAATCAGATCGAAATGGAATTTCTATTGCAATTATTCTTGAAGAAAATGTCAATAGTCAAACTATTGTTAATTTTTTAATGCAAAAAACAGATATGAAAATTTATTATAACTACAATATGGTAACAATTGTGGATTATGCGCCTAAAATTTTAGGAATTGATAAAATGATTAATGCTTATTTGAATCACATTAGAATTGTTAAAACTAGAGCAATTCAATTTGATTTAGCCAAATTTGAAAAAAGATTAGAAATCATTATTGGATTAATTAGAGTTAGTGAAATTCCTGATGAAGTTATTAAAGTAATTCGTGAATCTACAGGAGGTAAACAAGGGGTTATTGCGAACTTACAAAATATTTTACATTTCACTTTAATTCAAGCTACCGCAATTGCTGAATTAAGACTATATCGTTTAAATCGAACAGATGTTTCTATTTATCATGAAGAGAAAAAAGAATTAGAAGAAAAGATTGCTTATTATAAATTATTATTATCAGATTCTAATGCTTTTGATCAGCATTTAATTGAAATGTTTAAACAAATTAAAAAAGAATATGCAAGACCTAGAAAAACATTAATTTATGAAGAAGAACTAAACATTAACATTAAACAAGAAGAATTGATCAAAAAAGAATCTTGTTGAATTTCATTTTCTCGAGATGGATATTTGAAAAGAATTACTAATAAAACTTTTGAATCTAATGAAATAGGAACATTTGCTATCAAAGAAAATGACCAAATTATTTATTTCGACCGTTCTAATACTATTAATAAATTACTAGTTTTTACTTCATTAGGAAATTATGCAATTATTCCTATTCATAAAATTAATGAAACTAAATGAAAAGAAGAAGGACAATTTATTAGTGATTTTGTAGAGATTAGTAATAATGAAAAAATTGTTTCTATAATTGATATTAACTCATTTAATGTCAAAGCTTATGTCATTTTAGTTACAAAATTAGGAATAGGTAAAAGAGTATTATTAAAAGATTTTGAAGCATCAAGAATTTCTAAAACAATGAAAGCGATTAGTTTTAAAAAAGCAAATGATCAATTAATAGCTGCAAAAATATCAAATGGAATTGAAGATATTATTATCACAACTAATACTACTCATACTGTTAAATTTAGTGAAAACGAATTACCAATTCTTTCAGCAAGAGCTAGTGGAAATACTTTAATTAAAGTAGAACATAATTGAGTAACAGCTTTTGGAATAGCGAATAATAAAGATTCCATCACATTAATTATTGGTAACAATAATTATAAAAACATTAATTTTTCAACTATTGTCTATTCATCAAGAGCTACCAAGGGACAACAATTTTTTAAAAATATAAGTAGCAAAAATATTGTTAGAGATATTATTAAAAATCAAGCAACTAATTTTGTTATTAACACTAACAATAATCAAATTGTAATGATGAACTTTAATCACACTGCTAATATTGATAATATCATTAATGATAATTTTGCTAAAATATCAAAAATTCCTGGAATAGCATACCCAATTATTAATTATAATATTAATGAAAACAATCAATATTTTAAAGTTCAATTTGATCAAAAAACATCAAATGAAATTGTAGAAGAAGCTGCTACAAAAATAAATAAAATATTTGAAACAAATGAAAAAAGATTAAAAGAAATTGATGAAACAAAAATTGATGACATTTTGAAAAAATTAAAAATTTAATTA
>DBMA01000011.1:0-364 GCA_002298905.1 Mycoplasma sp. UBA710 | reverse complement strand
GAAAAAATTAAAAATTTAATTAATTTAAGAACATAAGATTATCTAATTATGAAACAATATCCTTTCTAGGAAACTAAATATCAACAAAAAATGAATCTAACAAAATTAGAATAAAAAAGAGTTAAAAATAACTCAAAAAATAACTCTAATTTTATTTATTAAAAATTTTGATATAAAATTATTTATATATAGAGGGGTATTTGCGGTCATGGTAGAAAAAGTAAATTTAATTAGTTTTATCGAAAAAAACAATAGTAATTTGAATAGAAGCACAAAAGAATTTGAATTAGAAGAAAATAATGTCTCAGAATTACATATTCATAAGATTTTATTTATTGTTTATGGAGCTTTTTACACAAAGTTT
>DBMA01000028.1 GCA_002298905.1 Mycoplasma sp. UBA710 | reverse complement strand
AATCTAAGTAGCATTATATTAAGAAATTTTACCAAAATATATAAAATATAAAATATTTTAAAATTGATTAGATTTTTCTATTTTAAAACTAAAATTCATAAGTTTTATTCAATTTAAATTATGAATTGTAAAAACATAATAATGAAGCTTTTTAATAGTTATTAATATAATTTATGATAGTATTTTTATTTAACATATTTTATAAAATGTTTTTTTAAAATATATAGTACATTTATTATTAATTGCAAGGAATTTTTTTATACTATGAAATTATCTAAAATTTTAATACCTTCTTTATCTGTCTTGACTTTAAGTGCAATTGGTGTGACAGTGATATTAGTTGCTAAAAACCATTCAACAACCAATAATACATCTTCTATTAAACCTGAAGAACCTGAAATTCCTACTGTTCCTAGTGAACCTGAATTACCTATTATCCCTTCAAATAATTCAGTTGTTGAAAGTGCTAAAGTTATTTCTAATATTGATAAATTTGAAATACAAATTTTAGGAAAAAATTTAGTTTTAGATTCTAAAAATTATCATTTTAAAAATAAAGATTTAGAAACAAAAGATATTGAAATTGATTTAAAAAGATCAACATCATCAAATATCATTATATATATTTCTAATTTTAAAATTCAAAATCAAATTATTAATTTAAATATTTTTGATAAAAATAATAAAAATATTTATTCTAGTGATATTAAATTTGGTGATTTAAAAATTGTGGCTAATTTTAATCAATGTATAGAATTTCTTTATTCTGAATTGTTAATATTTTTAGAATCTAAATGTAAAAATATTAAAACTTATAATGATTATATCAATTTATATAATGAGTTAAATAACCAAAAATATTTGTCTATTACTACAAATAATGGATTTACTATTAATGGAAATTTAACAATAAATTATAAAAATGAAAAAAGTGATTATTCTTCAATGGATTATAGTATTTCTTTCAATATTCATTATCTAGTTGAATGAAATAATGATAAAAATGTGCAAAAATCTCTTAATAAAATTATCGACAATCCGGATCCATTAAATGATTGTAATTCTTCATTAGAATATGTGACTAAGGATGGTATCCATTTTAAAGGAAACACAATTGTAAGATATACAGGAAATGATCCTATTATTGATATTAAAGAAAGATATGAAATAAGAGATAATGCTGGTAATAGGTTAATTTCTAGTCCTTTAACTAAAATTAATGATTCAGTATTTGAAAATAAAAACATAGTATCATTATCTTTACCTAATAGCATTACAATAATTGGAAATAGAGCATTTGCAAATAATAATATCAATGATTTATCATTATCATCATCTTTAACTACTATTGGTAATGAAGCTTTTCAAAAAAACAAATTATCTTATGTAGATTTTAAAAATACAAATTTAACAACTATTGGAGATGGGGCATTTGAAAATAATTTAATTACTGAAATTAAAGATTGATCTAATACTACATCAATTGGTAAAAATGCTTTTAAAAATTGTAAAATTACTAATAAAGGATTGAATTTAGGAAATTCCAAAATTACTTCCATTGGTGTTGAGGCGTTTGCATATAATTACATTCAATTTAATATTGGTGGAAATCAATTAAATAAAATTATTGATTTACCAATAAACCTTAACACAATTGGTGTAGGAGCATTTGAAGTAAAAGAAAAAATTCAATACTTTGGCGGAGCAGATGCTAACTATGATTACTTTAGACAAGGAAATAAAGGTTCTCAATTTTTTACAAATTTAACAGTTATTAATAAACAAGGCCAAATAAGAAAATTTGTTACTAGATATTATTTCAATATAAGAATTGTTAATGATGTTTATACAGCAGAAGAAATAGATATTGAACGTCCTATCTATTTAAAATAATTTATTAAATTAGATAAAATTTTATTCTACAAGTAAAATATTTGTAGAATTTTTTATTATATGAACAAAAATTTTTATGAAGAAACAATTGAAAAAATAAATAATTTAATAAAGGATAATCAAATAAAAGAAGCTTTGAAAATAATTCAAGATGAATTATCAATGCCTTATATTCCCAAAAAATATGAATTGATTTTTAAGAAATTATTGAATGAATTAGAGATGAAAGACAAATTGAAAAAAAGAAAATATTATTCTCGTGATGAAATAATAGATATTTTTGCGAATTTTGAACAATATGAAGAAAATTTTCTTTTAGAAATTTCAACTTATTTTGAAGAACAAAATTGAAAAGGTTATGAAAAAATAATTGATAAAATTTTTCAATTACCAAATTTAAACAAAAATATTAAGATTATAATTTATAATGCATTAACTAGCCAAGAAATAAATTATGATTTTATTATTAATGGATTTAAGATTAATCCTATTAAAAATAAAACAATTTTTGAAACCAATTTTGCAATTAAAAATATGGTCGACTTAGAAGAACACAATTTTAAAAATCCTTCTTTATATGACATTTGTAAAGAAATTTTTTTCATTTATTTGATTGAAGAATTTCCTAATTCTCTTTTTTTTAAATATCAAAATATCAATAATGAAATCATCAATATTGCAAATGTTATGTTGGGAATAAAAAAAATATCTGAGTTGAATGAAAAAGAAACAAAAATTTACAATATCATTAATAAAAAATAATTTTATTAATGTTATAATTCATTAGTATATATTTATCATGCAATGTTGCATATTTAAGAAATATAATAATATTTAAACTATTAAAATAAAGGACTAAAAATGGAATTAAAAGTAGAAAAAAATTATGATGAAAAAAATTCTGAATTAAAAATCATTGTACCTGTAGAAAAAAAACTTTGAAAAGAAGAACAAAATAAATCATTTAATAATCTTTCTAAAAAATTAAAAGTAAAGGGATATCGTGCAGGAAAAGTGCCTCTAGAAATAGCTAAAAAAATGATTTTACCAAATCAAATTTGAGAAGATGCAATTTCTAGAATATTAAACATTGCTGTTAAAGATGCTGCAAAACATATTGATGAAAAAAAAGATATAATTTTAGATTCTCCTACATATAGCATTGAAAAAATTACTAATGATTATTTAGAAATTATTTTTATCTATCCAATTTATCCTAATATTAAAATTAAAAATTGAGAAAAATTAAACATTAAATTTAAAAATCCAACAGATAAAGAAATAAAAGAATCTGTTAATAATCAAATCAATGATTTGTTATCAAGAGGAACAATATTATTACCCAAAGAAAATAAGGATGATAAAGTAGAAAGAGGAGACTTAATCATTTTTGATTTTAAGGGATTTTTGGATGGTGAAGCTTTTGAAGGTGGAGAGGCTAAAAAATATGAATTAAAAATAGGTTCAAATACTTTTATACCCGGATTTGAAGATCAATTAATTGGTAAAAATTTAGGTTGAAGTGGTTCAATTAATGTTAAATTTCCAAAAGATTATTATAAAGAAGAATTTAGAGACAAAGATGCTAAATTTGAAATTAAAATTCATGAAATTAAATCACATCAAAAACAAGAAATGAATGATGATTTTGTTGTTTCTTTAAATATCAAAGATGTCAAAAACAAAGAAGATTTAAATAAATACTTAACTGATTTATCAAAAAGAGAAATAATTGAGAAAAGAAGAACAGAATTTATGAACGAATTTCTTGAACAAATTATTAAAGAAAATACAATTCCAACACCAAGAGCTATTGTTTTAAAAGAATTACAAGCATTAAGCAAAAAATTTGAAGAAAACTTAAAAAATCAAGGATTTAGTAAAAAAGATTATTTCGATGTAACTGGTTATAATGATAATAAAGTTAAATCAGAACTTAATCAAGAAGCTGAAAAATCAATTAAAAAATCATTTATTTATACAGCTTTATCAAAAGAATTAAAAATAAAACCTACTGATGATGATTTTGCTAGACAATATCAAAGAATTGGTAAATTATATAATATTGAACCTGCTATGGCTGCTAAAATGATTAAAAAAGAACAAATTGAAACTCCTTTAATTAATGAATTATTAATAGATAAAATTATTACTACATTAAATCCTGATATAAAATTTGAAAAAGAAAAAATTACATTTAAATTAGAAGACAATAATAAAACTTCAAAAAACAAAGAAGGACAAGAAAACAAGAAAGAAAATAATAATTAATTTTTATGAGTGAAAGAAAAATTGCTATAGTTATTTCTTCATTTTCTTCTTTATTAGAAAAAGATTTAAAAGAATATCCAGATATTTTTTTAACACCTCTCCAATTATTTATCGAAGAAGAACAATGATTAGAAGGTTTTTATAATGAAAATGAAAAATATAAAATAGTTAAAAAATTTCAAAAGGCTAATGATTTTAAAACTTCTCTTGCTTCAGTTGTTACTATAGAAGAACAAATGATTGAATTATCACAAAAATATACAGATGTTTTATATTTACCAATTAATTCATATTTATCTTCATCTCATAATACTATTTTAAGTTTATCTAAAAAATATTCTAATGTAAAAGTTCTTAATAATAAATTAGTAGGAAAAGCTTTTTTAGATATTGCTATAGAAGCAAAAAAACTTTATGAAAAAAACAATTATACTATTGATGAAATTATTGAATTTATTAAATGATATGATGTAAGATCTATTGGTTATATTATTCCTTATGAATTAAAAACATTCATTAAATCAGGAAGATTAAAGGGAATTAAAAAAACAATTATGACTTCTCTAAAATTATCTACTATTGTAGAATTTGATTATGAATTATCATCAGCAGGTATTGTTAGTTCTAAAAAATTAGGTGCTCAAAAAGTTATTAGTAAATTAGAAAATTTCATTAAAAAAGAGAATATGAATATTAATGATTTTGAAATTACTATTATCTATGCTTATGATCAATTAATTGCTAATATTTTTGAAGAAGCTGTTAAAAAACATTGAAAAAGAAAAGTCGATCATAATTATGAAGCATCTTTAGCAACAATGTTTCACACAGGATGAGGAGCTGCTTTTCTAGGAATTAATCCTAAATTAAAAATAATTCCTAAAATTAAAAAATAATAGTAGTTTAATAATTATGAATAATAAAGATAAAATAAACAATACATTAGAAGTAAAAAATGTTTATATGAAATATAACAAAAAAGATAAACATTTTGCCTTAAATGATCTTAACTTCAAAATAGAAAAAGGTGATTTTCATGCTTTTATTGGTGAAAATGGTGCTGGTAAATCTACTACTATAAAAATTATTTCGGGATTAAATAATGATTATCAAGGTGATATTTTTATTAATGGATTAAATATAAGAGATAATGTTAATGCAAGAATAGGTTTTCTTTATATTCCAGATAAAAATTCTTTTCCTTCTTATTTAAATGTTATAGATTATTTATTCAATATAGCTTCTTTAACAAGAAATGATTATGAAAAAATCAAAATAGAAATTGCAGAATTATTAAAGAAATTTGAAATAGAAGAAGTTAGTCAAAAAAATCCTAATAAGCTGTCGTCCGGTCAAGCTAAAAAAATTTTATTGATACAAGCCATTTTAACTAAAGTAAATTTTTTAATTTTAGATGAACCAACGGTTTTTCTAGATGTTTCTACAAGAATGAGCTTATATAAAGAATTATTAAAAATGAACAAAGAAAATAATACAACCATTTTTATTTCTTCACATATTTTGGACGAAATTAAAAACTATATTAATTCAGTTACTTTTATCAAAAAAGGACAAATTAAATGAAGTGGAAAAATAGAGGGTAAAGACTTAATTAAAAAATATAAAAATATAATTCTTGGAGAAAATAATGAATAATTGATTAGCAAAAGGCCAAAATATAATTAATAATAATTTAAAAAATAAATGATTTATAAAAATTATTATTTTTTCTTGAAAGTTAATAAAAAACAATATTTATATTTGATTATTAGTCAGTTTATTAATTGTTTCTCAATCATTAATTGTTCTAACATTACACCTAACTAATACAAATTTAATTAATAATTCACTATATATTTCATTATTACCTCAAATCATTTTAATATTATTAAATATTGTTTTAATTAATCGTTTATTTTCAGAAAGTAAATATAATAGTCTTGATTGAACATTAATATCTTTACCAATTAGTAAAACAAAAATATTTGTTGCTCGATTTATTGTTATTTTTACAATAGGATTTTTGTCATTATTTGCTCAATTTATTTTAAATTTAATTATTACTTTATCAACACAAATTAATATTAAATGAATATTATTCTTTTTTGTATCAAACATATTTATTAATCCATTTATTAATTTATTTTATATTTCATTATTTATTTTTATTGCTATCTTTTTTAAAAGAATTGGATTTGCTATCATTTCCTTATTAATTATATTTTTATGAATGATTCCTATTTTTACTAGACCATTATTTGCTAATCAAAATAAATTAGAATTTAATCCACAAAATAGTAATTCTTTTGCTCAATTATCTGTTGCTAAAAATAATACTATTGAAACATATATTGTAGACAAAATAAATCCAATTTATGTTAATAACAACAAGAATGAAATTAAAATTATTAATTCTTCACCAATTTATAGTTATTTTATTCCAGGAGAAATATTTGTTTCATTTGATGCTTTATTAATGAAAAATATTTTTGATATTAATGATTATAATAACCACCAAATAGATAAAAATTATTCTCTGTTAAAGAATTTTTATGAAAATTATAATTTTTCAAATTTTAATAATCAATATACTAATTTTTTAGTATTAAGACCTGAAGATATTAATCCTTTATTTTTAGATAATGTTGATTATGAAAATTTATTAATAAGCAATATTAATAATATTTCCAAAGCAAACGATGGTAATTATATTGATATTAATAATCAATTATTAATACAGCAATTGCTTGATAACTTACAAAATAATACAAGCATGAATTGAAATCAATTAGATAAAAAAGAAATTAATACTTTAAAATGTCTATTAGGTATTAATCCTATTTATAATCAATTATTTTATTATCAAAGAGATTATTCATGATTATCATCGAAAACACCAGATCTATTAACAAGAATTGAAATTCTATATAATTCATCTTTAGCTAATTTATTGCAATATTTATGAACTAGTGAAAATACTCAAAATAATATTAATAATATCTATGGAAATGCAATTCCTGTTTTTGATAATGTAAATAATATTTATCCAACAATAAAAAATATCGATGAAAACAAAGCTCCTTCTAGTTCAGATCTTGATTTTATCAAAAATGATTTAATTAGATTTCAAAATCAATCAATAGGATATTTAACAATTAATGGAACATATCAAAATGTTACTTCTTTAACTAATATTGATCCTTCAATAATAGACAAAACCTCCTGAGATACTTATGTTGATCAAAATACTTTTAGTATTTACAGTGCAAAAAGATTCCTAAACAAATTATCTAATAGCTTACCTAATTTATTTAGTATATCTTTTAGTCCCAATAATACTAACTTAAATCAATATTCTTATTATTTCTCAATTAAAGATAATACTTATTTATCTCATAGTGATATTTATATTACAGCTCTTGTTTTTATCTTTATAGGTTCTTATCTAATTGCAATGAATAAATTTAAAAATAATAACTATAAAAATATAGAAAATCATTAATTTGATTAAATTTGCCTATTATTTGAATTAAAAATGGTAAAATTATATTATTATTTTAAATAATATAACAACCTAAAATAATATAAAAAAGAGGCAAATATGTCTAAAATAAATTTAAAAAGTAAAAAAGCAAAAAGCATTATTGGAGTTAGTGGATTTTTAGCTGTTTCTGCAATCTGTGTTACAAGTGTTTCTTTATCTTCTGTGCTAAATAATAATCGAAATATTTTAACTACTAAATATTCAATGGGTAATTATGTTTTTAATAGTTATTCAGATCTTGAAAATTATATTCAACAAAATTGTCTTGTAGGTACTGCTAATATAGAATCTAGAAATAAATGATCTATTACTAAAAATGGACAAATGATTTACTACACAGATCCTGCATTATTAAGAGAAGCTGTTGGTAATCAAATTCAGAAAATTTCAGGTACTACATCATTACAAAATATTGTATCTGATGATGTTAATGGAATTAGTTATAATGATTTATCAAGAATTCAATTTAATAACAATAACATCAATACAACAACAATTTATCGTGGTTTGAATAATTCTTTATATGAATCAGAAGATTTAGCTAAAAAATCATATTTTACAATTCATGATGCTTACTATTTCAATGGAATGTACTTCAAAAATAAAGAAGAATTACAATTATATTTATCTTCTGAATATTATAGTCAAAATGGTGAAGGGTTTTCATCTAAAAGTAATAATGAAATTTCTATTTTAAGTTCAAATAATAATCATTCTAGTTCTATTAATAAAAATTATTTAATTGATCAAGGAACTTCAAATGAATCAATAAATGCCAAAATTGAATTTGCTAATTTTATTAAAACAAATAGTAATCAATATTTAGAAATTACTATGCCAATAGATAATACTAAATATTATTTATCTGCTTCTGATATTAATCCGCTTAAGATTAAAGATTTAATGACAGATGTTGATTATACAAAAGTATCAAATACAAGTGGTAAATCATCATATGTTATCGATCTTTCAAAAGATGATGAAAATACTTTATTTGGTCCTTATTTTGCTTTATCTACTGATGATATTCAAAGTATTTCCAATACTAAAAATTGAAGAAAAGTAAATGATAATGAATGATTAGTAGCACAAGAAAAAGATGCTCAACAAATTGCTAATTTTTTAGGAATCATTTTAGTTGAAGAAGATGCTACTAGCGAAAGTGAAGAAAATTCTTTACCAATAATCAATATTAAAAATATCAATCAAGATTTAAAACAATACTTTAATAGTTTAAAAGAATTCAACTTAAATCTATATCAAGATTATATAAACTTTATGAATAATATTCAACAAGGAAAAAGTTATAATACTTTTTATGCTATTATTCTTTCTTATTCATGAATTATTGATAGTTTAATCAATCATGGAGCTAAAAATGATTTAATTGAAGCAACTAGAGTAATATTTAATAAAATAGCTCAAGAAATTGATAAAAATGTTGCTAAATTAATCCCTACAGAACTTTTATATTCTTCTCAAAATGGACATGAAAAAGAAAAATTATCATTTGAAAAAATTTTAGATTTTAAATCAAATACAAAAGATTTCAATGCAGATATTAAATACTATACAGATCAAATTAGATACTTTTCAGAATTTATTAATGCTATTAATATTATTAATTTAGCAAATACAAATGCAACAATAGCTCATGGTCTTTTACCATATGATTTTACTATTTTAAATAACTTTATTAAAAACCAAAGAACAACAATTAATGGTAACTATTCTTTAGATGCTCAATATGATAAACAATATGAAAAATTATGATTAATGTTTTCTTCAACAACAACTAATAGTTTTTATTATCAATGAAATAATCATAATATTGAATCAACCACTGTAGCAAATGCTGAAGATTTAAGTTTAGCAGCTGATTTAACAACTAATACATTATTCTTTAATTCAGCTTATAAATTATTATTTGAACAAGCAAGATTAGAATTACAAAATAATCCTAATTCAACTAGATATAATAATTCTATTTTTGAAAACTTCAAAAGCATAATTAATAAAAATAATTCATATGGTATTATGTTTAAAAACCTTATCAATAACATTGGTTATGTATCATTTGAAGATTTTATGTTGTTTAATTTAATTTACAACATTTCATCAGAATTAACAAACTATAAATATGAATTAACTAAAATTAATTTTAAAGATGATAATTTACATAATGTTTTAAGTCAATTATTAAATCGAATTATTTTTGAAAATAGGGATAATGAAATTAATTCATTAAAAATAGTTTGTCAAACTTTTTCAAATTTAAAACCTATTAATTGATTAAATGAATATTTTGCCTCAATTAATCAAGATCAAGAAAGAATTAATCAATTAATTAATGAAATTAAAAGTGGAATTAATAATTATGAAAATTCATTTATAAATAAATCAAATATTGCAGATATTTATAGTAATATGAGAAAATTATTTACTAATTTAAATACTATTTTATCAAATAGCAATATTTTTAGTAATTTACAAAATAGTACTTTAACTAATTTAATTAGTAAATTTAGTTCATTATCAAAATCTATTGCCAAATTTATACCTTATCTAGATGTAGCTTTTGTTGTTTTAGATCTTGTGCAAGGTGCATTTATTCCTAAAACAAATTATTATTCATATATTTATACAAGTAATGATTCTTCAGTTAACTACATTTGAAATGGTGGGCAAAAAACAACTATGTTTTGAGGTTTATTAACATTAAATGAAAATAATATTGACAATATGAAATTAATTCAACCTCAAAAAATTACTTCAGCTTATGTTAAAGACCAATACTATTATGATGGTAAACTTTATGAAAGTTTAGACACATTAAAATATGTTCAAGCAAAAGATATTATTAATGATTTATATGTGCCTATCTCTAATAATATTAAAAAAGTATTTTCATATGAAACTATTGCAACTAATACTCCTTTATTATCAAGACCTAATGATGTTTTTGAAACATTAGGTAATTATCATGATATTAATAATCCAACAAAAGAAACATTAATTAATTCTGTTCATAAAAAAATTAAAAATGATATTTTAAATAATGCTACTCAATCAAAATATTTTATTAATAACTTAACATTTGCTAATGGTAATGTAATTAGTAGTAATGATAATTATTCAATTCAAAAAGCAATAGAAACAGTTATTAATGATATTAAAGCAGTTAAAATAGTTCAATTACCAAACATTGTTGATGGTAAACCTGATTATAAAAATGTAGAAGAAAATGAATATATCATTCCTTTCAATTCATGATCTCAAGCAAAAAATGTTGAATATAATAATACAGATAATAAATACATTATTTATGATCCAAATATTGCATCATTAACTTCTACAACTAAACCAACCAATGATGAAATTGTCAATAATTTATTCTTCCAATTTTCATCAATGTTTCAAGTGGAATCGAAAGAAGTTTTAACTAAAGATTTAAACTTTGCTAGATACTATGAAGATTTAAAAGATGTTAGAGAAGTTGAATTGTACTTAGTAGGCGATTCAAACCAGCCAGGATCATATAAAGTATTTGATAGTTATAATCAAGCTCTTAACTATTTATTAACTAAATATGACTTTGCAGTTTATTCAACTGTTTCAACTATTAATCAATATCAATTACCAGGATATGATCAAATTTTCTATTCAAAATCTGAACTAATTAATTGAGCAATTGAAAATAATAAAATTGTTAAAGGTGAAAGCTATGAATAAAAAAAATAAAATAATTTCAATATTAACTGCTTCTATTTTAGCAGTTCCTTTAATTGGATCAAATGTTGCTACTTTAACTACAACAATTACTAACCATTTAAATGATAAAGATATTATAGCAAGAGACCAAGAGGCAAGAGAAAGTTTTAAATATTTATGACAAGGTAAATATTGAAATTCTTATCAAGATATTGTAAATCACATTCTAAATACTTCTACTGATGTAGTGATTGGATTACAACAATATTATGGTGATATTAATAATGCTATTTTCGATCAAACTACTAAAAAAGTTGATATCAGTAAATTAAGACCTTTTGATT